>NZ_JAVRFI010000015.1:0-175082 GCF_031845785.1 Streptomyces hesseae
ACCCACTCGGGGCGGCCCTCGGACTGGTCGAGGGTGCGGGTGAAGGTCTTGTGCTCGCGCCAGAAGTCGAGCACCGCGTGCTCGAGGGCGGGCAGGTCGACCTGTGCGGGTACCTGGCGGTACTGCGTCATGGGCTTCCTCCGGCGGAACGTCATCGCACTGTCCGTCGGAGGGACGAGACGCGCTGCGCGCTCCCGCGGTACCACCCTCCTTGGCCGCAGACGCTCTCCGTCTCCAGCCCCCTCGTTAGGGTCGCGAAGCCGGTTCTACTGGCCCCTCGGCGGGACGTTCTTCCGGCGGCTCCGGGCTGATCCTCACTCCGCGCACACCTCCGGGCTCGCACCGTCCCCGGATCGCTGATGGCTGCGTGCGGCGCTACTGGTCCCTTCCACGCCTCTCGCTGCGCCCAGTGTACGGGGCGCGCGATGGGGCGGCCGACCGACAAGGGGCCGGAGGCGGGGCGTGGAGGGCGAGACCGGCGAGCCCCGTTGCCGAGGGGGCCCGGGCGATTTATCGTTCCCGCACGATTTGCGCCCAAGATCATAAAATGTGAAGGGATCGCGGCCATGGCGGAGAAGTCGACGGGTTCGGCTGCGTCTGCGCCTGCGCCTGCGCCTGCGGGGGAGGCGGCATCGGCCGCGAAGCCGGCCGCGAAGCCGGCTTCGGCCGGCGGGAAGGCGAACGCCTCGTCCGCGGCCGGGAAGGCGGCGAAGGCGGCGAAGGCCGCCCCGGCCAAGGGCGCTGCGGCGCCGGAGAAGACCGCTTCCGCGAAGCCAAAGGCCGCCGCGAGGACGACAGGGTCAGGGGCCGCGAAGAAGACCACGAAGAAGACCACGAAGAAGACCACGGGCGGGGCGTCCGCGCCCGGCAAGAAGCCGGCCCAGGCCAAGAAGGCCGCCAAGGCCGCCCCGGCGGGGAAGAAGAAGGCCACCGGCGGGAAGGCCGCCCCGGCGAACGGGCATGGCGCCGCCGAGGAGGGCACCCCTGCCCCGAAGGCGGCTCCCGCGAAGAAGGCTGCGAAGTCGGCGAAGTCCGCTCCGGCGAAGGGGCACGTCGCCGCCACGGAGGGTGCCCCCGTCCCGAAGGCCGCTCCCGCCAAGAAGGCCGCGAAGGCGGCGAAAGCCGCTCCCGCGAACGGGCGCGCCGCCGCCCCCAAGGCCACCCCCACCACCAAGAAGCGCGCCTCCGGCGCGAAAGCCGGGTCGGCCGCCGCGTCCAAGGCCGCGGCATCCTCCGGCGGTACGGCGGCCAAGGCGGCCGGAACGACCAAGGCCGCGGCCAAGACGGCCAAGGCCGCGAAGGCCGCCCCCTCGGGGAGCGCGCGAGGCGGCGCCGAGGCCGCTCCGGCGGGGGAGAAGGGGGCCCCGGCCAAGAAGGCGGCCGCGCCGGCGAAGGGCCGCGCCGCCGTCAAGGAGGGCACCCCAGTACCGAAGAAGGCTCCTGCCAAGAAGGCGGCGGCCGCCGCCAAGGGGCCCGCCCCGGCCAAAAAATCCAACCGCACGGGAGAAAGCGCCGCGGCGGGGAAGACTGCCACGGTGGCCACGGCCGCGGCGGCCCGTAAGGGCGGAGCCGCCGAGGTCACCGCACCAGCGAAGAAGGGCGGCCGGGCCCGGCAGGGCGCGGCCGCCGATGAGCTGTCCGCTGAGGAGACGGGAGCCAGGACGGTGGCTGCGAAGAAGACCATGGGGCAGGCCGCGAAGAAGGTGCCGGGGGCCCGCGCGGGCGCGGGCACGGCCGCGGTCGCGCCCGGCGAGCTCGCCGTACGACCGGGGGAGGAGCCCTGGTCCCCGGCGGAGGTGGCCGAGGCCCGCACCGAGCTGATGAGCGAGACGATGCGGCTGCGCAACGAGATCGAGGCCTCCCAGGCCGCGATCAGCGGCCTGATGCGCGACTCGGGCGACGGCGCGGGCGACGACCAGGCGGACACCGGCACCAAGAACATCACCCGGGAGCACGAACTGGCCCTCGCCGCCAACGCCCGGGAGATGCTGGAGCAGACCGAGCGGGCGCTGGAACGCCTGGACGCCGGTACGTACGGCCTCTGCGAGAACTGCGGCAAACCGATCGGCAAGGCCCGTATGCAGGCATTTCCCCGCGCCACGCTCTGCGTGGAGTGCAAGCAGCGACAGGAACGTCGCTGACCGGCCCCGCACCAAGTGCCGTACCCTCGTCCTCAGCCAGCAGGGACGACATCCAGGGACTCACGTGACTGAGGCGGAACAGGCCGGACGGCCCACCGAGCCCACCGGGGCGACGGCGACGGCCGGTGAAGAGAGCGCGCCCAAGGGCCCGCGGCGCATCGGGACGCTGCTGGCCGTGGCCGCCTTCGCGTTCCTCCTCGACCTGGGCAGCAAGCTCCTCGTGGTCGCCCAGCTGGAGCATCACGACCCCATCCAGGTGTTCGGCACCTGGCTCCAGTTCGAGGTGATCCGCAACCGGGGCGCGGCCTTCGGCATCGGCGAGGCGATGACGGTCGTCTTCACGGTCATCGCCGCCGCCGTGATCGTGGCGATCGCCCGGATCGCCCGCAAGCTCCACAGCATGCCGTGGGCGATCGCGCTCGGCCTGCTGCTGGGCGGTGCCTTCGGCAATCTCACCGACCGGCTGTTCCGCTCGCCCGGCGGCTTCCAGGGCGGCGTGGTGGACTTCATCGCGCCCGCCCACTTCGCCGTCTTCAACCTCGCCGACTCCGCGATCGTCTGCGGCGGTTTCCTGATCGTGATCCTCTCCTTCCGGGGCCTTGACCCGGACGGCACCGTCCACCAGGACTGAGCCCCCGGCCCACCGGGGCCGGGCCCCCGGCCGAGGCCCGGGGCGGGGATGCCGCGCCCGTCCGTCATACTCGACGGGTGAGCACCATTCCCGAGATCCGCGCCCTGCCTGTTCCCGACGGCCTTGAGGGCGAGCGCGTCGACGCCGCGATCGCCCGTATGTTCGGCTTCTCCCGCACCAAGGCGGCCGAGCTGGCGGCCGCGGGCAAGGTCCAGCTCGACGGGGCCGCGGCCGGGAAGTCCGACCGGGTCACCGGCGGCGCCTGGCTTGAGGTCGAGATGCCCGCGGCGCCCGCGCCGGTGCAGATCGTCGCCGAGCCCGTCGAGGGCATGGAGATCATCCATGACGACGACGACATCGTCGTGATCGTCAAGCCGGTGGGCGTGGCCGCGCACCCCAGCCCCGGCTGGACCGGCCCCACCGTGATCGGCGGCCTCGCCGCCGCGGGCTACCGCATCTCCACCTCGGGTGCCGCCGAGCGCCAGGGCATCGTCCACCGCCTGGACGTCGGCACCTCGGGCCTGATGGTGGTCGCCAAGTCCGAGCGCGCCTACACCCTGCTCAAGCAGCAGTTCCGCGAGCGCACGGTCGACAAGCGCTACCACTCGCTGGTCCAGGGCCACCCGGACCCGATGAGCGGCACCATCGACGCCCCCATCGGCCGGCACCCCAACCACGACTACAAGTGGGCCGTCATCGCCGACGGCAAGCCGTCGGTGACCCACTACGACCTCATCGAGGCGTTCCGGGCCGCCAGCCTGCTGGACATCAAGCTGGAGACGGGCCGCACCCACCAGATCCGTGTGCACATGTCCGCCCACCGGCACCCCTGCGTCGGCGACATGACCTACGGCGCCGACCCCACCCTCGCCAAGCGGCTGAAGCTCACCCGCCAGTGGCTGCACGCCGTGCGCCTCGGCTTCGAGCACCCCTCGGACGGCCGCTGGGTGGAGTTCGAGAGCGACTACCCCGACGATCTGCAGTACGCCCTGGACACGGTGCGCGCCGAGAGCGCGTAGCCGCCCGGACGGAGAACGGCCCGGAGAACCCCCGGAGAACGGCCCGGAGGGCGGGCGGCCGGCGGGTGAGGCAGGCTGGGGGAACGGCCCCGGCAGTCACACCCGTACCCACCCGCCCGGAGGGCATCCGTGGACCAGCTCGCCCTGCTGTTCGTCCTGCTGCTGGGTGCGCTCGTCACCGTGCCGCTGGGCGACCGGCTCGGGCTGCCGTCGCCGGTGCTGATGACGCTCGGCGGGATCGTCCTGGCGCTGCTGCCGTTCGTGCCGAACGTCGACATCCCGCCGGCGTTCATCCTCCCGCTGGTCCTGCCGCCCCTGCTCTACGCCTCCGCCCAGCGCACCTCCTGGCGGCAGTTCGCCGCCAACCGGCGGCCGATCTTCCTGCTCGCGGTCGCGCTGGTCTTCGTCACCACCGCAGCCGTCGCCGCCGTCGCCAACGCGATCGTGCCCGGGATCTCGCTGGCCGCCGCCGTGGCGCTGGGCGCGCTCGTCGCCCCGCCCGACCCCGTGGCCGCCACCGCCGTCGCGGGCTCCCTGGGGCTGCCCCGCCGCCTCGTCTCCATCCTGGAGGGGGAGGGGCTCTTCAACGACGTCACCGCCATCGTGCTCTACCACGTGGCCGTCGCGGCCGCCGTCAGCGGCAGCTTCTCGCTGCCCAGGGCGGCCGGCGAGCTGGTGTTCTCCGCCGTGGTGGCCGTCGGCGTCGGCCTGGCCCTCGGCTGGATCTGCAAGCGGCTGATGGACGTCCTCGGCGACCCCACGCTCCAGATCGGGCTCACCCTGCTCGTGCCGTTCGTCTCCTACGTCCTCGCCGAGGAGCTCAAGGGCTCCGGGGTGCTCGCCGTGCTGACCACCGCGCTCTTCCTCGCCGAGTTCGCGAGCGACGCCGACGACGTCCTGGGGCGGCTGGCGGGGCACACCTTCTGGGAGATCGTCGACACCCTCGTCACCGGCGTCGCCTTCGGCCTCGTCGGCCTCGAACTCCACAACGCCATCAGCACCGCCTACGGCCGCTGGGGCGAGATGCTCGGCATCGGCGGCGTCGTCATCGCCGTCGTGGTGGGCGTTCGCCTGGCGTGGCTCCTGCCCGCCGCCTGGCTGGCCAGGAGGCTGCACAAGGGCCGCGACATCGACGAGGAGATCCTGACGAACTGGCGGGAGACCCTCGTGATGTGGTGGTCCGGGATGCGCGGCGTGGCCTCCGTGGCCCTCGCCCTGGCCATCCCGCTGACCACGGACGACAAGTCGCCCTTCCCCGCCCGGGGCGAGATCCTCTTCATCGCTTTCGCCGTCATCGTCTCCACCCTCGTCGTCCAGGGCCTCACCCTGCCCCGGCTGGTCAAGCTGCTCGGCGTGCGCGCCGACTCCGACTGGACCCACGAGCTGGAGCGCCAGCTGGCCATCCGCGCCGCCAAGGCCGCCAAACACCGGCTGCTGGAGATCGAACGACAGGAGGAGCTTCCCGAGGACCTGGTGGAGATGCTCCACCGGCGCGCCTACGACATCGGCGCCCGCATCAGCCCCGAGATGGTCGACGAGGAACGCCGCGAGGCCCACTCCCAGCGCGTCCACCGGCTGCGCACCATCCAGACCATCCACTCCGAGCTGCTCTCGGCCGCCCGGCACGCGGTGCTCGACGCGCGCAGCGAGCCGTGGATGGACCCGGAGGTGGTGGACCGGGTGCTGCGGCAACTGGACATGCGGAGCCTGCGCGGGGCGTGAGCTGCCGTTTTACGCGTTTTTATGTCGCCTTTATGTCGTCCCCGGCCCCGGGCCGATGTCCCCCGACGTGGGCGGGGCCTGCCGGCGGTCCGGGGCCTCCTCCAGGCCGGGCGCGGGAGCGGTGTTGATCCGCGGCAGCGCGTACGGGTGCTCCCGACGCAGCCAGGCGATCAGGGCCTCGCGGACCACACAGCGCAGCGTCCAGATGTCGTCGGGGTCCTTGGCGGTGACCAGCGCCCGCACCTGGACGGTGGAGGGCGTGGTGTCGGTGACGACCAGGCTCCAGCCGCGCCCGTCCCACTCGGGGCATTCCTTGAGGACCTCGTGCAGCCGCTCGCGGATCAGGTCGATGGGGGCCGCGTGGTCCAGGTGGAGGAAGACGGTGCCGGTCATCCGGGGATTGCTCCGGGACCAGTTCTCGAAGGGCCTGCTGGTGAAGTACGACACCGGCATGGTGATGCGCCGCTCGTCCCAGGTGGTCACCACCAGATAGGTGAGGGTGATCTCCTCGACGGTGCCCCACTGGCCGTCGACCACGACGGTGTCCCCGATGCGCACCATGTCGCCGAAGGCGATCTGGAGCCCGGCGAAGATATTGCCCAGCGTCGACTGGGCGGCTATGCCCGCGACGACGCCGATCACCCCGGCCGAGGCCAGCAGGGACGTCCCCGCCGTCCGCATCGCGGGGAAGGTCAGCAGCATCGCCGCCACCGCCACGACGGACACGGCGGCCGTGACGACCCGCTGGATCAGTGTCACCTGGGTCCGTACCCGGCGCACCCGGTAGGGGTCCTGCGCGCCGGCGGCGTAGCGCGCGTAGCCGGACTCCACGACGGCGGCCGCCACCCGGACCGCCAGCCAGGCGCACGCCGCGATCAGTATCAGCGTCAGCACCTGCCCGACCGCGCCCCGGGACCCCTTCGGCAGCTCCGCCGAGGGATACCCGCCGCGCAGCAGCGCGGTGCAC
The DNA here is from genome assembly GCF_031845785.1 of Streptomyces hesseae. NCBI lineage: Bacteria > Bacillati > Actinomycetota > Actinomycetes > Kitasatosporales > Streptomycetaceae > Streptomyces > Streptomyces hesseae. The sequence goes on from NZ_JAVRFI010000015.1 coordinate 6,481, forward strand.
AGCACCAGCCGCAACGGCATCCGGCAGCGCTCCAGCAGCCCCCACAACGGTGTCTCGGGATGCAGCGCCGCCACGCGGCGCACCGCCTGGTCGGCCGCCCACCCCGCGATCAGGGTGATCAGGACCGCCCCGCCGAGCACCGCTAGGGGACGCAGTATGTGCTCCATGCAGCACCTCCGCTCCTTCGAACGTAACCGGCTGGCACGATGGGGGCACGTGATTCATGCCGTAAGGAAGTGACCTCCAGTGACGTCCCCTACCACGATTGTTCTATTCCATTCCGCATACGGCCTGCGGCCGGCCGTCCACGCCGCCGCCGACCGCCTGCGGGCCGCCGGGCACGAGGTCCATGTGCCCGACCTGTACGAGGGGCGCACGGCGGAGACCGTCGAGGACGGCATGGCCATCAAGGACGAGATCGGCCGCGAGGAGCTCTTGCGACGCGCCGTGACCGCGGCGGCCCCCCTGTCGGATCGGGGCCTGGTCTACGCGGGCTTCTCCCTCGGCGGCTCCATCGCCCAGAACCTGGCCCTGGCCGACGAGAAGGCCCGCGGCCTGCTGCTCCTCCACGGCACGTCCGACCTCCCGGAGGACGCCTCCATGGACGACCTGCCGGTACAGCTCCACGTCGCGGACCCCGACCCGTTCGAGCCGCACGACTGGCTGAACGCGTGGTACCTGCGCATGGGCCGCGCCGGCGCGGACGTGGAGGTCCACCGCTACCACGGCGCGGGGCACCTCTTCACGGACCCCGAGCTGGACGACTACGACGCGGAGGCGGCGGAGCGGACGTGGACGGTCGCGCTGGCGTTCCTGGAGGACGTCGCGGCGGGCTAGGACCCGTAATGGCGCTCAGCCCCGCCGGGGAGGTCCGGCGGGGCGGGTCGCGGGACGACTCAGACGAGGCTGATTCCGGCCTGGGCCTTGATGGTGTCCACGGCGTCACTGGTGAGCCACCGGAGCGGGACGACGGTCCAGCGGTCGCCCTTGCGCATGATCACGGCGTTGCCGTCCTTGGTGCGCCCGATGTGTACGAAGCCGTGGTCGCGCCCCAGATCTTTCGCCAGGTTCTCGCCGTGGATCACCGCGCTACTTCCCTTCGCGCTCCTCGTCGTCGGCCATGCTGCTGTAGACGTTACCGTTCTGGGAGACCTGCGTGTCGGGGTCGGTGACCTGGTCCCGGTTCTCGTTCGGGTCCCAGTCGTCGTCCTTCTTGCCCATGTCGTGCTCCTTCCTGGATGCCAGCGCTTTCGTGCGTTCCGCGCTAAACCGTGTGGTGATTCCTGCTGTGGTCCGCGAGGGCGGTGGCCTTGGCCCGCGCTCCGGTCTCGTCGCCGTGGGCCCGGCGCACGTTCCGCTCTGTGATCAGGTCCTTGCAGGTCTCGCAGGTCACGTGACCGAGGGATCCGACAGCCGACGTGTGCGGCAGGGAGATGACCGGCGGCCGGTAGGTGACCGGCATGCTGATGGGCAGGGGGATCATCACGAGCGGCCTCCGGGCGTGAGGGCCAGCACACGTGCGGCGAGGCAGCGATGCCCCGAGGTGCGCCCGCACCCGCAGGGCGGGAACCGCAACGGATCGTCCTCGATGGTCTTCGTGTCCTGTACGTAGCGCGTCGGCCCCCAGGAGCGCCCACCGTCCCGTGACACCCGCATCGTCATCCTCGCGGCATCCGGGTTCCCGTCCCGCTGTCTTGTCATGTGTTCGGGCCTCCGTGCGCCCGTGATCCGGAGCGTGTTCCCGTCCATGTGCCTGAGCCGCCTTCCGCCGACTTCTGTTGAGGTACCCAGCGTCCGCCCGCCCTTGATCTCCGACTAGCGGCCCCGTGTAGGCCAGTTGTCGGCCAGACTGGGGCTGTGGGAGGGAACATCGGGGCCAACATCCGACGCCTACGCGAACAGTGCGGGTGGAGTCAGGCACGCTTGGCCCGTGAGACGTGCCGTGCCGCCGGGATCGCGGGTGAACCGATCGGTCGCCAGGAGATCAGCCGGTACGAGACGGGGAAGCGCACACCGCGTGAGTGGCTGCCGTTCCTTGCGGCTGCCCTGAAGGTAACGGCGGAGGCGATCACCGGGCCTCCACCGGCCCTCGAACTGCCCGCACCGTCCCTGGCCGACTACCTGCCCGCCGGAGATCCGCTGGCGCTCTTGACCGCACGCGGTGGGCGCCGTATTGGTTCCGACGCTGTGGCCGGTCTCCGACAGCGGGTGCACGGGCTGAGGTTGGCCGACGACGTGATCGCGGGCGGTGATCTCATCCGGCCCGCCCTGCGGGAACTGCGCTCCGCCGTCAAGCTGTACCGCGAGACCAGTCACAGCGAAGAAGTGGGCACCGAGCTGCTGTCCCAGATCGGCGAGTTGGCCCAGATCACCGGATGGATCGCCAGTGACGCCGGTCAGTATGGCGAGGCGGAGACGGTCTACCGTCTCGGTATCGGCGCCGCACGGCAGGCAGGTGACCTGACCCTGACCGGGAACCTCGCCGGTTCGCTCGCCTATCAGCTCAGCAACACCGGGCGGGAGGCCGATGGGTTGAGCCTGGCCCGTGCCGCCCTGGAAGAGGCAGGTCCCGACGCTCCGCCGAAGGCGCGAGCCCTGTACCTGGACCGCGTCGCATGGGCGGAGACCAGGATGGGGCAGGGCCACGCCCAAGCGGCCATGCGGGTCCTCGGGCAGGCCGGCGAGGCACTGGCCAAGGACGCCGCCGGAGCCGGATCGCCGGGCTACCTCTACTGGGTGGACACTGGCGAGCTCCTGGTCATGGAGTCCCGCGTCTACACGGAACTGCGCCGCCCTCTCCGGGCCGTCCCGCTGCTCCGTGACGTGCTCGGTCGGTACGACGCGACGCATACGCGGGAACTGGCGCTCTACCTGTCGTGGCTGGCCGTCGCCTTGGCGGACGCGAACGAACCCGAGGAAGCGGCAGTCGTCGCGGAGCGCGTGATCTCCCTGTCCGCCGACGTCGCCAGCGACCGGACGACGCGGAGGGTGCGGGTCGTGCTGGACCGTCTTGCTGAGTTCCGCGACGTGCCGGAGGTCAGGTCCGTGCTCGACGGCGTGGCCTGACCGGGGCGCCGTCCCCCGGACGTGCTCCGCCCGGGGGACGGCGCCCCCGCAAACGTCAGCGCACCGGCGCGTCCACCCGCTCCACGCGCTGCGACCCCGAGCGCGTGGCGTACGAGCGCTCCCACGACGCCGTCGCCTTCGCGTCGCGCTTGTCCGACAGGACGTAGTAGTCCATCTGCGCCCGCTCCGCCGTGACGTCGAGGACGCCGTAGCCGTGGCCGTCCATGTCGAGCCACTTCACGTGCCGGTTGGAGGCCTTGATGGCCGCCGCCGCGGGCACGGACAGGGTGTGGGGGGCCACGTGCAGCAGGTCGTCGAGGTTGTCGGAGGACACGGACGTCACGACGAACTCCGTGGCGACGGACGACGACAGGGGATAGGTCGCGGCCTGCTTGGGCACGTCGTTGGCCCAGGCCATGTGGATGTCGCCGGTGAGGAAGACGGTGTTGCGGATGGCCCGTCGTTCCAGGTGGTCGATCAGCTCGCGGCGGTCCTGGGTGTAGCCGTCCCACTGGTCGGTGTTGACGGCGAGGCCGCCCGCCGGGAGGCCCAGGAGCTTGGCGATGGGCTCCAGCAGATGTGCCGGGAGGGCGCCGAAGGCGACCGGGGAGATCATGACGGGGTTGCCCACCAGCCGCCAGGTGGTGTCGGAGCTCGCGAGGCCTTCCTTGAGCCAGTCGAGCTGGGCGCGGCCGGTGATGGTGCGGCCGGGTTCGTCGACCTTGCCGCTGCCGGGCTTCGCCTGCTGCGAGCGGAAGGATCTCAGGTCCAGCAGGTGGAGGTCGGCGAGCTTGCCGAAGCGCAGCCGACGATAGGTGGTGCCCTCGACGGAGGGGCGTACGGGCATCCACTCGAAGTAGGCCTGCTTGGCCGCGGCGACGCGGTCCTTCCAGTCGCCCTCGGCGCCCGGGGTGTGGTTCTCGGCGCCCCCGGACCAGGCGTCGTTGGCGAACTCGTGGTCGTCCCAGATGGCCACCAGCGGGTGGGTGTGCTGCACGGCCTGGAGGTCGGGGTCGGTCTTGTACTGGCCGTGGCGGGTGCGGTAGTCGGCCAGGGTGATGATCTCGTGGGTGGGGGCGTGGGGGCGGACCACGTACTTGGCGGTGGGGTATTCGCCGGACCGGTACTCGTAGATGTAGTCGCCGAGGTGGAAGACCGCGTCCAGGTCCTTGCGGGCGGCCAGGTGGCGGTACGCGGAGAAGTGGCCGGACTCCCAGTTGGAGCAGGACACCACGCCGAAGCGCAGCCCGGTCGTGGCCGCGTCGTGGGCGGGGGCGGTGCGGGTGCGGGCGGTCGGGGAGGCGGTGTCCCCGGCGGTGAACCGGTAGAAGTAGGCGGTGGCCGGGCGCAGGCCGCGGACGTCCGCCTTGGCGGTGTGGTCGTGGGCGGCGGTCGCGGTGACGGTGCCCCGGGCGACGATCCGGGTGAAGCCGGCGTCCTCGGCCACCTGCCAGGCGACGTCCACGGCCGGGCCGCGCCCGGAGCCGGGCACGGCGTCGGGGGTGGGGGTGACGCGGGTCCACAGCAGGATGCCGTCGGGCAGCGGGTCACCGGAGGCGACGCCGTGGAGGAAGGCCGGGCGGGGCGGTCCGGGCGGGTCCGAGTCGGCGAGAGCGGCCGGGGCGGCGGCCAGCGGGATCAGGGCGGCGGTCGCGGTGGCGGCGACGGCCGTGACGGCGGTGCGGCGGGATATGTCGTGGGATATCACGGGGTCGTGGGATGTCACGGGCCGTCACTTTACTGCTGAGTAGAACCAGCGGTAAGTCCTGTGACAAAGGCGTGGGCGGACGATCATCGAGTGTTCGCCCGCCCGTCACCTTTATGACGGGCCGTCGGCCCGCCCGCTACTTCACGAGCGCCCCGTCGACCAGCGAGGTGAACGTCTTCGGGTCCTGCGGCGCCTGGCCGCGCTGGTCGCCCAGCACCTTGCCGTTGAGCTTCAGGCCCGGGGTGCCCTGGATGGGCTTGTTCGGGCCGACCTGCTTGTCGAAGGCGGCGGACATCTCCAGCGCCCACTTGTCGAAGGTGCCGTCCTCGACGTCCTTCTTGAAGGCGGCGTTGCCCTTGAGCGCGGGCACCTCCTGCGCGACGGACACCAGCTTGCCGTCGTCGGAGAAGGCGTCGTCCCGCTCGTCGGGGTGGTTCTTGACCGAGTAGAGCGCCTTCTTGTACTCCAGGAACGCGTCCGGGCTGACATTGAGGGCCGCGCCCAGCGCGCTCAGCGCGTTCTTGGAGCCCGAGCCCTTGATCATCGGGTTGCGGTCGAGGAAGGTGCCCACCTCGAACTGGGCCTTGTACTTGCCGTCCTTGACGTCCTTCTGGATGGTCCCGCCGACGGCCTGCTCGAAGCCGGAGCAGACCGGGCAGCGCATGTCCTCGAAGACCTCCAGGGTGTTCTTCGCGTCCTGCTTGCCGATGACGACCGTGGTGCCCTTGTCGCCGGTGGTGTTGGCGGGCTGCTTGAACTCCCGCTTCTTGGCGGCGGTCTCCCAGTCCTCGCTGCTGACCTTGGTGTTCTTGCCGCCGTCGGTGGCCTTGGAGACGGCCACGCCGATGCCGCCCGCCGCCGCCAGCACGACGACGATCGCGCCGCCGATGAGGAGCTGACGGCGGGTCTTGTCGCGCTTGGCCTGCTTCTCGCGCTCGGCGCGCAGGCGTTCGCGGGCGGCGGCCTTGTTCTGGGGGTTGCTCATGACTCGGCTCCGTGAGGAAGAAAGGTACGGAAGGGACGTGTTGCCGTGCTCAGGCGGATGCCGGGAGCGACGGCGGTCCCCGCCGTACGACGGAGTGGACGAGCAGGGGGAGCGCACGGGCGGCCAGGGTGTCGCGCACGGGCCGTACGGGCGCGGTGCCGGCGGGGCCGTACGGCCGGAGCGCGGCGGCCAGCAGCGGCGGGCGGAAGGCCAGCGCGGCCAGCGCGCGCAGCAGCCGGGCCACGGCCACCTCGCCGCGCCGCAGCCAGGCGGCCGCGATCAGCCCGACGGTGACGTGCGCGGCGAGCAGCAGCCAGGGCGTCGCGGAGCTCGTGGCGGCCGTTCCGGCGGCCAGCGGGGAGCCGAACTCGCCGCCCCGGCAGACCAGATCGACGCCCATCGAGTGGAGGGGGCCCGCGACCGGACCGCCGGCCTGGCCGTAACAGGCGTGCTGGCCGGTGGTGAAGACGGTGTCCGCCGTCAGCTCCAGCGGGACCAGCAGGGCCGCTATCGGCCAGAAGCCGCGCTCCCGGCCGGCCAGCGCGTAGGCGACGGCGAAGAAGGCGGCCGCCAGCACGGCGACCGTGGACAGCGGCAACGGGGCACGCGAGAGCAGCACATGGGCCGCCGAGGACAGCATGAGGCAGAGCGCGGTGAACAGCCCGGCGCGCATCGCCCTGAGCCGAACGCCCGTCCCCTCCATGAGGGCGAGTGTGCCACGGCGGCCGTCGGCTGTCTGGTCAAGATTCGGCATCGATGAGGGGCGGGCCGGGCCCGCCCCTCGGGGGCGCTACTTGAGCTGCGCGGCGACCAGTTCGCTGAACTTGTCGGCGGTGTTCGGGGCGCCCTCGCCGTAGGCGGTCTTCACGGACAGCTTCTTGCCGTCGAGCTTGAGCGTGGGCGTGCCGGTGACGTCCTTGTGGCCGTCGAAGGAGTCGGACATCTCCAGGGCCCACTTGTCGAAGGTGCCCTCCTTGACGTCCTTCTCGAAGGCGGCGTTGCCCTTGAGCGCGGGCACCTCCTGGGCGACCTTCAGCAGGACGTCGTCCTTGGCGAAGTCGTCCTTGGTCTCCTCGGGGTGGTTGGCCTTGGAGTAGAGGGCCTTGTTGTAGGCGCTGAAGGCCTCGGTGCTGACGTTCAGCGCGGCGCCGAGCGCGCTCAGCGCGTTCTTCGAGCCGTCGCCGCGGATCTGCGGGTTGCGGTCGAGGAAGGTGCCGATGTGGTACGAGACCTTGTACTTGCCGTCCTTGACGTCCTTGTTGATGGTGTCGCCGACGTTCTGCTCGAAGACGGAGCAGATCGGGCAGCGCATGTCCTGGAAGACCTCCAGGGTGTGCTTGGCGTCCTTCTTGCCGACGACGACCTCGGTGCCGTTGTCGCCGGCCGTGTTGGCGGGCTTGACGAGCGTCTTCTTCGCGGCGGCGGACCAGGCGGAGTCGCTCTTGCCGCCGGACTGCGTCACCGCGTAGCCGACGCCGCCGGCTATCGCGAGGACGCCGACGATCGCGCCGCCGACGAGGAGCTGGCGGCGGGTCTTGTCGCGCTTCGCCTGCTTCTCGCGCTCGGCGCGCAGCCGGTCGCGAGCGGACTGCTTGTTCTCCCAGTTGTTGCGCTTGCTCATGGTGGTCTTCTCCGTGGTACGTGTCGTGGCTGTCGAATCGCGTGCCGCCCGGCCCGCGCGGGGCCCGTCCGGGGGTGGACGGGCCTGCGGTCAGCAGGGCGTGGGCAGCGGGGCCGGCGGGCCGCGTCGTACGACGGAGTGGATCAGGAGCGGGAAGGCGTGGCGGGAGGGGGCCTCGCGGCGGGCCCGTACGGTCCGTACGGGACCGGCGCCGGCGCGGGCGCGCGCGTCCAGCACCGCGGCGGCGAGCCGCAGCGGGCGGAAGGCCACAGCAGCGGTGGCGCGCAGCAGCCCGGCGAGGGCGGCCTCGCCGCGCCGCAGCCAGGCGGCGGCCAGCAGGCCCACGGCGACGTGCCCGGCGAGCAGCAGCCAGGGGGCGGTGCCGGGGGCGGCCCAGCGGGCCAGCGGGCCGCCCATGCCGCCCTCGCACAGCCAGGTCAGCGCCCCGGCGGGGGCGGGGTGGCCGGGGCGGCCGTAGCAGGTGTCCTGCCCGGCGGTGAAGAGCGCCGCGGCGCCCAGCTCCAGCGGGACCAGGAGCGCGGCGATGCGCCCGTAGCCGCGCTCGCGGCCCGCGAGGGCGTAGGCGAGCGCGAAGACGGCGACGCCGGCCCCGGCGACGGTCGCGAGCGGCAGCGGCTTCCCGGACAGCAGCACATGGGAGGACGCGGACAGCAGTACGCACAGCGCCGCGAAGAGCGCCGCGCGCAATGCCCGCAACCGTGCCGCTGATATGTCCATGAGGGCCGAGTCTGTCATGCCGCGCGATAAACCTCGGCTAAAGCCCCGGAATGCGGCCGTTGCGGAAGAGATCGACGAAGATCTGGTGGTCCGCGCGGGCCCGGGCGCCATAAGTGTGGGCGAAGTCCACGAGGAGCTTTGCGAAGCCCTCCTCGTCGGCGGCGATCACGGCGTCGATGGCACGCTCCGTGGAGAACGGCACCAGCGAGTGACCGCTCTGGTCGTCGGCGGCCGCGTGCATGGCGGCGGTGGCCCGGCCCAGGTCGGCGACGACGGCGGCGATCTCCTCGGGGTCGTCGATGTCCGACCAGTCGAGGTCCACGGCGTAGGGCGAGACCTCGGCGACGAGCTGCCCGTGGCTGCGGCCGCCCTCCTGGAGCTCCGTCCAGCCCAGCCACGGGTCGGCGTGCGCCTGGAGCGCCCGCTGCGAGATCACCGTGCGGTGGCCCTCGTGCCGGAAGTACTCCCGTACGGCCCGGTCGGTGATGTGCCGGGAGACCGCCGGGGTCTGCGCCTGCTTCATGTAGATGACGACGTCGTTCTCCAGGGCGTCGCTGTTGCCCTCCAGGAGGATGTTGTACGAGGGCAGGCCGGCGCTGCCGATGCCGACGCCCCGGCGGCCGACGACGTCCTTGACGCGGTAGGAGTCCGGGCGGGCCAGGCTGGTGTCGGGGAGGGTCTCCAGGTAGCCGTCGAAGGCCGCGAGGATCTTGTAGCGGGTGGCGGCGTCCAGCTCGACGGTGCCGCCGCCGGGGAGGAAGCGCCGGTCGAAGTCGCGGATCTCCGTCATCGTGGCCAGCAGCCCGAAGCGGGTCAGCGAGCGGGCCTCGCGCAGGGCGCCGAGCAGCGGGCCGTCGGCGGTGTCCAGGGTGAAGGGCGGGAGGTCGTCGTCCTTGGCGCCGGTGGCCAGGGCGTGGATCCGCTCGCGGTAGGCGGCGGCGTAGATCCGCACCAGCTCGGAGATCTTCTCGTCGCTGAGGGCCTTGGCGTGGCCCAGCAGCGCCACGGAGGCGGCGAAGCGCTTGAGGTCCCAGGTGAAGGGGCCGACGTAGGCCTCGTCGAAGTCGTTGACGTTGAAGACGAGGCGGCCGTTGGCGTCCATGTACGTGCCGAAGTTCTCGGCGTGGAGGTCGCCGTGGATCCACACGCGGCTCGTGCGCTCGTCCAGGTAGGGGCCGGCGTCGCGCTCGTGCGCCAGGTCGGAGTAGAAGAGGCAGGCGGTGCCCCGGTAGAAGGCGAAGGCGGAGGCGGCCATCTTCCGGAACTTCACGCGGAAGGCCGCCGGGTCGGCCGCCAGCAGCTCACCGAAGGCGGTGTCGAAGACGGCGAGGATCTCCTCGCCGCGCTGTGCGGCCCGGTCGTGCTCGGTCGCCATCGCGGGGTCCTCCTGGGGTGGGGCATGGAACGAACGTGTGTGCTGACGTGCTCAACGCGTGAGGGTACCGGCGCGTGCCCCCGGCTGTCGGTGGGGGCCGGTAACCTTCAAAACAGTCCCGTCCGCCCCGCTGCCCGCTCCCGCCGGAGGTCTCCCACCGTGGCCAACAAGCCGCCCTTCACGCACCTGCACGTCCACACCCAGTACTCCCTGCTGGACGGTGCCGCGCGGCTCAAGGACATGTTCAATGCCTGCAATGAGATGGGCATGACACACATCGCCATGTCCGACCACGGCAATCTCCATGGGGCGTACGACTTCTTCCATTCCGCCCAGAAGGCCGGAATCACCCCGATCATCGGCATCGAGGCCTATGTCGCGCCCGAGTCCCGGCGCAACAAGCGACGCATCCAGTGGGGCCAGCCGCACCAGAAGCGCGACGACGTCTCCGGTTCGGGTGGTTACACCCACAAGACGATCTGGGCCTCCAACGCCACCGGCCTCCACAACCTCTTCCGGCTGTCCTCCGACGCCTACGCCGAGGGCTGGCTGACCAAGTGGCCCCGGATGGACAAGGAGACCATCGCCCAGTGGTCCGAGGGCCTGATCGCCTCCACCGGCTGCCCCTCGGGCGAGGTGCAGACCCGGCTCCGCCTCGGCCAGTTCGACGAGGCCGTCCAGGCCGCCAGCGACTACAAGGACATCTTCGGCGAGGGCCGGTACTTCCTGGAGCTGATGGACCACGGCATCGAGATCGAGCGCCGCGTCCGCGACGGCCTGCTGGAGATCGGCAAGAAGCTCGGCATCCCCCCGCTGGTCACCAACGACTCCCACTACACCTACGCGCACGAGGCCGAGGCCCACGACGCCCTGCTCTGCATCCAGACCGGCAAGAACCTCTCCGACCCGGACCGCTTCCGCTTCGACGGCACGGGCTACTACCTGAAGTCCACGGACGAGATGTACGCCATCGACTCCTCGGACGCCTGGCAGCAGGGCTGCGCCAACACCAGGCTGGTCGCCGAGCAGGTCGACACCGAGGGCATGTTCCAGTTCCGGAACCTGATGCCCAAGTTCGACATCCCCGAGGGCTACACCGAGGTCACCTGGTTCCGCGAGGAGACCATGCGCGGGATGCACCGCCGCTTCCCGGGCGGCATCCCCGAGGACCGCATGAAGCAGGTCGAGTACGAGATGGACACGATCATCTCGATGGGCTTCCCGGGCTACTTCCTCGTGGTCGCCGACTTCATCATGTGGGCGAAGAACCAGGGCATCGCGGTCGGCCCCGGCCGAGGCTCCGCGGCCGGCTCGATCGTCGCGTACGCCATGGGCATCACCGACCTCGACCCGATCCCGCACGGCCTGATCTTCGAGCGGTTCCTCAACCCCGAGCGCATCTCCATGCCCGATGTCGACATCGACTTCGACGAGCGCAGGCGCGCCGAGGTGATCCGGTACGTCACCGAGAAGTACGGCGCCGACAAGGTCGCCATGATCGGCACCTACGGCACCATCAAGGCCAAGAACGCGATCAAGGACTCCGCCCGCGTCCTCGGCTACCCGTACGCGATGGGCGACCGCCTCACCAAGGCGATGCCCGCCGACGTCCTCGGCAAGGGCATCCCCCTCTCCGGCATCCTCGACCCCAAGCACCCGCGCTACAGCGAGGCCGGCGAGATCCGCGGGATGTACGAGAACGAGCCGGACGTCAAGAAGGTCATCGACACCGCGCGCGGCGTCGAGGGCCTGGTCCGGCAGATGGGTGTGCACGCCGCCGGCGTGATCATGTCCAGCGAGACGATCACCGACCACGTCCCGGTCTGGGTCCGGCACACCGACGGCGTCACCATCACCCAGTGGGACTACCCGAGCTGTGAGTCGCTCGGCCTGCTGAAGATGGACTTCCTCGGCCTGCGCAACCTCACGATCATGGACGACGCCGTCAAGATGGTGAAGGCCAACAAGGGGATCGACATCGATCTCCTGGCCCTCCCGCTCGACGACCCCACGACCTTCGAGCTCCTCCAGCGCGGTGACACCCTCGGCGTCTTCCAGTTCGACGGCGGGCCCATGCGGTCCCTGCTGCGGCTGATGAAGCCCGACAACTTCGAAGACATCTCCGCCGTGTCCGCCCTGTACCGGCCGGGCCCGATGGGCATGAACTCGCACACGAACTACGCGCTGCGCAAGAACGGCCAGCAGGAGATCACCCCGATCCACAAGGAGCTGGAGGAGCCGCTCCAGGAGGTCCTCGGCGTCACCTATGGTCTGATCGTCTACCAGGAGCAGGTGCAGAAGGCCGCGCAGATCGTCGCCGGGTACTCGCTCGGCGAGGCCGACATCCTCCGCCGCGTCATGGGCAAGAAGAAGCCCGACGAGCTGGCGAAGAACTTCGTCTTCTTCCAGGAGGGTGCCCGGAAGAAGGGGTTCAGCGACGAGGCCATCCAGGCCCTGTGGGACGTGCTGGTCCCCTTCGCCGGCTACGCCTTCAACAAGGCCCACTCCGCCGCGTACGGCCTCGTCTCGTACTGGACGGCCTATCTCAAGGCCAACCACCCCGCCGAGTACATGGCCGCGCTCCTCACCTCGGTGCGCGACGACAAGGACAAGTCGGCGATCTACCTCAACGAGTGCCGCCGCATGGGCATCAAGGTGCTCCCGCCGAACGTCAACGAGTCCGAGGCCAACTTCGCCGCCCAGGGCGACGACGTGATCCTCTTCGGCCTCACCGCCGTCCGCAACGTCGGCGCCAACGTCGTCGACTCGATCATCCGCTGCCGCAAGGCCAAGGGGAAGTACACCTCCTTCCCCGACTTCCTCGACAAGGTCGAGGCCGTCGTCTGCAACAAGCGCACCGTCGAATCGCTGATCAAGGCCGGCGCCTTCGACACCATGAACCACACCCGTAAGGGCCTCACCGCCCATTACGAGCCCATGATCGACAACGTGGTGCAGGTCAAGCGCAAGGAGGCCGAGGGCCAGTTCGACCTCTTCGGCGGCATGGGCGACGACAGCGGCGACGAAGGTCCCGGCTTCGGGCTGGACGTGGAGTTCTCCGACATCGAGTGGGAGAAGTCCTATCTGCTCGCGCAGGAGCGCGAGATGCTCGGCCTCTATGTCTCCGACCACCCGCTCTTCGGTATCGAGCACGTCCTCAACGACAAGGCCGACGCCTCGATCTCCCAGCTCACCGGCGGTGAGCACGCCGACGGCGCCATCGTCACCATCGGCGGCATCATCTCCGGCCTCCAGCGCAAGATGACCAAGCAGGGCAACGCCTGGGCCATCGCCACCGTCGAGGACCTGGCCGGCGCCATCGACTGCATGTTCTTCCCCGCCACCTATCAGCTGGTCTCCACCCAGCTCGTCGAGGACGCCGTCGTCTTCGTCAAGGGACGGCTCGACAAGCGCGAGGACATCCCCCGGCTGGTGGCCATGGAGCTGATGGTCCCCGACCTCTCCAACGCCGGCACCAACGCCCCGGTGATCATCTCCATCCCCACGGTCAAGGTCACCCCGCCCCTGGTGGAGCGACTGGGCCAGGTGCTCAGCCACCACCGGGGCTCGACCGAGGTACGGATCAAGCTCCAGGGCGCCCGCAAGACGACCGTTCTGCGGCTCGACCGCCACCGGGTGACACCCGATCCGGCGCTCTTCGGCGACCTGAAGCAGTTGCTCGGCCCGTCCTGCCTGGCCGGCTGAGCCGACACCACCATGTACGCGCTTGAGGGGCGTGCCCGCTGATGCGGGCGCGCCCCTCAAACGCGTCGAAGCGCCGGATCAGTTGTGCCCGAAGCGCTTCTGCTTGCTCTTACGGGCGAGATCGCCCGGGGTCACCTGCGTCGACCGCTGCTCGCTCTGGGCCTCGATCGACGACTTCTGGGCCTGCTGCTGGCCACGTTCCGCCGCGCTGGACCGCTGCTGGCTCCGGTCCTGTTTCTTGTTCTTCGCCATTGCTGCTGTGCCTCCGGATCGGGGTGACGGCCCCCTACACGTCACCCTTGCACGCCCCCACGAAGCCCGCATTTCGGGTCATTACCTTCGGTGACAGGAGTACTTCTCCGCCGTCGCCCGTATCCGCCACGCCGAAGATCCAGTTCGGACTGATAACCCCCGCGCGGTCGGGCAGACTCCTGGCAAGCCGAGGAGACCGGGGGCACCGCCGTGCCGGGGCGACCGCACCTTGTGAACCCAGCAGAACTTTGCGAACTCAGCAGCACCGACCAGAACTCAGCCGAACCCGTCCGAACTCATTTGATGTCATTTGAACTCACGGAAAGAGGGTGGAACGTGGACCGCTGCGTCGTCCTGGTGGACGCCGGCTATCTGCTGGGCGCCGCCGCGAGCCTGCTGGCGGGGGAGCCCGCCAGGTCGCGCATCACCGTCGACCACGCGACCCTCATCCAGGGGCTGCGCGAGCGCGCCGAAGCCGACACCCAGCGTCCGCTGTTGCGGATCTACTGGTTCGACGGCGCCCCCGACCGGGTGCCCCAGCCCGAGCACCGGCGGCTGCGCGTGATGTCCCGTGTCACGGTCCGGCTGGGCGCGCTGACCCGCAGCGACGGCCGCTGGGCCCAGAAGGGCGTGGACGCGGCCATGCACGCCGAGCTCACCGAGCTCGCCCGCAACCGCGCCTGCTCGGACATCGTGCTCGTCACCGGCGACGGCGATCTGCTGCCCGGCCTGATGTCCGCCAAGGAACACGGCGTCGCCGTCCACCTATGGGCGGTCCAGGCCGCCGACGGCGACTACAACCAGTCCGAGGACCTCGTCGCCGAGGCCGACGAACGACGTGTCCTGGACCGCACCTGGATCACCCGCGCGGTACGGCCCAAGGAGCTCACCGGCCCCTGCGCCCCGCCGCCCGTGCCCCGGCCCGAGATCGCGGCGATCCTCTCCGCGCCCCTGCCCGAGACCGCCGCCGCGGCCGCTGCGGCGGCCTCCGGTCACGGAGGGGAGAACCACCCCGTCGCCGAGCGCAACGGCGACCGGCCCGCGACGGCGGCCCCGGCGGACGGCAATGACACCCCCGCCACGCGCGGCGTGCCCACCCCGAAGGACCTCGCCGGCCTCGGGCGCGGCCCGGCGGGCGCACAGCCGGCCGGCACCTCGGCGCCGGGCCCCGGCACGGGCCCGGCCAACGGGCAGTCCGGCGCCGGGGCGACCCCCAACGCGACCCTGCGCTGGTCCTCCGACAAAGGCTGGATCGACCGAGGCGCGGGCAGCGGTCTGGGGGAGTCCCCCGAGACGGCGTCCCTGCCCATGCTCGCCCTGCTCACCAGCGCCGAGCAGCGCTGGGCCGACCGCGAGGAGGACATCACCACCGTCGGCGGCGACCCCTTCGAGGTCGGCCAGGTCTTCGCCCGCCGCTGGTCCGAGCGCCTGACCGACTCCGTCCACCTCCAGCACCTCTCCACCGAGTACCCCCGCATCCCCCACCGCATCGACGGCGAGCTCCTGCGCTACGCCGCCCGCTTCGGGCTCCTCGCCCACAAGGACGACCAGATCGACGAGCACGACCGCTATGCGATCCGCGCGGGCTTCTGGCGCGAGATCGACGCCCGGACGGCGGCGGAACACGCGCAGGCGGGGGACTGACCCACAGGCCGGCGGCGGAAGCGGCCCCGCAACCGTGCCCCCGAGCGAGCCGCAGGCGTCGAGGCGCGTACCCTCATAGCTCGTGAGAACGGTCGGGAAACAGGCGGAGCGTGCCGCGGGCGCCACGGTGTGCGCCGTGCGGGGGCTCGTCAAGACCTACCCGGCCGCGCGCGGGCGCCGCGGGCGTCCGGGCGCGGATCCCGTCCGGGCCACCGACGGCATCGACCTCGACATCCGGCGCGGTGAGATCTTCGGGCTGCTCGGCCCCAACGGCGCCGGCAAGACCACGCTCGTCCGCCAGCTCACCGGGCTGCTCCGCCCCGACGCGGGCAGCGTCGACCTCCTCGGCCACGACCTCGTCCGCCACCCCGAGCGCGCCGCGCGCCTCGTCGGCTACCTCGGCCAGGAGTCGACCGCGCTGGACGAGCTGACGGTGGCCCTGGCCGCCGAGACCACCGGCCGGCTGCGCGGCCTTGACCTGGGCACGGCCCGGGCCGAGCGGGACGCCGTCCTCGACGAGCTGGGCCTCACGCCCCTGGCCGGCCGTCCGCTGAAGAAGCTCTCCGGCGGCCAGCGCCGCCTCGCCTGTTTCGCCGCCGCGCTGGTCGGCGACCGTCCCCTGCTCGTCCTGGACGAGCCGACCACCGGCATGGACCCCGTGGCCCGCCGGGCCGTGTGGGCCGCCGTGGACCGGCGCCGCGCCGAGCGGGGCACCACCGTGCTGCTGGTCACCCACAACGTCATCGAGGCCGAGACCGTGCTGGACCGGGTCGCGGTCCTGGAGCACGGGCGGATCATCGCCTGTGACACCCCGTCGGGGCTCAAGGAGCTCGTCGGCGACGAGGTCCGCGTCGATCTGGTCTGGCGCACCGAGCCGCCGCTGGACGTGCCCGAGGTCGCCGCGCTGCGGGACGCCGCCCTGGAGACCGGCCGCCGCTGGTCGCTGCGGCTCGGCCCGGCGGAGGCGCGTGCCGCCGTCGCCGCGGTGACCGGCGGCCCCGCCTTCGCCGCGCTGGACGACTTCACGCTCGCCACGCCGAGCCTGGAGGACGTCTACCTCGCGCTGGGCGGCGGCCGGGCGCAGGGGCTGGTGAAGGCGTGACGAGGTCCGTAGCGAACAGGAGCTGTGCCGCGTGAGTGCCGTATCCGCAGAGGCGGTGTCCGGGAAGGTCCGGGACCGGGATGGGGACCGGACCGGGGCCGGGGCCGGGGCCGAGGACGGCGGCGCCGTCGCCGCCCCCCTCGCGCCCGGGGCGCGGATGCTGCCCGCGCTGGCGGCCGTCTACCGGGCGCAGCTCTCGCGCGCCCGCGTGGCGCGGATCCCGCTGCTGTTCGTGGCGACCTTCCAGTCCGTCGGCATCATGGTCATGATGCGCGGCGTCGTCGACGGCGGTGCCGAGGCCCGGTCCGTCGTGGCCGGCTCCAGCGTCCTGGTCGTGGCGTTCGTCGCGCTCAACCTCCTCGCCCAGTACTTCGGCCAGCTGCGCGCCGGCGGCGGCCTCGACTACTACGCGACGCTGCCGGTGCCGCCCGCGGCGGTCGTGCTGGGGGCGGCCGGGGCGTACGCGTCCTTCACCGCGCCCGGCACCCTCGTCACGGCGGTGGTGGGCAGTGTGCTGTTCAAGCTGCCGATGGCGCATCTGTGGGTGCTGGCGGCCGTGATCCCGGTGTCGGGCGCGGCCCTCGCCGGGCTGGGCGCCGCCCTGGGGCTGCTCGCCCCGCGCCAGGAGCTCGCCACGCTGGGCGGTCAGCTGGGCATGTCGGCGGCGCTGCTGCTGGGCGTGCTGCCGGCCGCGCACATGCCGGCACCGGTCGCGTTCGCGCGGGACCTGCTGCCGTCGACTTATGGCGTGGAGGCGTTCGCGCGGTCGTTCGACGCGCACCCGGACTGGCTGCTGGTGGCGGCCGACCTCGGGGTGTGCGCGGCGGTCGGCGTGGTGTCGTTGGCCGTGGCCACCTGGGCCTACCGCCGGGCGGCCGTGCGGTGACGCGCCGCACCGACCCTCCTGGCGCCGAGGTGCCCGCGCCGACCTGGCACGATGGCGGGGTGACCGCACCGCTGACACCGCAGGACGACTCCTCCGACGACCGGGCCCCCGCGCCCGCCCCCGCCCCCGCCGAGCAGGACGACCTGGCGCGGGAGCAGGACCGCCGGCAGGCCCGGGAAGAGGCGCGCGCGGAGCTGCGGCAGGGGGCGGTGGTGCTCGTGGCGGTGACGGTGGCCGGTGTGCTGCTGGGGCTGCTGTGGGCGTGGCTGGCGCCCCGGGTGCCGCTGATCTCCGACGGCAAGGCCGTCTATCTGAAGAACACCGAGGGCGAGCAGGCCATCGGCGCGGACGGCTGGTTCGGGCTGCTGGGGCTGTGCCTCGGCGCGCTGAGCGCGGCCCTGGTGTTCCTCTTCCGCCGGGCCGGTGGCATCGCGATCGTCGTGGGCCTCGCGGTCGGCTCGTTGCTGGCCTCGCTGGTCGGCTGGCGCCTGGGCATCCGGTTCGGCCCCACCGGCGATGTGGTGGCCCACGCCCGGGCCGTCGGCAAGGGCGTCGTCTTCGACGCGCCGCTGCGGCTGGGGGCGAAGGGGATGCTGCTGGCGTGGCCGCTGGCGGCGATGGCCGCGCATCTGGGGCTGACGGCGCTGTTCGGGCCGCGGGATCCGGAGCCGGCGGTCGTGCCGCACTGGCCGGAGGCCTGACCCCAGCCCGCCCTTTCACCGTTTCGTCCTCAAGCGCCGGACGGGCTGCTGTGCTTTGTCCTCAAGCGCCGGACGGGCTGGCCCCAGCCCGTCCGGCGCTTGAACATCTCTATGCCGGCCTACGGCCGTGGTTGGCGCGGCCCTTCTTCAGCCGCCAACGCCGCTTACGGGTGCGCTTCGACACGGGCGTCCCCTCCCTCTGCGGGACGCCGGACGCGGCCCGCCCCCTCGGTCGTAGCGAAGGCCCGTAAGACCGTCAAGGGCGCGCGATCGGCGCCACCACCGCCCCCGTCAGCGCCGCCAGGTCCTCCGGCGCGAGCTCGACCTCCAGCCCGCGCCGCCCCGCCGACACACAGATCGTGGGGTGCGCCCGCGCGGACGCGTCCAGCGCGGTCGGGAGCCGTTTGCGCTGCCCGAGGGGGGAGATGCCGCCCCGGACGTACCCCGTCGTGCGCTCGGCCGCGGCCGGGTCGGCCATCGCGGCCCGCTTGCCGCCGACGGCCGTGGCGAGCGACTTGAGGTCGAGGGAGCCCGAGACCGGTACGACGGCCACGGTCAGCGCGCCGTCGACCTCGGCGACGAGGGTCTTGAAGACCCGCCCGGGCTCCACCCCCAGCGCCTGCGCGGCCTCCTCGCCGTAGGAGGGGGTGGCCGGGTCGTGCTCGTAGGCGTGGACGGTGAAGGCGGCGCCGGCCTTCTCCAGGGCGACGATCGCGGGCGTCGCGCCCGCGGCCTGTCGCTTGCCGTTGCCGCCTGCTTTGCCGTTCTTCTTCGCCAAGGACTCGTCCCGTCGGCTAGTTGGGGCTGGTGGGCCGCCGGGTGAGTTCGACGGCGGGCAGGGAGGGGAGTTTGCTCATGACGGCCGTCTCGGCGCGCAGCAGCCGCAGCTCCTCCGCGAGCCGCGAGGTGGTGTCGGGCGCCTGGAGCAGCCGCTGCTTGGCCGGGGTGTCCAGCACGGCCGCCGCCGCGACCAGGTAGGACAGCACCCGGGGCTCGCCCGGCAGATCCGCGCGGCCCGCCAGCGAGGCGTCGTTCGCCCCGGCCAGCCGCTTCTGGTAGGCGCGGAAGGCCCGGACGACGCCCGAGGCGAGCGCCCCGGCCTCCTCGCCCTGCCGCTCCTCGACGTGCTCGATCTCGGCGGTGAGATACGGGCCGGAGGAGTCGACGGACAGCAGCTTGAAGCGGGTCGTGCCGGTGGCGAGGACCTCGTACGTGCCGTTGGGCCGCTTGCGGATGGTGGCCGCGTCGGCGACGACGCCCATGGCGTAGAAGGACGCGATCGGGTCGGTGCCGAAGCCGGAGGACGGGCCCGGCTCGGGGCGGGACTCCTCCGGCAGGCCGGGGGCGCTGGGGGCCACCTCGTGGCCGTCGCGGATGGCGACGACGCCGAAGCGGCGCGGTGTGTCCTCGGGCAGCTCCGCCAGGTCGCGCATCAGCGCGCGGTACCGCCGCTCGAATACGTTCAGCGGGAGCACAAGGCCCGGGAACAGCACCGAGTTCAGCGGGAACAGGGGAAGGCGCTCGGTGGTCACGGGCGGTAAGCCTAATGGCCGGGCGGCCCACTGGAGCGGGGATTTCACCGGGGGCGGAGCGGCCGCGGCCCGCGCCGGCCGCTCCGGTCACTGCCTGCGCAGCAGCCGGGACGCGCCCGCCGCGACCGTGGTGGCGAGGATCCAGCCCAGCAGGTTGAGCATCGCGACGACCCATTGGGCGGCGCCGGTGGGCCGCCACGCCGTGCCCTGTCCCAGGTCGATGACGGGCAGCAGCAGGTCCAGGGAGTACAGCTCGGGGTTCCACGCCGGGCCCTCGCCCTCCTTCAGCGGGGGCAGCGGCCGGTAGGAGAAGTAGCAGGCGCCGATCGCCCACAGGATCGCCATCCACACGGCGGCCCGGCCCGGCCGGTAGCCGTAGGCCACCGTCCAGTCCTGGAGGTAACCCCAGGCCTTGCCCGCCGGCGGCAGCGTCTCGCGTCTGCGGCGCTGCTTGGCGAGCAGGACCTCCCGGGCGTCGGCGTCCTCGCCGCTGGCGCGCAGGGCGCCCGCCAGCCGTTCGTAGGGCTCGGGCGCGTACTCCGGGGTGGCCGCCGCCAGCCAGTCCAGGCGGCGGGCGAGGGGGAAGGAGCCCGTAGGGATCAGGTTCTCGTAGGTGAAGCCGGCCATGGCCAGCCCGCCGGGGCCGGGCCAGCTGTCGAAGCGGTCGACGAGATTGACCACGCGCGCCCCGGACAGCACCACCCGGCCGCGCTGCTGCCGCTCGCCGAGGAAGCGCAGCTCTGGCGTCTGCACCCGGCGCAGCGACAGCTCCTGGTCGGCCTCCATCACGAAGCGGGCCTCGCTGAGGTCCACGGCGTCGCCGAACCGCCCGTCGTCCAGCCGCGCCCCGCCCAGGCATTCGAAGCGCCGCTGCCGGTCCTGCTCGGGTGTGGTGGTGGCGATGCCGAACGGGGGAGTGGCGCCGCTGGTGTAGCGGGCGTAACCGAGGCCCGCCGAGGTCAGGTAGAGGGTGCGCTCGACCGTCAGCTGGGGGGCGTTGAGCGCGCGGCGGCCGAAGGGGTTGTTGAGGGTGGAGCCGCGCAGGCTCAGCGAGGCCCCGATGGTCGCGCCGCGCATGCTCAGCTCGCCGTGGGAGCGCATCATCTCGGCCTGGAGGTCCTGCCCCACGGTCATCCCGTCGGCGGCGATGGACAGCCCGCGCCGGTCGCGGCGCACCACCAGCTGGTTGAGCAGCAGGTCCGTGCCGATGTGGGCGTCGGTGAGCCGGATGCCGTGCTGGACGACGCAGCGCGGCAGATGGAGATCGCCCTCGGTGCGGATCCGGGCGGCCTCGACCCGGGGGATGGCGCAGCCGACCAGGCGCAGGGTGGAGAAGGTGCTCTCGGGCAGCAGCAGCTGCTGTTCGAACCGGCAGTTGTGGAGCTCGACGTAGGGGGTGACGGTGCCGCCGGAGAGATCCAGGGTGCCGGTGATCCGTACGCCGTTGAGCTTGAGCGCGGCCACCCGGCCGGGGTGCGGCGGAGGCCCGCTGAGCAGCAGCAGGGCCACGACCCGGGCGCGCACGGTGCGCTCGGGGCCCCAGGCGTGCTGCCCGCCGGGGTCGTTGAGCTCGGGGCGTGGGCTGCGCAGATCGAGGGTGGCGCCCTTGCGGAAGGCCTCCCACATGTCCCGCTCGGCGGTGGTGAGCTCAAGATCGGCGGGCGGTGCGCCCACGGCTCCCTCGGTCACGGTCTCCCCCCTCTCCCCACCACGGCGGCGCGCGCCCACGACGGCGCGCCGGAGTGCGCGTCCTCTGCGGCACCGCGTGTACCCGCCCCATTCCCGCCGGGTGACCGTTCGAACACCGGCGGTGAATGGCGATTGTCCGTCCACCGTCAGTCAAAGATCAACTCTTTGGCGGCATATCAGTGGGTGGTACGGGGAGCGGTGCGACAGGACGGGTCTGAGACAATTGACCGCGTGATCTCCCGAATCGATCTGCGCGGCGACGCCTTCCCTGTGAACGGCATCGACCGCGACCTGCTGCCCCGTGCCGAGCTCGACGTCGAGGCCGCCCTGGAAAAGGTGCGGCCCATCTGCGACGACGTGCATCATCGCGGCACCGCGGCCCTGATCGACTACGCGGAGCGCTTCGACGGAGTGAAGATCGACCGGGTGCGGGTCCCCGCCGAGGCGATCACCAAGGCCCTGGAGGAGCTCGACCCGGCCGTGCGCGCCGCGCTGGAGGAGTCCATCCGCCGCGCCCGCCTCGTCCACCGCGAGCAGCGCCGCACCGACACCACCGTCCAGGTCGTGCCCGGCGGCACGGTCACCGAGCGCTGGGTGCCCGTACGGCGCGTCGGCCTCTACGTCCCGGGCGGCCGGTCCGTCTACCCCTCGTCCGTCGTCATGAACGTCGTCCCGGCCCAGGAGGCCGGCGTCGGCTCCATGGCCGTCTCCTCCCCGCCCCAGAAGGAGTTCGGCGGCCTGCCGCACCCGACGATCCTGGCCGCCTGCGCGCTGCTGGGCGTCGACGAGGTGTACGCGGCCGGCGGCGCCCAGGCCGTCGCCATGTTCGCCTACGGCACCGACGAGTGCCGCCGGACCGACATGGTCACCGGCCCCGGCAACATCTGGGTCGCCGCCGCCAAGCGGCTGCTCAAGGGCCGTATCGGCATCGACGCCGAGGCCGGCCCCACCGAGATCGCCGTCCTCGCCGACGCCACCGCCGACCCTGCGCACGTCGCCGCCGACCTGATCAGCCAGGCCGAGCACGACCCGCTGGCCGCCTCCGTCCTCGTCACCGACTCCGAGGAGCTCGCGGACGCGGTGGAGAAGGAGCTCGCCGTCCAGGTCGCGGCCACCAGGCACGTCGACGACCGGATCCTCCCCGCGCTCGGCGGCCGCCAGTCCGGCATCGTGCTGGTCGACGGCGTCGAGCAGGGCCTGGAGGTCGTGGACGCCTACGCCGCCGAGCACCTGGAGATCCAGACCGCCGACGCCGCCGCCGTGGCCGCCCGCGTCCGCAACGCCGGCGCGATCTTCGTCGGCCCGTACTCCCCGGTGTCCCTGGGCGACTACGCCGCCGGCTCCAACCACGTCCTGCCCACCGGCGGCTGCGCCTGCCACTCCTCGGGGCTGTCCGTGCAGTCCTTCCTGCGCGGCATCCACGTCGTGGACTACACCCGCGAGGCGCTGGCCGACGTCGCGGGCCACGTGGTGACGCTCGCCGAGGCCGAGGACCTGCCCGCCCACGGCGCGGCGGTCAAGGCCCGCTTCGATTGGACGGTGCCGGGTACGTGACCGGAATCGACGACCTCCCCATCCGGGACGAACTGCGCGGCAAGTCCCCGTACGGCGCCCCCCAGCTCGACGTGCCCGTACGCCTGAACACCAACGAGAACCCCTACCCCCTCCCCGAGCCCCTCGTGGCCCGGATCGCCGAGCGCGTCGCCGAGGCCGCCCGGCACCTCAACCGCTACCCCGACCGGGACGCGGTCGAGCTGCGCACCGAGCTCGCCAAGTACCTCACCCGCACCACGGGCCACGAGGTCACCATGAGACACGTCTGGGCCGCCAACGGCTCCAACGAGGTCCTCCAGCAACTGCTCCAGACCTTCGGCGGACCCGGCCGCTCGGCGATGGGCTTCGAGCCCTCGTACTCGATGCACGCCCTGATCTCCCGAGGCACCGGCACCGGCTGGATCTCCGGACCCCGCCGCGCCGACTTCACCATCGATGTCGACGCCGCCGAGGCCGCCATCGCCGAGCACCGGCCCGAGGTCGTCTTCATCTGCTCGCCGAACAACCCCACGGGCACGGCGGTCGAGGAGGAGACGGTCCTGCGGCTGTACGAGGCCGCCCAGGCGGCCCGCCCGTCGCTGGTGGTCGTCGACGAGGCGTACGGCGAGTTCAGCCACCGCCCCTCGCTGCTGCCGCTGATCGAGGGCCGCCCCCACCTCGTCGTCTCCCGCACCATGTCCAAGGCCTTCGGCGCCGCCGGGCTCCGCCTCGGCTACCTCGCCGCGCACCCCGCCGTGGCCGACGCCGTCCAGCTCGTCCGGCTGCCGTACCACCTGTCGGCCGTCACCCAGGCCACGGCGCTCGCCGCCCTGGAGTACACGGACACGCTGCTCGGCTACGTCGAACAGCTCAAGGCCGAACGCGACCGTATCGTCACCGAGCTGCGCGCCATGGGCTGCGAGGTGACCGATTCCGACGCCAACTTCGTCCAGTTCGGGCGCTTCGACGACAGCCACGCCGCATGGCAGGCCATCCTCGATCAGGGTGTCCTGGTACGGGACAACGGCGTCCCCGGCCGGCTGCGGGTCACCGCGGGCACGCCCGAGGAGAACGACGCCTTCCTGGACGCAGTACGCGCCATTCGCAAGGAGAGCAACACATGAGCCGCGTTGGGCGCGTCGAGCGCACCACCAAGGAGACCTCCGTCCTGGTCGAGATAGACCTCGACGGCACCGGGCAGGTCGATGTGTCGACCGGGGTCGGCTTCTACGACCACATGCTCGACCAGCTCGGCCGGCACGGCCTCTTCGACCTCACCGTCAAGACCGACGGCGACCTCCACATCGACACCCACCACACCATCGAGGACACCGCCCTCGCGCTGGGCGCCGCCTTCAAGCAGGCCCTCGGCGACAAGGTGGGCATCTACCGCTTCGGCAACTGCACCGTGCCCCTGGACGAGTCCCTCGCCCAGGTCACCGTGGACCTCTCCGGCCGCCCCTACCTCGTGCACACCGAGCCCGAGAACATGGCGCCGATGATCGGAGCGTACGACACGACGATGACCCGGCACATCCTGGAGTCCTTCGTCGCCCAGGCGCAGATCGCCCTCCACGTCCACGTCCCGTACGGGCGCAACGCCCACCACATCGTGGAGTGCCAGTTCAAGGCCCTCGCCCGCGCCCTGCGCTACGCCAGCGAGCGCGACCCGCGCGCGGCCGGCATCCTCCCGTCGACGAAGGGCGCCCTCTAACCGTGAACGGCACCTCCACCGCGCTCATCCTCGTCGGCCTGTTCCTGGTCGGCGGCATCATCTCGTTCCTCAAGCAGGGCATGCCCAAGGGCCTGATCGTGCTGCTCGGCATAGGCGCGGCCATGTGCCTGGCCGCCGGCCTCCTGCGTGTCGAAGGGCTGTGGTCATGAGCACCCCAAAGAAGGTCGTCGTCTTCGACTACGGCTTCGGCAACGTCCGCTCCGCCGAGCGGGCCCTCGCCCACGTCGGCGCGGACGTCGAGATCACCCGCGACTACGAGACCGCCATGAACGCCGACGGGCTCCTCGTCCCCGGCGTCGGCGCGTTCGCCGCCTGTATGCAGGGCCTGCGCTCCGTCCGCGGCGACTGGATCGTCGGACGCCGGCTGTCCGGCGGCCGCCCCGTCATGGGCATCTGCGTCGGCATGCAGATCCTCTTCGAGCGCGGCATCGAGCACGGCGTCGAGACCGAGGGCCTCGACGAGTGGCCCGGCACGGTCGAGCCGCTCAAGGCCGACGTCGTCCCCCACATGGGCTGGAACACCGTCACCCCGGCCGAGGACTCCCGGCTCTTCGCCGGCCTCGACGCCGACACCCGCTACTACTTCGTGCACTCCTACGCCGTGCGCGAGTGGAGCCTGGAGGTCGGCAACGCCAACATCCGCGCCCCCAAGGTCACCTGGGCCACCCATGGCGAGCCGTTCGTCGCCGCCGTGGAGAACGGCCCGCTGTGGGCCACCCAGTTCCACCCCGAGAAGTCCGGCGACGCCGGAGCCCAGCTGCTGACCAACTGGATCGAGACCCTCTGATGCCCAAGCTCGAACTCCTTCCCGCCGTCGACGTCCGTGACGGCCAGGCCGTACGCCTGGTCCACGGCGAGTCGGGCTCGGAGACCTCCTACGGCGACCCGCTCACCGCAGCCCTCGCCTGGCAGCGGGCCGGCGCCGAGTGGCTCCACCTGGTCGACCTGGACGCCGCCTTCGGCACCGGCGACAACCGCGCCCAGGTCGCCGAGGTCGCCCGCTCCATGGACATCAAGGTCGAGCTCTCCGGCGGCATCCGCGACGACGCCTCGCTCGCCGCGGCCCTCGCCACCGGCTGCACCCGCGTCAACCTCGGCACCGCCGCCCTGGAGTCCCCCGAGTGGGTCGCCAAGGTCATCGCCGAGCACGGCGACCGCATCGCGGTCGGCCTGGACGTCCGCGGCACCACCCTGCGCGGCCGCGGCTGGACCCGCGACGGCGGCGACCTCTACGAGACCCTCGCCCGCCTCGACGCCGAGGGCTGCGCCCGCTACGTCGTCACCGACATCGCCAAGGACGGCACCCTTCAGGGCCCCAACCTGGAGCTGCTGAGAGGTGTCTGCGCCGCCACCGACCGCCCGGTCGTGGCCTCCGGCGGGGTCTCCTCTCTTGACGACCTGCGCGCGATCGCCACCCTGGTACCGGAGGGCGTCGAAGGCGCGATCGTCGGGAAGGCCCTCTACGCCAAGGCGTTCACCTTGGAAGAGGCCCTGGAGGCAGTGTCCGTATGAGCGATACCCCGGCCCGGCGGCACGTCCAGACGAACAGTCCTTGGGAAGCGGAGATCGGCTTCGCACGTGCCGTCGCGGTCGGGGACCGGGTGCATGTCGCCGGGACGATGCCGCTGGTGAACGGCGTCCTCCACGGCGAGGGCGACCCCTACGTGCAGGCCCGCACGGCCTTCGGTAACGCGCTCGCCGCGCTGGAGGAGTTCGGCCTCGGCCCGGAGTCCGTCGTCCGCACCCGGATGTATCTCACCCACGCGCGGGACGTGGACGCGGTCGGCCGCGCCCACAAGGAGCTGTTCGACGCCGTCCGGCCCGCCGCGACCCTGGTCGTGGTCTCCGGCTTCGCCGACTCCCGTGTGCTGGTCGAAGTAGAAGTAGAAGCTTTCAGAGGAGCAACGGCGTGACCCTCGCGGTCCGAGTCATCCCCTGCCTGGACGTGGACAACGGCCGGGTCGTCAAGGGCGTCAATTTCCAGAACCTGCGCGACGCGGGCGACCCCGTCGAAATGGCCAGGATCTACGGCCAGGAGGGCGCCGACGAGCTGACCTTCCTCGACATCACGGCCTCCTCCGGCAACCGCGAGACCACCTACGACGTGGTGCGCCGCACCGCCGAGCAGGTCTTCATCCCGCTGACGGTCGGCGGTGGCGTCCGCACCGCCGAGGACGTCGACAAGCTGCTGCGGGCCGGCGCCGACAAGGTCGGCGTCAACACCGCCGCGATCGAACGGCCCGAGCTGATCCGTGAGATCGCCGAGCGCTTCGGCCGCCAGGTCCTGGTCCTGTCGGTGGACGCCCGTCGTACGGCCTCCGGCTCCTTCGAGGTCACGACCCACGGCGGCCGCCGCGGCACCGGCCTGGACGCCGTGGAGTGGGCCCACCGCGCCGCCGAACTGGGCGCCGGCGAGATCCTGCTGAACTCCATGGACGCCGACGGCACCAAGGACGGCTACGACACGGAGATGATCACCGCCGTGCGCCGCCATGTCACGGTCCCCGTCATCGCCAGCGGCGGCGCGGGCCGTCTGGAGCACTTCGCCCCGGCGGTCGAGGCGGGCGCGGACGCGGTCCTGGCCGCGTCGGTCTTCCACTTCGGCGACCTGCGCATCACGGACGTGAAGCAGGCGCTGAAGGGTGCGGGGCACCCGGTCCGCTAGCGCACCGGGGGTCCGGGGGCATAGCCCCCGGACCTACTTCCGGATCAGCAAGAAGATCGCCCCGACCACCAGCGCCAGCGCGATCGCCGCCACCCCGTAAGCGACCCGGTGAGCCCGCAGCACGGGCAGATAGTGGTCGACCGCGTACGCCCCCGGCCCGGTCAGCGCCAGCGAAGCCGCCGCGACGGCCACCAGAAGCGTGAACTCCACCCCACTGGGCAGCAGGAATCCCCCCTCCCAGGTCACCCCCAGCGCGTTGACCATCGTCCCCAGCACCGCCGCCGCGGCCAGCGGTGTCAGCAGCCCCAGGAACAGCCCGGCCCCGCCGAGCGACTCACTGAGCCCGGCGATCACGGACATCGCCTTCGGTGCCGGATAACCGGCCTGCTTGAAGTACTGGGCCGTCCCGTCGATGCCCGCCCCGTCGAACCACCCGAACAGCTTCTGCGTACCGTGCGTGACCATGATGATGCCGAGCATCATGCGCAGCAGCAGGAGTCCCAAGGAATAGCCGGTCAGCGCCGACGACGGCTGGTCGCCCCCCTGCCCGGCGAAGATGTGCGTCGTTCTGCTCCGGAAAGCCATGATCGGCACCTTCTTCCACCCTCGGTACCAGTGTCACCCCGGGTCACGGGGGTCCGCCATACGCCAGGAGAAGCAAAGACGCCAGTCGGGCCCGGCGGGTGCCCGGAGCCCCAGCGGCCCAGAGCCCCAGCGGCCTAGAGCCCCAGCGATGCCGCCTTGAGCTTGGCGATCGCCGTGTCCTCGCCCGCCAGCTCCACCCGTGCCGCGTCCTGCCGCCCGAAGGCGAACAGCAGCAGCTCGCCGGGCTCCCCGGTGACCGTCACCACGGGCGCGCCCTTCTGGGCGACCGCCGTCCGCCCGTCCGGGCGCCGCAGCACCAGGCCCACCGGCGACTTCCGGCCGGCCAGCCGGGCGGTGCGCTCCAGCCGGCTCCACAGCGCGTCCGCGAAGACGGGGTCCAGGTCACGGGGCGTCCACTCCGGCTGGGCCCGGCGCACGTCCTCGGTGTGGACGTAGAACTCCACGGTGTTGGCCGCCTCGTCGACCTGCTTGAGAGCGAACGGCGAGGTGCGCGGCGGCCCGGTACGGATGAGCTGGATCAGCTCCTCGTACGGCTTGGCCGCGAATTCCGCCTGCACCCGCTCCAGCCGGCCGGCCAATGGCTTGAACACGACGCCGGCGGCGGCGTCGGGCCGTCGCTCGCGCACCACGGTGTGGGCGGCGAGATCACGGGCCCGCCAGCCCTCGCAGAGGGTGGGCGCGTCGGGGCCCACCGTCTCCAACAGATCGGCGAGGAGCAGACGTTCGCGCTGCGCATGGGTTGACATGGCGTCAGCCTACGACCACGGTCCGGCCGAAGCCACGGGGCCCGCGCCCAGGCGTGTCCGGCCACCGGCGGCGGCGCCACCGGCGCGGACGGGGGACAATGGAGCCATGACCGGCAACACCCGCCCCCTCTCCGGCCTCGACCCCGCCATCGCCGCCCGGCTCAAGCGGAGCGTCGACGGCCTGATCCCCGCCATCGCCCAGCAGTACGACACCGGTGAGGTGCTCATGCTCGGCTGGATGGACGACGAGGCCCTCCACCGCACGCTCACCACCGGCCGCTGTACGTACTGGAGCCGCAGCCGCCAGGAGTACTGGGTCAAGGGCGACACCTCGGGGCACGCCCAGCACGTCAAGTCCGTCGCCCTGGACTGCGACGCGGACACGATCCTGGTCAAGGTCGACCAGGTCGGCCCGGCCTGCCACACCGGCACCCGGACCTGTTTCGACTCCCACCAACTGCCGCTGGGCGGCTAGACGGCCGCCGCAGCCAGTAGGCTCCGCTGCCATGGCTGCCACGTCCGCACACGCTTCCCACGGCCCCGGCGGAGCCGGCGGGGATGTCACCCCCGACGCGGGGACCTTCCGCACGCTCGCCAAGGACCGCCGGGTCATCCCGGTCACCCGCCGCTTCCTCGCCGACGGCGACACACCCGTGGGCCTCTACCGCAAGCTCGCCGCCGAGCGCCCCGGCACGTTCCTGCTGGAGTCCGCTGAGAACGGCCGCACCTGGTCCCGTTACTCCTTCGTAGGCGTCCGCAGCTCGGCCGCCCTGACCGTGCGCGACGGCGAGGCCCACTGGCTGGGCACCCCGCCTGTGGGCGTCCCCACCGGCGGGGACCCGCTGGCCGCCCTGCGGGCCACCGTGGCGGCGCTGCACACCCCCCGCGACCTCATCGAGGGCACGGGACTGCCGCCCTTCACCGGCGGCATGGTCGGCTACCTGGGCTACGACATCGTGCGCCGCCTGGAGAAGATCGGCGAGCACGGCGAGGACACCCTCGGACTGCCCGAGCTGACCATGCTCCTCACCTCGGACCTCGCCGTCCTCGACCACTGGAACGGCACGGTCCTGCTGATCGCCAACGCGATCAACCACGACAACCGCGATTCCGGCATCGACGAGGCGTACGCCGACGCCGTCGCCCGCCTCGACGCCATGGCCGCCGACCTCCGCCGGTCGGTGCCCACCCAGCCCACCGTCCTGCCGCCCTCCGAGCTGCCCGAGTACACCGCCCGCTGGGGCGGCCCCGACTTCATGACGGCCGTCGAGGACATCAAGGAGCGCATCCGCGCGGGGGAGGCCTTCCAGGTCGTGCCCTCGCAGCGGTTCGAGACCCCCTGCACCGCCTCCGCCCTCGACGTCTACCGGGTGCTGCGGGCCACCAACCCCAGCCCGTACATGTACCTCTTCCGCTTCCCGGACGGCGACGGCGGCGCGTTCGACGTGGTCGGCTCCAGCCCCGAGGCCCTGGTGAAGGTCGAGGACGGGCGCGCCATGGTGCACCCCATCGCCGGCACCCGCCCGCGCGGCGCCACCCCGCAGGAGGACGCCGCCCTGGCCGAGGAGCTGCTGGCCGACCCCAAGGAGCGCGCCGAGCACCTGATGCTCGTCGACCTCGGCCGCAACGACCTGGGCCGGGTCTGCGAGCCCGGCAGCGTCGAGGTCGTCGACTTCATGTCGGTCGAGCGCTACAGCCATGTGATGCACATCGTCTCCACCGTCACGGGCCGTCTCGCACCGGGCCGCAGCGCCTTCGACGTCCTCACGGCCTGCTTCCCGGCCGGCACGCTGTCGGGCGCGCCCAAGCCGCGCGCCATGCAGATCATCGAGGAGCTGGAGCCCTCCCGCCGGGGCCTGTACGGGGGCTGTGTCGGCTACCTCGGCTTCGCCGGGGACTCCGACACCGCCATCGCCATCCGCACCGCCCTCCTCCGGAACGGCACCGCCTACGTCCAGGCCGGCGCGGGCATCGTCGCCGACTCCGACCCGGCGGCGGAAGACGCGGAATGCCGCCACAAGGCCGGCGCGGTCCTTAGGGCGGTACACACGGCGAACCGGCTGTAGGAAGGGGGGTGTGGGCAATCGTTCCGCAGGGCGGAACGGGTGGGCACACCCCACACGGCCCGCACCCGCCCACCGGCCCGCACCCCCGACAAGGGATAGTGGTACCCGTGACCGCAGCAGCACCCACCCCCCGCACCACCCCCACCCCCGGTGGACGCAAGAGCGTCGCCGCCGCCCTCGCGCTGGGCGCGCTCGGCGCCGCCCTCGTCCTCCTGGCCGGCGGCCGCACCTGGTCCACGGGCACCGCCGCCGCCGAGCGGGGCATCAGCATGGCCCAGCAGGCCAGCGGCCAGGAGGTCACGGCCCTGCCCGACGCCCTGGCCGTCGTCGGCCTCGCCGCGCTCGTCGCCGTCTTCGCCGTGCGCGGCGCGGGCCGCCGCCTCGTCGCCGGGCTGCTCGTGATGAGCGGCGCCGGCGTGGTGGGCGCGGCGATCACCGGCCTGAGCGACACCTCCGCCCTGGAGGAGAAGGCCGCCAAGGTCGCGGGCCTGACTCAGGCCTCCATCGACGACGTCGGGCACACCGCCTGGCCGTGGGTCGCCGTCGCCGGCGGCGTCCTGCTCCTCCTCGCCGGGCTGCTCGCCCTGCGCTTCGGCCGGCAGTGGCCCGCCATGTCCGGCCGCTACGAGCGCGGCGACGCCCCCGCCCCGCGCCGGGCCAAGGCCCCCGCCGACCCGGACCGGCCCGAGGAGCTGTGGAAGGCCCTCGACCGGGGCGAGGACCCCACGGGCGCCCCCGGACGGTGACACGCCCGGGCCGGACGCCAACCCCGGCGTACGGCCGCCCGGCGCGTCGGGGACAATGGCCCCGAGCGATCTCCGCGCCCGCGGGCGCGACACAGCAACGAGGAGTCAACTCATGTCGGGTAGCGACCACGGACACACCCCGGCCGCCTGGACCGGTGTCACCATCGCCTTCATCGGCTTCTGCATCTCGGGCGCGTTCGTCGTCATGGCCAAGCCCGTCGGTTTCTGGGCCGGCATGGTCGTGGTGGTCCTCGGCGGCGTCGTCGGCGGGGTCATGCGGATGATGGGCATGGGCCAGGCCCCCAAGAAGGCCCTGCGGACCCAGGCCGCCGAGAGCCGGGCCTGATCAGCCCCGTCCTTCGGCGCCGAGGCGCGGCCCGGGACCGTACGGGATACCCCGTACGGACGTCCTGAGCTGCGCCTTCGTGCTATCGGGCGGAGACTGTGCGGTGTGACGACGGATCCCGCACGGCACGGCGGCCGCGCCGCCGCCCCGCTCGAGTCCCTGCCGCAACCCCTGCCGCCCCTGCCACAGCCCTTGCCGCGCCGCCTGGCCGCGCCGCTCGGCGTCGCCGCCGGGCTGGGGGCGGCCGTCGCCTGGGTGGCCGTCCGGGACCCCAGCCGTCCCGGGTTCTATCCCACCTGCCCGTTGCTGCGCTGGACGGGGCTGTACTGCCCCGGCTGCGGCGGGCTGCGCGGCCTCCACGCGCTGGCCCACGGCGACCTCGCCACGGCGCTCGGGGCGAACGCGCTGGCCGTCGCCGGGTACGCCGCCTTCGCCGTGCTCTGGACGCTGTGGCTGGTCCGGGCGGCCCGGACGGGCGGGGGCATGCCCGTCGCGTTCCGGCCAGAACACGTCCGGGCGCTGGCCGCGCTCGTCCTGTTGTTCACGGTTGTACGCAATCTGCCGTGCGGCTCGGCACTCGTGCCGTAGATCCCACCCGTGAGCCGTACGTTCGGTGACGGATGCACTCCGGCGGCGGCACTGACCGGTGCGGATCGATATGGATCGACAGCGGCCGGTACGGACCGATGCTGATCGTTCGCGTACGGTGTGCGTAGCGTGAACACCGCGCGCAAGCCCCGCGCCACGGACCGTGGGCGCCGGAGGGTATTCCTCCGGTCGTCCGATGGGCGGGATGCGCGTCAACCGGATGCGAAACCTTCGCCCTCCGGCAAGTACCATCGCAATTGCCTGATGTGGTGAAGTCGTGCCGCATCAGACCTGACCAGCCGATTCCGGAAGGGGGCCGCTCGCGTGAGTGTGCTCGACGAGATCATCGACGGAGTCCGTGCGGACCTCGCGGAGCGGCAGGCGCGCGTCAGCCTCGACGATCTCAAGGAGCGCGCGGCCCGGGCCCCGCAGGCCAGGGACGGCGCCGCCGCCCTGAGCGGCGAGAACGTCAGCGTGATCTGCGAGGTCAAGCGGTCCAGCCCCTCCAAGGGCGCCCTCGCCGCCATCGCCGACCCGGCCGGCCTCGCCGCGGACTACGAGGCGGGCGGCGCGTCCGTCATCAGTGTCCTCACCGAGCAGCGCCGCTTCGGCGGCTCGCTCGCCGACCTGGAGGCCGTCCGCGCCCGGGTCGACATCCCGATCCTGCGCAAGGACTTCATCGTCACGGCCTACCAGCTGTGGGAGGCCCGCGCCTACGGCGCCGACCTGGCCCTGCTGATCGTCGCCGCGCTGGAGCAGGAGGCCCTCGTCTCCCTCATCGAGCGGGCCGAGTCCATCGGGCTCACCCCGCTGGTCGAGGTGCACGACGAGGAGGAGGTCCAGCGCGCCGTCGACGCCGGCGCCCGCATCATCGGCGTCAACGCCCGCAACCTCAAGACCCTCGAGGTGGACCGGGGCACCTTCGCCCGGGTGGCCCCCGAGATCCCCGACAACATCATCAAGATCGCCGAGTCCGGCGTCCGCGGCCCCCACGACCTCATCGCCTACGCCAACGACGGCGCCGACGCCGTCCTCGTGGGCGAGTCCCTGGTCACCGGCCGCGACCCCCGGACGGCCGTGGCCGACCTGGTCGCCGCCGGCGCCCACCCCGCCCTCCGGCACGGACGGGGCTGACGAGCGGAGATGACCACCCGCCGCGCACGCCACAGGGGACCGGGCCGACACCCGGCCCCCGTCGGCGTGCCCGCGGCCGGGCGGCCGGGCATCGGCCCGGACTCCCCGCAGTACTACTGCGCACGGCTGGCCCGGGGCTGCCGCCCCCGCGGCTGCCGGGCGCCCGCGCGCCGCGTCCGCGGCCGCCGGGTGCGGTACCACATCGGCTGTGAGCCGGGTCAGATCAACGGGATGCGATGGCGTCGCGGCGTTCAGCCGTAACCTTCCGTCATCACCGGGCAGGGCACCCTCAAGGCGCCGCACCCGGAACTTCCGCACATCCCAGGAGTGCTCACATGTCCTCCGGCTTCTTCGTACCCGACCCCGAGGGCCAGGTGCCGAACGCGTCCGGCTACTTTGGCGCCTTCGGCGGCAAGTTCATCCCCGAGGCCCTCGTCGCCGCCGTCGACCAGGTCGCCGCCGAGTACGACAAGGCCAAGGCCGACCCGGCCTTCGCCGCCGAGCTCGACGACCTGATGGTCAACTACGCGGGCCGCCCCAGCCCGCTCACCGAGGTGCCGCGCTTCGCCGAACACGCGGGCGGCGCCCGGGTCTTCGTCAAGCGCGAGGACCTCAACCACACCGGCTCCCACAAGATCAACAACGTGCTGGGCCAGGCGCTGCTCACCAAGCGCATGGGCAAGACCCGTGTCATCGCCGAGACCGGCGCGGGCCAGCACGGCGTCGCCACCGCCACCGCCTGCGCCCTCTTCGGTCTCGAATGCACCATCTACATGGGCGAGGTCGACACCCAGCGGCAGGCGCTGAACGTCGCCCGGATGCGGATGCTCGGCGCCGAGGTCATCTCCGTGAAGTCCGGCAGCCGCACGCTGAAGGACGCCATCAACGAGGCCTTCCGCGACTGGGTCGCCAACGTCGACCGCACCCACTACCTCTTCGGCACGGTCGCCGGACCCCACCCCTTCCCGGCCCTGGTCCGCGACTTCCACCGCGTCATCGGCGTCGAGGCCCGCCGCCAGATCCTCGAGCGCACCGGCCGGCTCCCCGACGCCGCCGTCGCGTGCGTGGGCGGCGGCTCCAACGCCATCGGCCTCTTCCACGCCTTCCTGCCCGACGAGGGCGTCCGGCTGATCGGCTGCGAGCCCGGCGGCCACGGCGTGGAGACCGGCGAGCACGCGGCCACCCTCACCGAGGGCACCCCCGGCATCCTCCACGGCTCGCGCTCCTACGTCCTCCAGGACGAGGACGGCCAGATCACCGAGCCGTACTCGATCTCCGCCGGCCTCGACTACCCCGGCATCGGCCCCGAGCACTCCTACCTCAAGGACATCGGCCGCGCCGAGTACCGGGCCGTCACCGACGCCCAGGCCATGGAGGCGATGCGGCTGCTCTCCCGCACCGAGGGCATCATCCCGGCCATCGAGAGCGCCCACGCGCTCGCGGGCGCGCTGGAGATCGGCCGCGAGCTGGGCGAGGACGGCCTGATCCTGGTGAACCTCTCCGGGCGGGGCGACAAGGACATGGACACCGCGGCCCGCTACTTCGGGCTGTACGACACGGCGGACACCGCCGAGGGGGCCGAGTGATGGCGGGCAACATCGAACTCCTGAACTCGGTCCTGGCCGCGGCCAAGTCCGAGAACCGCGCCGCGCTGGTGGGTTACCTGCCGGCGGGCTTCCCCTCCGTGGAGGACGGCGTCCGGGCCGTCACGGCGATGCTCGACGGCGGCTGCGACATCGTCGAGGTCGGGCTGCCGCACAGCGACCCGGTCCTGGACGGGCCGGTCATCCAGACCGCCGACGACATCGCCCTGCGCGGCGGCATCAAGATCGTCGACGTGATCCGTACGGTCAAGGAGGCCCACGAGATCACCGGCGCGCCCGTGCTGGTGATGACCTACTGGAACCCGGTCGACGCCTACGGCGTGGAGCGCTTCGCCGCCGACCTGGCCGCCGCCGGGGGAGCGGGCTGCATCCTGCCGGACCTGCCGGTCGAGGAGTCCGAGACCTGGCGCAAGGCCGCCGAACAGCACGGCCTGGCCACGGTGTTCGTCGTCGCCCCGAGCAGCCGCGACGACCGCCTCGCCAAGATCACGGCGGCGGGCAGCGGCTTCGTCTACGCCGCCTCGCTGATGGGCGTCACGGGCACCCGGGAGTCGGTCGGCCGCGAGGCCCAGGACCTGGTGCGCCGCACCCGGGCCGTCACCGAACTGCCGGTCTGTGTGGGCCTCGGCGTCTCCAACGCCACGCAGGCCGAGGAGGTCGCCCAGTTCGCCGACGGCGTCATCGTCGGCTCGGCATTCGTCAAGCGCCTGCTGGACGCGCCGGACCTGGAGTCCGGCATCGCGGCGGTCCGCTCCCTGGCGGGCGAGCTGGCGGAGGGCGTCCGCAAGCGCGCGTAACTCTTTTGAAGGAAACGGCGACCGGGGGCGCGCTTGGGCGTGCCCCCGGTTCGTTGTAGGGGGATGTGAGCCAGAAGAACAACGACGGTAAGCGCAGCGCCCGCGAGCGGCTACAGGAACAGCGCCGGAAGGAAGAGTCCCGTGCCAAGCGCAAGCGGACCCTGATCGCGGTCGTAGTGGTGGCCGCCGTCCTGGGCGCCGGCGTGGGCATCGCGGCGCTGGTGGCGGGCTCCGGCGGCGGCAAGGACAACAAGCGCAAGACGGCCGGCCCCCTCCTCGCTCCCCAGGGCGCCATCGGCAAGGACAGCCTCGCCATCCCGGTCGGCAACCAGGCCGCCAAGGCGAACCTGGTCGTCTTCGAGGACTTCCGCTGCCCCGGCTGCGGCCAGTTCGAGAACGGCTTCCGCGACACCATCCACGAACTGGAGGGCAAGGGCGAGCTGAAGGCCGAGTACACCCTGGTCACCCTCATCGACAAGAACCTCGGCGGCTCCGGCTCCCTGTACGCCGCCAACGCGGCGGCCTGCGCCCAGGACGCCGGCAAGTTCCTCGCCTACCACGACGAGCTCTACAAGAGCCAGCCGCCGGAGACGGTCGACGCCTACGGCAAGAAGGCCAAACTGCTGGAGATCGCGAACAAGGTCCCGGGCCTCAACACCGCGTCCTTCCAGAAGTGCGTCGAGGACGGCCCCCACAACAGCTGGGTCCAGAAGTCCCAGGACACCTTCAGCAAGTCCGGCCACCGCGGCACCCCCACGGTCATCCTCAACGGCAAGAGCCTGTACGACGACCCGACGCACCCGCTGACGCCGCAGAAGCTGCGGGAGCTGGTGGCGGCGGCTCAGAAGGGGTAGGAGCGGTTTTGCGGGGGATTGGCCTCAACTGACCGGAGTCCAAGGTTCCGAATGTGTAATGGAACTGCAAATTCCGTCTCGCGCCGATCCGTTATGCCCGCTATGGGGTTGAGTGAAGATCGTCTAAGTAGTAGACATGGGCGATTTTTGTTCACTCCATAGGGAAAGTCGTGCGTTTTACGCGGTTTATATCTTTCGCCATGGCGATTGTCATGGCCCTGCTATGCGGGACCGAGCAGGTCGCGCTGGCAGTCGATCGTTGGAATCGAAGTTCACTCAGAGGCCCCGGCGCCCCCGGTCAGCGCTGGGGCTCGGCGGCGGGCCGTGGACACCGGACCACCGGTGGCGCCACGGAGGCCTCGGCCAGAGGCGGCCGGCCAGGGGCCCTCGAGGCACCGGGCCAGCTGCCGCCGGAGCACAAGCTCACCGAGCGGGAGCTCGGCGGCAAGCCCTCGCGGCCCGGCATGGGCCCGGCGGAGCACGTCACACCACCCGGCGCCCCTGCTCCCCAGGGCTTCTCGGAGAAGACAAGCAAGGAGCTGCCCGCCGAGCGGCAGGAGCGCCGCCGCACCTTCCTCAACGAGGACGGCACCTACACCACGCGCTTCTACAACGAGCCCGTCAACTTCAAGGACCGTGACGGCTCCTGGAAGCCGATCGACTCCACGCTGATCCGTCCCGATCGCAGCATTCGCGCCGCGACCCCGACGGGCCCGCTGTGGGAGACCCGCTCGACCCAGGTCGCCATCACCTTCGCGCCCACGGCGGACGCGAACCCGGTGATGAGCATGAAGCTGAGCGACGGACCGTCGCTGGGCTACGGCCTCTCGGGCAGCGCACCCGCACCGGGCAAGGCCGACGGCAGCGTCATCACCTACTCCGACGTACGGCAGGCCACCGACCTCCAGTACATCGCGAGCAGCGACTCCGTGAAGGAGACCCTCCTCCTCAAGAGCAAGGACGCGCCGACCGAATGGCGCTTCCCGCTCCTGACGGACGGTCTGACGGCCAAGCTCGACGACCAGGGCGGGGTGGTGTTCGTCGACAAGGACGACCGCACACGTGCCCGGATGCCGGAAGGCTGGATGGAGGACTCGCACCTGGCGGAGAACGCCAACCAGGGCGAGATCTCCTCGGGTGTGCGCTATCGCCTGGAGACCGAGAACGGCCGCCAGGTGCTGGTCGTCTCCCTCGACAAGGAGTGGCTGAGCGCGCCCGAGCGGGTGTTCCCGGTGAAGGTGGACCCGTCGGTCAGCGGCATCGACGCCACGTCCGGCACGTATGTGCAGACCCCGTACACCCAGGACTTCTCGAGCGACACCATTCTCAAGGCGGGCACCTACGACGGCGGTACGCACAAGGCCGCCTCGTTCCTGCGCTTCAACGGTGTCGAGAACTCGCTGAAGAACGCGTGGGTGCTGGACGCGAAGCTGGCGCTGTACAACACGTGGTCGTACTCCTGCGACGCGCGGCCGGTGACGGTGCACGCCATCACCTCGGACTGGTCGGAGTCGTCGACCAAGTCCTACCCGGGCCCGGACACCGGCCCCTCCCTGGTGTCGAAGAGCTTCGCGCACGGCTGGCGCCCGCCGAACACCGCCTCCTGGTCCTGTGACCCCGCATGGGAGTCCATAGGCCTCGGTTCCGACGGCCGCCAGGTCGTCGACGACTGGACCCACGGCCGCAAGAAGAACTACGGCCTCGCCGTGAAGGCCTCGGACTCGGACACCAAGGCGTGGAAGCAGTTCGGCTCCGACAACTACCCGAACGGCAAGCCGAGCCTGGACGTCACCTGGACCCGGTACGGAGCCACGTACAAGGTCGGTGACTTCACCAAACCAGTCACGGCCACCACCCAGGGGTCGATGAAGGTCACCGTCACCAACCAGGGTCAGGACACCTGGACCAAGGGCGGTCACATCCAGCTGCGCTACAACCTCTACGACGAGTCGGGCAAGGAATACAACGACACGTCGCACGTCGTCTGGACCCCGATGCCGCAGGATGTCGCCCCGGGTCAGAGCGTCACCCTCGACGCGAAGATCGCGGCGTTGCAGCCGGCCACCTACACCCTGGTCTGGACGATG
This sequence comes from Streptomyces hesseae, assembly GCF_031845785.1. Classification (NCBI taxonomy): domain Bacteria; kingdom Bacillati; phylum Actinomycetota; class Actinomycetes; order Kitasatosporales; family Streptomycetaceae; genus Streptomyces; species Streptomyces hesseae. The sequence goes on from NZ_JAVRFI010000015.1 coordinate 44,992, forward strand.
GATGTCCTCGACGGGCCCCGGTTCACCAGTGAAGGAGTGCCGGGATCGGCGATCAAGTTCGCCGCCGTCAACCTCCCGCCGCAGCTGACGGCCGAATCCCCGGCCGGTGGCGCGACGCTCGACTCCCTGACCCCGACGCTCTGGGCGTCGGGCAAGGACGAGGACCACTCCCCGTCCGGCACCTTGCAGTACTCCTTCGAGGTCTGCGAGGTCGAGGGCAAGGACGCCCGGAAGAACTGCCGCAGCAGTGATCGTGGCACCGCCCAGCAGTGGGCCGTCCCCAGCGGCTGGCTGTCCTGGAGCAAGAACTACGCCTGGTACGCCTACGCCTACGACGGCAAGGACACCTCGAACCGTCCCGGTCCCGCCTACTTCACCACCCAGGTCCCGCAGCCCGCTGTGACGGCCCACCTCGGTGGCGACGGCGGCCGGGAGTTCGGCAGCCGCTCGGGCAACTACGCCACAGCCGCGACGGACGCGTCCGTTCCCACGGTCGGCCCGGAGCTGGCGGTCGTCCGCTCCTACAACTCGCAGGATCCCCGGACGGACAATGTCTTCGGCAGTGGCTGGTCCACCCGCTGGGACATGCGCGCGGTCGCCGAGACCACCGGCAACGTCGTCGTGACGACCGCCGGTGGCAGTCGCGTCCGGTTCGGCCGGAACACCGACGGCACCTACGCCGCACCGTCCGGCAGCGCGATCACCCTCACCTCCGTCGGTGGCGGCGGCTGGGTGCTGCGCGACAAGTCGGCCAGCACGTACTCCTTCGACCCCTCCGGACGGCTGACGAAGATCACCGACGGGGCGGGCCGGGAACAGCGGCTGACCTACACCGACGGCAAGCTGACCGAGGCCCGCGACACGCTTTCGGGGCGCTCGCTCGCCTTCACCTGGAACGGCGGCAAGGTCGCCACCACGACCGCCAAGGGCACGGGGCCCGGCGCCGACGGCCTGACCTGGACGTACACCTACACCGGTGACCGTCTCGGCAAGGTCTGCCCGCCGGGAACGACCGACAAGTGCACGGCGTACGAGTACGGCGACGGATCGCTCTACCGCAGCATGGTGCTCGACCAGAACCCCCTCTCGTACTGGCGACTGGGCGAGGCCCAGGGCGCGATCGCCGCCAGCGACGCCCCCTCCCGCACCGGCCTGAACCAGGCCCTCTACCGGGACGTGAAGCTGGGCTCCGCCGGAGCCGTGGCGGGCACCAGTGACACGGCGGCAGCCTTCGACGGCACCAACTCCTACGTGGAACTGCCCGAGGACACCATCCGGACCTCGACCTCCCTGACGACCGAGCTGTGGTTCAAGACCACCAAGCCCGGCGTCCTGGTCGGCTTCCAGGACGGCCGGCTTGCCGACGGCCAGCCCAACGACTGGACCCCGACGCTGGCGGTCGACAAGGACGGCAAGCTCGTCGGCCAGTACTGGACGGGCCGGGTCCAGCCCATCGTCAGCACGGGCACCGTCACCGACGACACCTGGCACCACGCCGCGCTCACGGCCGCGGGTACGACGCAGTCGCTGTACCTCGACGGTTCGCTGGTCGGTACCCTGACCGGCCCGATCGATCACCGGAAGCAGTCGTTCACCTACCTGGGTGCCGGATACTCCAGCACCGGCTGGGACGGCCTGCCCTACGCTGTGCGCCGTTTCACCGGTCTCATGGACGAGGTGGCCGTCTACCAGCAGCCCCTCGACGCGACCACCATCGCCGAGCACTACCGTGCCCGGGCCGCGTCGGGCCGGTTGACCAAGGTCACACTGCCCTCGGGACGCGTCCACGCTCAGGTGTCGTACGACTCCGGCACCGGCCGGGTCACCGGGACGACGGACGAGAAGGGCGGCACCTGGAAGGTATCCGCACCGGTCTACTCCGCGGGCTCTGCCGCGTACGCCGACACGGTCCGTACGTCCGGGCCCGTCGAGTACTGGCGCCTCGGTGACCGGAGCGGCTCCACGGCGGCCAACGAGATCACCGGCGGCGCCGACGGCGCCTACCGCGACGGCGTGACGCTCGGCGCGGTCGGTGCCTTCTCCGATGGCGACGACGGTTCGGCGACGCTCGACGGGTCCGCAGGGGCCGTCGAGGTGCCCACGGACCCGCTGAAGGGCGCGAGCGCGCTCTCCTTCGAGCTGTGGTTCCGCACCGGGAAGCAGGGCGTCCTGCTCGGCCTGCAGAACGCCGAGCTGGGCAAGACGCCGACCGACTGGAACCCGAGCCTGCTGGTCGATCAGGACGGCAAGCTGCGCGGCCAGGTGTGGCACGGCGGCTCCTGGCAGCCGATCGTCTCCGGCAAGAAGGTCACCGACAGCGAGTGGCATCACGCGGTGCTCACCGGCGGCACCACCGGGCAGACCCTCTACCTCGACGGTGCCAAGGCGGGTTCCCTCGCGGGCGCCGCGAAGCCGGAGACGCTGGACCACGCCTACCTCGGCGCGGGCTACTCCAGTGAGGGCTGGGACGGTCAGAGCGCCGGCACTCGTTACCTCACCGGTCAGCTCGACGAGGTGGCCTTCTACACGAAGGAACTGACGGAAGGGACGGTCGCCGAGCACTACCGCTCCCGCACCGGCCTGGTCTCCGGCGACGGCGCCCACTACCGGGGCGTGGTCACGGCCGACGCGCCCTCGGGCTACTGGCGTCTCGACGAGTCCACCGGCGACAAGGCCCACAGCAAGGCCGCCGTGTACGCCGGTGACGGCACGTACACCAAGGCCAAGCTCGGCACCACGGGCGCCTTCGGTCCCGGTGACAACGGCGCGGTGACCCTGGCCGGCGACGGCTCGGTCGAGCTGCCGTTCGGAATCATGGGCAACACCCCGGCCATGACGGCCGAGATGTGGTTCCGCACGGGCAAGCCGAGCGGTGTGCTGCTGGGGATGCAGAACGCGGATCTGGGCAAGACACCCACCGACTGGAACCCGAGCCTGCTCATCGACGCCGACGGCAAGCTGCGCGGCCAGCTGTGGCACAGCGGCTCCGGAAAGCCGATCGTCTCGGGCACGGCGGTCACCGACAATCAGTGGCACCACGTCGTCATCACCGGCGGCAGCACCAGCCAGTCCCTCTACCTGGACGGGACGAAGGTCGGCGGCCTCAACGAGCCGTCCAAGCCCGAGACCATGGCCCACACCTACCTGGGCGGTGGCTACTCGAGCGAGAGCTGGGACGGACAGAAGCCCGGCACCCGCTACTTCAGCGGTGACCTCGACGAGGCGGCCTTCTACCCGAAGGAGCTCACCGAGGACCAGGTGGCCGAGCACTACGGTGCCATGCGCTCCTCCGGCATGTCCTCGCTGACATCCACGATCAGCGTCACCGACCCGGCCGGCCGGACCAGCAGCGTCGCCTACGACGCCCTGCGCGGCCAGCGCCCGGTGACCGCGACGGATACCGAAGGGGGCCGTACCACCTACGCGTACGACACCGGCGGCTTCCTCCACACGGTGACCGACCCCAACGGCCACTTCGCCGTCACAGGGCACGACGCCCGCGGCAACACGGTCTCCAGGACCACGTGCCGTGACGCCAACTCCTGCTGGACGTCCTTCACCGACTACTACCTGAACACCGCCGACCCGCTCGACCCGCGCAACGACAAGCCCACGGCCACCCGCGACGCCCGCTCCACGAGCGCTCGCGACGACCGTTACCGCACGTCGATGACGTACACGGCGCTCGGCCTCCCGGACACGACCGTGCTCGCGGACGGCCGGAAGTCGGTCACGACGTACACCACCGGGCAGGAAGCCGCCGTCGGCGGCGGTACCGTCCCGGCCGGCCTGGTCCGGACGACCGCCGCTCCGGGCGGTGCCGTCACGGAGTACGGCTATACGGCACAGGGCGACCTCGCCCAGGCCACGGCCCCGTCCGGCCTGGTAACGCGCTACGCCTACGACGGCATCGGCCGGAAGCTGACCGAGACCCAGGTCTCCGACAGCAGGCCGGACGGTGTGACCACGGCCTTCGCCTACGACGCCATGTCGCGGATCGTCTCCGAGACCGGCGCCGCGGTGAAGAACGAGATCACGGGCGTCACCCACACCGCGAGGACCACGCGCGCCTTCGACCCCGACGGCAAGCTGCTGACCGAGATCACGGAGGACACCACGGGCGGCGACGCCCAGCGCACCACCGTCCACCACTACGACGAGCACGGCCTCGAGGACAAGACGACCGACGCCGAGGGCAACGACACGGTCGTCGCCTATGACGCGTTCGGCCGCACCGCCCGTACGACCGACGCCCTCGGGACGACGTACGAGTACCGCTACACGCCGGGCGGCCGTCTCGCGGAAACCGTTCTGAAGGGCTGGAGGGGCGATCCCTCCGGTGAGGCCAAGGACCTGGTGGTCGCCTCCAACGCGTACGACCCGGCGGGCCGCCTGGCCTCGTCGACCGACGCGATGGGCGCCACCACGGCCTACGCCTACTTCGACGACGGCAAGCTCGCGTCGAAGACCGCGAAGAGCGTCACCCAGGCCGACGGTGGCAAGCACGACATCGTGCTGGAGGCCGACGTCTACGACGGCGCGGGCAACCTGATCCAGCGGACCGGAGCCGGTGGCACCGCCACCGTCGCCAACGAGGTGGACGCCACGGGCCGCGTCACGCGCAGCGTGCTCGACCCGAACGGCCTCAACCGCTGGACGACCTACGCCTACGACGACGCCGACCGGCCCGTCGAGCAGAAGACCGCGCTGAGCACCCAGCGCTTCACCTACGACAAGGCGGGCAACAAGCTCACCCAGAGCGTCGTCGACGGCGACCGCACGCGTACGGCGACGTTCGCCTACGACCAGCGCGGCCTGACCGTCGCGGCGACGACCCCGCGCGGCAACGAGACCGGCGCCGACGCGCCGGCCTTCACCACCACCAACCGCTACGACGCCCTCGGCCACCTCGTGGAGCAGACCGCCCCGCAGATCCAGGCCGAGCAGCAGGGCCAGCAGCCCCAGGCCGTCAAGCCCAGCACCCTCAGGGGGTACAACACCTTCGGCGAGGCCACCGAGGCCCGCGCCGCGAACGGGTCGGTGACCCGTACCGCGGTCGACAAGCTCGGCCGGGCCACCGCCGTCACCCTGCCCGATTACACTCCGCCGGGCGGGGAGAAGATCACCGCCGTCTCCCGGGTCGCTTACGACGCCCTGGGCCACCGGACGGCAACCACCGATCCGCTGGGCCGGACGATCAGCTACGCCTACGACCAGCTGGGCCACCTGATCCGCCAGTCGCTCCCGGCGACGAGCCTGCTCAACGCCAACCTCAACACCGGCCTCGGCGGCGACGGCAACCCGTTGCAGCCGGCGTCGACGGACGATCAGGCGAATCGATTCACCTGGACGCCCACGGGACTGCGCCTCTCCACCACCGGACCCACCGGCGCGCGGACCGAGGCCACGTACGACGAGCTGGGCCGGCAACTGACGGCCACGGCCGTCGAGCGCTACCCGGCCGCGCAGAACCTCACCACGCGCTACGCCTGGGACGACGCGGGTCGCCAGACCTCGTCCACCAGCCCGGCGGGTCTGATCACGTCGGCCGCGTACGACGTGGCGGGCGAGGTCCTGAGCGCCACCGAGCCCGGTGGCGGCACGTCGAAGTTCGCGTACGACGCCCTGGGCCGGCAGGTCCAGACCGTCGACGCGACGGGCCGGAAGAGCGTCACGCGCTACGACGGCTTCGGCGGTGTGGCGGGCACGACCGACTACGGCACCGGTGACACCGCCCTGCGGTCGACCGCCGTGGAGTACGACGCCGACGGCAACCGAATCTCCGCCACCTCGGCTTCGGGGGCGAAGACCACCTTCGCGTACGACGCCGTGGGCCGGATGACGCAGCAGGTCGAACCCGTGGCCGACGGCAAGTCGATCACTACGGGCTTCGGGTACGACGTGATGGGCAAGCGCACGCGCCTGACGGACGGCCGTGGCAACACCACGACCTATACGTTCACGCCGTGGGGCCTGCCCGAGTCCACGATCGAGCCGACGACGGCGGCACAGCCGAAGGCCGCCGACCGCACGTGGACCAAGGTCTACGACGCGGCCGGCCAGAACGTGGCCGAGCTGATGCCCGGTGGTGTCGAGCGGCACAGCACCTACGACGTCCACGGTCAGCTGACCAAGGAGACGGGCACGGGCGCCGAGGCCACCACCACCGACCGGACCCTGGAGTACGACCTGGTGGGCCATCTCACCAAGGCCGGCTCGGGCGACGTCCTCAACCCGAACACCTACACCTACAACGACCGTGGCGAGCTGCTGACCTCGAACGGTCCGGGAGGCAAGTCCACCTACACCTACGACGACGACGGCAACATGACGTCCCGGACCGACAAGTCCGGCACCACCACCTACGGCTATGACGCCGCGGGCCGTCTGAACCGCACCGAGGACGCCCTCACCGGCGGTCAGACCGTCACCGCCTATGACGCGGCCGGCCGTGTGCTGCAGGAGCAGTACGCGTCCAAGCCCGCCGGCGCGACGGACTGGCGGACCGGCGGGCGACGTGGCTACGTCTACGACCAGCTCGGCCGCCTGACCGAGTCCAAGGTCACCGGCGCGGACGGCACGACCGAGGTCATGTCCACCGCGTACGACTACGACCTGGACAACCGCCTCACCACGAAGACCACCAGCGGCGTCGCGGGCGCCGGAAAGGAAACGTACGCATACGACAAGGCCGGACGCCTGACGTCCTGGACGGGCGACGGCAAGACCACGTCGTACGCGTGGGACGACGCCGGCAACCGCGTCAAGGCCGGTGACACCACCGCGACCTTCGACGAGGCCAACCGTCAGCTGACGGACGGCACCACGCGCTACGGCTACACGCCGCGCGGCACCCTCGCCTCGGTCGACACGGGCAGCGGCAAGCCGCGCGCCCTGACGTACGACGCCTTCGAGCGGCGCATCGCCGACGGGGACACGACGTACGGCTACGACTCGCTCGACCGCGTCGGCCGGAGCGGCAACGCCGCGTTCACGTACGACGGCGGTTCCAACAACCTGGTGTCGGACGGCACCAGCACATACAGCCGGACCCCCGGCGGCACGCTGCTCGGCAGCACGGACGGCACGACCGCGCAGCGGTCGGTGACGGACCGGCACACGGACGTCGTCGCTGGCCTGTCGGCCGACGGGACGAAGCTCGTGGGCTCGGCGTCGTACGACCCGTTCGGGTCGGTACGGGCCAAGTCCGGCGCCCGCTCGTCGCTCGGCTACCAGTCCGGCTGGACCGACCCGTCGACCGGCGACGTCAACATGGCCTCCCGCTGGTACCAGCCGGGCACGGGCCGCTTCGCGTCCCGCGACACCTGGCAGCTCGACGCCTCGCCGTCGGCGCAGGCGAACCGGTACGGATACGGAAACGCGTCGCCGCTGAACGGGACGGACCCGTCGGGGCATTGCATCGAGGACCTGTGCATCGGCGAGGGTGTCCTCTTCGGCGCGGCCTGGGGGCTCGGCGCGGCTTGCGCCGCCTACTGCCAGGGCTTGTCGGACAGCCTGGGTGGCGTTGGGGACTGGGCCCGCGACAGGTGGAACGACTGGACCAGTGACGACACGGACTCCGGAGGATACGAGGGCGCGGCTGATATCAGCGGGACCCTTGAGGCCGAGAACGACCTCCTGGCCGCCCGCCTGCTCGAGCAGGCCGAGGCCTTTGAAGCCCAGGCGGAGGACGAGGCCGCCGGCGACGACGGAGGCGACGGCGGAGGCGACGGCGGAGGCGATGGTGGAAGCGACGGTGGAGGCGACGGTGGCGATGGCCCCGAAGGCGGCTACGACGAGCCGGTCTACCGCCCGTCGTACCGCGGCGGCCGCGGCGGCCGAGCGGGAACCCGCACCCGCCCGGCCCGCCCTCCGCGCCCGCGCATCGAGCAGAACCCCAACCGCGGCCGCTTCCCGAAGCCCGCACCCAACCGCCCGCCGCTGAAGCCGGGCCTCGACCCGAACGGTGGCTGGAAGTTCGGCGACGTGGTCAACACGGTCATCACCGCCGCGCGAATCCTCGACCTGTTCAACAGCGACTCGTACGATCCGAATCGAGAGCCGGGAGCGGCCCCTCAGCCAGCACCAGGCGTGGACCCCTCTCACGGGGGTCGAGGGAGTGGTGCCCAGGCCGACGACGATGTGGACTGCACCAAGCTCCTCGAGATGAACACGGAATCGAAGGGGATGTCAGGGCCTGTATGTTTCCGTGCCCCCAAGGGGGCCACTGCTGCTCAAATTGCAGAGTTGAAGGATCACATAGCCGCTATCAACGCAATTCCTGGTTACTGGTCTCCAAAGGGGCGCGTGTCGCCCAGCAATGAAATGGTCGGTAACGAGACTCTCAGTTCGGTGGCAGGTAAGTACCTGAGGGCCCACAAGAAGGAACTGGAGGGCACTCCCTACGAGTACAACGGTAATGTGGCCGGTCATCTTCCGGACACGACCTGGTCCGGGAAGGAGAGGCCGTACTGTTGGCATCAGCAGGACGGAAGGGTGAACTCTACGGTCGGTTCGTATGCCAATAAGTACCCGGTAGGTTACAAGCCGACTGGCTTCTACTATGCCGGTGTGCGAGAAGATCCCAGTACTTATACGACGGAGTATGAATCCGGATCCGTGTCCGTGGGGTCCTACGGGCTCTGTCAGATCAGCAGGAATCCATGATGGATCGGCCGTCCTCGACCCTTGAATATTGGAGGTGGAGAGTTTGCGAGAAATGATTGCGCGGCTTATGGAGAAGCGGGCGCAGGAGGTTGCGGAGGATCCGACTATCTATAGCCCCATGAAGCTTCGCCCGCCAGCCACTCAGGAGCAGCTGGTGGAGCTGGAGGGTTTGGTGGGGCAGGCGCTCGAGCCGAGATATCGAGAATTTCTCTCGATCAGTGATGGCCTGGAGAATTTCCACTTCGAGATGCCCGTCCTGGGGTGCCAGGACTGGCCTGATAGTTCAGCGCTGGCCCGTGCTCAATCATTCTTTGAGCTGATTCTCGACATGGGTACGCCGGAAGACGAAGGCCTTCCTTCTACTGCAAGGCTGGTTCCTGTCTCTGTCGATGAAGACGAGACCACCGGAATCTTTATGATCGATGCTCAGGGTGTAATAGCGGAGCGCTTTTGGTGGGTGGGAGACGGATCAAGTCTACTTTTCCCTGATTTCGCCGACGTGATCTCTTACGTGGTCGATCCCGCCAGCTACCTCTCGCGATAGCTCCTTCGATCCCGCGAGTTTGCATGATTCGACTCGACGTAACTGTTTGACGGCAGCCCGTCCTGGTTCACCAGGGCGGGCTGTCGTGCGTGAATGCCACCACTCGCGGGCGCCTCGCGCGCCTCTGAGGTACGTGTGTGCTCCGGTCCTTTTGAATGGAGGGGCTGCCGCCGACCCGGTTGGCGATCTTGTGAGTGGCGTGGTCGCCGGTGTCGCGGAGTAAGTGCTCAATCTGCCGTCCGGACTGGGCGCAGCCCGCTCGGCTGACCTTACGGAGCGACCGTGGGCGGCCGGTTACCGGGAGGAGTACCCGCCGCCCACGCCGCCCGTTTCGCGCGCCTCTACAGTTCTCCATCTGACCTGATGGACCGTAAGAGCAAGAGAGCGTGCGGTGTCGGCCGAACCACAATCCGAGCAATCCGAGAAGGATGCCCCGCCCCAGCTGCCCCCGGGCTGGCGCACCGGCCCCGCGTGGCGGGAGATGGACGGGCGGGCCGCCCGTAGGCGCCGGGTGCTCGGCGGGGTCGCGGGAGTCCTGGCCGTCGGTGCTGTGGGGGTGCTCGTGCTCAATCCCGGCGGCGTCGTCGACCGGTTCCGTCAGGACAAGGCGTCGCATGCCCACCCCGCGCCCCTCGGCCCCGAGACCGGGAAGCCCAGCGGGGCCCCGGAGTCGCCCGAGGGTTCGGCGACCCTCGACAGGCCGTTCGCCGGTTCGCCGGCCGAGCAGTACGCCGACGGCGCGGCCGGCATCGTCCCGCCCGAGGCCGCGCCCGTGGGGGAGTCGTCGAAGGAGCAGGTCGCCTCGGCCCTGAAGCTGACCAAGGACTTCCTCGTCGCCGCCGACCTCGATCCCGCGACCCTGCGCGGTGAGCGACCGGCCGCCGCGCTGGACCTGCTGGAGCCGGGGCAGGAGAAACTGATCGCCAAAGTGAACGCGGGGCTCGCCAAGCCCGGCGAGGAGAACGACCCGCTCCTCCTCTTCAGCCGCTTCGACCCCAACGAGGTCCGCATGGTCGGCGGCACCGTCAAGACGCGGGGCCGGATGACCTTCGCCGAGCGGAAGGGCGGCGTCGTGGCCGTCCACGCCGACTACACCTTCGTCTATCCGCTGACGAAGAAGGACAAGGGATCCCGGCAGGTCGCGCGCGCCATCGTGCGCCGGGTCCTGGACGCCGAGGTCTTCGACCCGGCCCGCTTCCATGTGGTGCCCGGCAAACTGTTCGTCCGCCATCACGCGGCGGACATCGGCAATACCACCTGCGAGGCCTCGGACGGATTCATCCACCCGATGTTCCCCAGGCTCAGGCGGCGGCACGGGAAGCATGACGAGACGGACCGGTCCGGCCCCACCGTCGACCCTTACGACCGCAGTCGCGACCTGGGGAAGGGCGACTCGGCCCATCACAGCGAGTGCGGAACGATCACCCGGACGTGAGCCGCCGGCGGCGAAACCACCCCGGTGTTACGCAGACGTAGCTCCGGGCGGGGTGCCACCTGGCCGCTCCGGCAAGGTAGCGTCGGGGGTGCCATGAATCTCGCATACATCCCCAGCCCCTCGACCGGTGTCGTCCACCTCGGACCGATCCCGCTGCGCGGCTATGCCTTCTGCATCATCATCGGCGTCTTCGTCGCCGTCTGGCTCGGCAACAAGCGCTGGATCGCACGTGGCGGCCGGTCCGGGACGATCGCCGACATCGCCGTGTGGGCGGTGCCCTTCGGGCTCGTCGGCGGGCGGCTGTATCACGTGATCACGGACTACGAGCTGTACTTCGGCTCGGGCCGGAACTGGGTCGACGCCTTCAAGATCTGGGAGGGCGGCCTCGGTATCTGGGGCGCCATCGCCCTGGGTGCCGTCGGCGCCTGGATCGGCTGCCGCCGGCGCGGGATCCCGCTGCCGGCGTACGCCGACGCCATCGCGCCCGGCATCGCCGTGGCGCAGGCCATCGGCCGCTGGGGCAACTGGTTCAACCAGGAGCTCTACGGCCGGCCCACCGATCTGCCCTGGGCGCTGAAGATCGACCCGGACCCGGCCATCGGGCGGGTCGGCGGCACGTACCACCCGACGTTCCTGTACGAGTCGCTGTGGTGCCTCGGTGTCGCGGCGCTGGTGATCTGGGCGGACCGGAGGTACAAGCTGGGCCACGGGCGGGCCTTCGCGGTCTACGTCGCCGCGTACACCGTCGGCCGGTTCTGGACCGAGTACCTGCGGGTCGACACGGCCCACCACTTCCTGGGCCTGCGGCTCAACGGCTGGACCGCCATCCTGGTCTTCCTCGCCGCCGTCGCGTACTTCGTGATCTCCTCGAAGAGGGTTCCCGGGCGGGAGCTCGTCGTGGAGCCCGGCGCGGCCGAGGACATCGCAGAGGGTGCCTCCGAGGACGGGTCCAAGGAGGGCGAGGCCAAGGTCGGTCTCACCAAGCCCGCCGCCGAGGCGAAGCCCGCGCCCGGCGCCGAGGCGCCCGGCGCCGAGAAGCGCTGACGCCCACTCGCGTCACCCCAGCCCCCTGCGGCCTCAGCCGCAGGGGGCTTTTTGGTAAACCCGCAGGTCAGCGAGGTAAGTTCGGCCTTCCTTGCTAGCGGATCATGGCACTTCGCGCATACCTTCGACTCGTACGCGTTTTGCGAGAGGGAACGTGGGCGATCCGTCCGCGTACCTGGGGAAGGGAGCATCTGGAGACATGGCTGTCCTCGATACGGCCGCGGCAACGCACATAGCCCACCGCGACAATCACACCCACCGTGATGTGAACGGCGGCTGGCTGCGGCCCGCCGTGTTCGGGGCCATGGACGGACTGGTCTCCAACGTGGCCCTGATGACGGGCGTGGCCGGTGGCAGCGCCTCGTCCGACGCCATCGTGATCGCCGGTCTGGCCGGGCTCGCGGCCGGCGCGTTCTCGATGGCCGCCGGTGAGTACACCTCCGTGGCCTCGCAGCGCGAGCTGGTCCTCGCCGAGCTGGACGTGGAGCGGCGTGAGCTGCGCAAGCACCCGGCGGACGAGCTGGAGGAGCTGGCCGCGCTCTACGAGTCGCGCGGGGTCGAGCCCGCGCTGGCCCGTGAGGTCGCGCGGCAGCTGTCGAAGGACCCGGAGCAGGCGCTGGAGATCCACGCCCGCGAGGAGCTGGGCATCGACCCGTCCGACCTGCCCTCGCCCACCGTCGCCGCCGCCTCGTCGTTCGGCTCGTTCGCGCTGGGCGCCCTGCTGCCGCTGCTGCCGTACCTGCTCGGGGCCACCGAGCTCTGGCCCGCCGTGCTGCTCGCGCTGGTGGGACTGTTCGCCTGCGGCGCGGTCGTGGCCCGGGTGACGGCGCGGACGTGGTGGTTCAGCGGGCTGCGGCAGCTGCTGCTCGGCGGTGCCGCGGCGGGTGTGACGTATCTCCTCGGTATTGCCTTCGGGAGCGCAGTGGGGTAATTCTTATGCGCGCTGCCGTATAACGTGCGTGTTTCTCCACGGTTTCATTTCCCTGGTGGCAGGGCACAATCCGGTAGCGCTGCGGGCAATGCCGCCCGTGCCGCACTGTTTCTCAGGCGCGGCCGGGCCTGGTGATCCCAGGAAGCCCGGAGCGCCCCCCGAACACCACTTGGTGTCCACATGATGGACTCCCCCTTCCGCTCCTTGAGAAGCGAACCATCATGTAAGCCTGCACCACCTTCTTTCGGCGAGGGCCAACGTCGTCCCTCGGCACATGCATCACGACATGACTGCCAAGACGACGACGGGAGCGCCGATGCGCCACGCATCCCACCCCGCCCAGCAGGGGATGTACGACCCGCGGAACGAGCACGACGCCTGTGGCGTGGGCTTTGTCGCGACTCTCACCGGCGAGGCGAGCCATGAGCTCGTCGAACAGGCGCTCACCGTCCTGCGCAATATGGAGCACCGCGGCGCCACCGGATCCGACCCCGACACCGGTGACGGCGCCGGCATCCTGATGCAGGTCCCCGACGCCTTCCTCCGGGAGAGCGTCGAGGGATTCGAGCTCCCCGCCGCCGGCTCGTACGCCGTCGGCATCGCCTTCCTCCCCGCCGACGACGAGGAGGCGGCCACCGCCGTCTCGCGGATCGAGACGATCGCCGCCGAGGAGGGCCTGACCGTCCTCGGCTGGCGCACCGTCCCCGTCACCCCCGAACTGCTCGGCGCCGACGCCCGCGCCACGATGCCCGCCTTCCGGCAGCTCTTCGTTTCGGATCAGCACAGCGTCACGGACGGGGGCAGCGAAGGACTCGTCCTCGACCGCAAAGCCTTCGTCCTCCGCAAACGCGCCGAGCGCGAGGCGGACGTCTACTTCCCCTCCCTCTCCGCCCGCACCCTCGTCTACAAGGGCATGCTCACCACCGGGCAGCTGGAGCCGTTCTTCCCGGACCTCTCCGACCGCCGCTGCGCCACCGCCATCGCGCTGGTCCACTCGCGGTTCTCCACCAACACCTTCCCTAGCTGGCCGCTCGCCCACCCCTACCGCTTCGTCGCCCACAACGGAGAGATCAACACCGTCAAGGGCAACCGCAACTGGATGCGGGCGCGCGAATCCCAGCTGGCCAGCGAACTGTTCGGGGACGCGCCGCTGGAGCGGACCTTCCCCGTCTGCGCCCCCGACGCCTCCGACTCCGCCTCCTTCGACGAGGTCCTGGAGCTGCTCCACCTCGGCGGCCGGTCGCTCCCGCACAGCGTGCTGATGATGATCCCCGAGGCCTGGGAGAACCACGCCTCCATGGACCCCGCCCGGCGGGCCTTCTACCAGTACCACTCCACCCTGATGGAGCCCTGGGACGGCCCGGCCTGCGTCACCTTCACCGACGGCACCGTCGTCGGCGCCGTCCTCGACCGCAACGGCCTGCGCCCCGGGCGCTACTGGGTCACCGACGACGGCCTCGTCGTGCTCTCCTCCGAGGTCGGCGTCCTCGACATCGACCCCGCCAAGGTCGTCCGCAAGGGCCGGCTCCAGCCCGGCAAGATGTTCCTCGTCGACACCGAGGGCCACCGCATCATCGAGGACGACGAGATCAAGGCCGCCCTCGCCGCCGAACAGCCCTACCAGGAGTGGCTGGAGGCCGGTCTCATCGACCTCGCCGACCTCCCCGAGCGCGAGCACATCGTGCACACCCACGCCTCCGTCACCCGCCGCCAGCAGACCTTCGGCTACACCGAGGAGGAGCTGCGCGTCATCCTCGCCCCGATGGCCAAGGCCGGGGCGGAACCCATCGGTTCGATGGGCACGGACTCGCCGATCGCGGCGCTGTCCGAGCGGCCGCGGCTGCTCTTCGACTACTTCACCCAGCTCTTCGCGCAGGTCACCAACCCCCCGCTGGACGCCATCCGCGAGGAGCTCGTCACCTCGCTGATCTCCTCCCTCGGACCGCAGCGCAATCTGCTGGACCCCACCGCCGCGTCCTGCCGCAGCGTCACCCTGCCGTTCCCCGTCATCGACAACGACGAGCTCGCCAAGCTCATCCACATCAACGCCGACGGCGACCTGCCCGGCCTCAAGGCCGCGACGCTCTCCGGCCTCTACCGCGTCGCCGGGGGCGGCGAGGCGCTCGCCGCCCGCCTTACGGCCATGTGCGCGGAGGCCGACGCCGCCATCGAGAACGGCGCCCGGCTCATCGTGCTCTCCGACCGGCACTCCGACGCCGAGCACGCCCCCATACCGTCCCTGCTGCTCACCTCGGCCATCCACCACCACCTCATCCGCACCAAGCAGCGCACCCAGGTCGGGCTGCTGATCGAGGCCGGGGACGTCCGCGAGGTCCACCACGTCGCGCTGCTCATCGGTTACGGCGCGGCGGCCGTGAACCCGTACCTGGCGATGGAGTCCGTCGAGGACCTCGTCCGCGCCGGCACGTTCCTGCCGGACACCGCCCCCGAGGACGCCATCCGCAACCTCATCAAGGCACTCGGCAAGGGCGTCCTGAAGGTGATGTCCAAGATGGGCATCTCCACCGTCGCCTCCTACCGCGGCGCCCAGGTCTTCGAGGCCGTCGGCCTCGACGAGTCCTTCGTCGACACCTACTTCCACGGCACCGCCACCAAGATCGGCGGCGCCGGGCTGGACGTCGTCGCCCGCGAGGTCGCCGCCCGCCACGCCAAGGCCTACCCCGCCACCGGCATCCCCGCCAGCCACCGCCGCCTGGAGATCGGCGGCGAGTACCAGTGGCGCCGCGAGGGCGAGCCGCACCTCTTCGACCCGGAGACCGTCTTCCGGCTCCAGCACTCCACCCGCGCCCGCCGCTACGACGTCTTCAAGCAGTACACCCGGCGTGTGGACGAGCAGTCCGAGCGGCTGATGACCCTGCGCGGACTGTTCGCCTTCAAGGGCGACCGCGACTCCATCCCCCTCGACGAGGTCGAGCCCGTCAGCGAGATCGTCAAGCGCTTCTCCACCGGCGCGATGTCCTACGGCTCCATCTCCCAGGAAGCCCACGAGACCCTCGCCATCGCCATGAACCGGCTGGGCGCCAAGTCCAACACCGGTGAGGGCGGCGAGGACCCCGAGCGCCTCTACGACCCCGCGCGCCGCTCCAGCATCAAGCAGGTGGCCTCCGGCCGCTTCGGTGTGACCAGCGAATACCTCGTCAACTCCGACGACATCCAGATCAAGATGGCCCAGGGCGCCAAGCCCGGCGAGGGCGGCCAGCTGCCCGGCCACAAGGTCTACCCCTGGGTCGCGAAGACCCGGCACTCCACCCCCGGCGTCGGCCTGATCTCACCGCCCCCGCACCACGACATCTACTCCATCGAGGACCTCGCCCAGCTCATCCACGACCTCAAGAACGCCAACCCCGCCGCCCGCGTCCATGTGAAGCTGGTGTCCGAGGTCGGCGTCGGCACGGTCGCCGCGGGCGTCTCCAAGGCCCACGCCGACGTCGTCCTGATCTCCGGCCACGACGGCGGCACCGGCGCCTCCCCGCTCACCTCCCTCAAGCACGCGGGCGGCCCCTGGGAGCTGGGCCTCGCCGAGACCCAGCAGACCCTCCTCCTCAACGGCCTGCGCGACCGCATCGTCGTCCAGACCGACGGCCAGCTCAAGACCGGCCGCGACGTCGTGATCGCCGCCCTCCTCGGCGCCGAGGAGTTCGGCTTCGCGACCGCGCCCCTCGTCGTCTCCGGCTGCGTCATGATGCGCGTCTGCCACCTCGACACCTGCCCGGTCGGCATCGCCACCCAGAACCCCGTCCTGCGCGAACGGTTCAACGGCAAGGCCGAATTCGTCGTCAACTTCTTCGAATTCATCGCCGAGGAGGTCCGTGAGCTCCTCGCCGAGCTGGGCTTCCGCACCCTCCAGGAGGCCGTCGGCCAGGCCGAGCTCCTCGACGTCACCCGCGCCGTCGGCCACTGGAAGGCCCAGGGCCTGGACCTGGAACCGCTGCTCCACGTCCCCGACCTGCCCGCCGGCGCCGTGCGCCACCGCACCACCGCCCAGGACCACGGCCTGGCCAAGGCGCTCGACAACCAGCTGATCAAGCTCGCCGCCGACGCCCTCAACACCGTCGGCGACGAGCCCCCCCACCCCGTCCGCGCCCAGGTGCCCATCCGCAACGTCAACCGGACCGTCGGCACCATGCTCGGCCACGAGGTCACCAAGAAGTACGGCGGCGCGGGCCTGCCCGACGACACCGTCGACATCACCTTCACCGGCTCCGCCGGCCAGTCCTTCGGCGCCTTCCTGCCGCGCGGCGTCACCCTGCGCCTGGAGGGCGACGCCAACGACTACGTCGGCAAGGGCCTCTCCGGCGGCCGGATCGTCGTCCGCCCCGACCGGGGCGCCGACCACCTCGCCGAGTACTCCACCATCGCCGGCAACACCCTCGCCTACGGCGCCACCGGCGGCGAGATGTTCCTGCGCGGCAGCGTCGGCGAACGCTTCTGCGTCCGCAACTCCGGCGCCACCGTCGTCTCCGAGGGCGTCGGCGACCACGGCTGCGAGTACATGACCGGCGGCCGGGCCGTCGTCCTCGGCCCCACCGGCCGCAACTTCGCGGCAGGCATGTCCGGCGGCGTCGCCTACGTCGTCGACCTCGACCCCCGCAACGTCAACAACGAACTGGCCGGAGCCGTCGAACCCCTCGACGACGCCGACCGCCGGTGGCTGCACGACGTGGTGCGCCGCCACCACGAGGAGACCGCCTCCACCGTCGCGGCCGGCCTCCTCGCCGACTGGGACACGGCAGCGACCCGCTTCCGCAAGGTCCTGCCCACCACCTACAAGGCAGTGCTCGCCGCCAAGGACGCCGCCGAGCGAGCCGGTCTGACCGAGACCGAGACCCACCGGAAGATGATGGAGGCGGCGACCCATGGCTGACCCGAAGGGCTTTCTCACCACCGACCGCGTCCACGCCCGCACCCGCCCCACCGAGGAGCGGGTCCGCGACTGGAACGAGGTCTACGTCCCCGGCTCGCTCCTGCCGGTCATCAGCAAGCAGGCCGGCCGCTGCATGGACTGCGGCATCCCGTTCTGCCACAACGGCTGCCCGCTGGGGAACCTCATCCCCGAGTGGAACGACTACGCCTACCGCGACGACTGGCAGGCCGCGTCCGAGCGCCTCCACGCGACCAACAACTTCCCCGAGTTCACCGGCCGCCTCTGCCCCGCCCCCTGCGAGTCCGCCTGTGTGCTGGGCATCAACCAGGCGCCCGTCACCATCAAGAACGTCGAAGTCACCATCATCGACAAGGCCTGGGAGTCCGGCGACGTCACCCCCCAGCCGCCCGAGCGGCTCTCCGGCAAGACCGTCGCCGTCATCGGCTCCGGCCCGGCCGGCCTCGCCGCCGCCCAGCAGCTCACCCGCGCCGGCCACACCGTCGCCGTCTACGAGCGCGCCGACCGCGTCGGCGGCCTGCTGCGCTACGGCATCCCCGAGTTCAAGATGGAGAAGCGGCACATCAACCGGCGCATCGAGCAGATGCGCGCGGAGGGCACCAAGTTCCGCACCGAGGTGGAGATCGGCCGCGACATCGACGCGGCCAAGCTGCGCCGGCGCTACGACGCCGTCGTCATCGCCGCCGGCGCCACCACCTCCCGCGACCTGCCCGTCCCCGGCCGCGACCTCAAGGGCGTCCACTACGCCATGGAGTACCTGCCCATGGCCAACAAGGTGCAGGAGGGCGACCTGACGGTCTCCCCGATCACCGCCGAGGGCAAGCACGTCGTCGTCATCGGCGGCGGCGACACCGGAGCCGACTGCGTCGGCACCGCCCACCGGCAGGGCGCGGCCTCCGTCACCCAGCTGGAGATCATGCCCCGGCCGGGGGAGGAGCGCGCCCCCCACCAGCCCTGGCCGACCTTCCCCATGCTCTACAAGGTCACCTCGGCGCACGAGGAGGGCGGCGAGCGGGTCTACTCCGTCTCCACCACGCGCTTCGAGGGCGACGAGGACGGCAACGTCCAGTGGCTCCACCTGGTCGAGGTCGAGTTCATCGAGGGCAAGCTGACGCAGAAGCCGGGCACCGAGCGTCGCATCCCGGCCCAGCTGGTCACCCTCGCGATGGGTTTCACGGGAACGGACCGGCAGAACGGTCTCGTCGAACAGTTCGGCCTGGAACTGGACGACCGCGGGAACATCGCACGCGACGCGGACTACGCCACCAACGTGGCGGGCGTCTTCGTCGCCGGTGACGCGGGCCGCGGCCAGTCCCTGATCGTCTGGGCCATCGCGGAGGGCCGCTCCGCCGCACGCGGTGTCGACCGCTTCCTGACGGGTTCCAGCACGCTGCCCGCGCCGGTCCTCCCGACCGACCGCGCGCTGACGGCGTAGCGGAACCGCACACCGGGCGGGCTGACGACGGCGTCAGCCCGTCCGGTTATTCCGCCGGTTCCGCCGGCTCCGCCATGATGTCGCTGAACACCACCCGGGCGTCCTCCGTGTACGCCCCGATGCCGCCCCGCAGATACGGGCGTTCCTGGTCCTCGTAGGCGACCAGCCCCTTGCCGTCGACGCTCACCTCCATGTGCGCCCCGCGCTGGGCCACCTTCACCCCCGACCAACGGCCGATCGGGAAGCCGTCCGAGCCCGTGGCCAGAAACCGCTGCCCACCGGGGTACGCCGGATCACGCTTGCCCAGCTCCCAGCCGTTGGGCTTGAGGGTGATGTAGTAGAAGTGCTCCGGGTCCTTGTACGCCCACACCAGCCACGGCACCTCCCAGGGATTGGGCTTGGGGGTGCGCAGCTGGGCGACCGTGCGCATCCGGGCCTGGAGGTTCATGTCGCCGTACTCCTGGGTCGACACGATCAGCCCGGCGTGGGTCTCGCCCGGCTCCCGCGAGGGCTTGGGGGAGAGGGCCAGGCCGTCGTGGCGGCCGATGTTCTCGCCGTGCCCGTCGAAGACCGAACGCCACGGGCCGTGGACCGATCCCTCGGTCCACGGCCGGGCCGGCTCGCCGTCCCCGCCGCCCCGGATCGCGTTCACCGCGAAGGCGAGCCCCGCCACAGCGGCGGCGCCGAACAGAGCGAGGGCGAGGAGCCGGTGAACTCTCGTCATGCCGTCGAGTATGACCCCGGACCGCCGGGCTGGGGGACGATCAGCGGCTCCGGCGTGGGCGCCGCGCCGGCGTCCGCGCCGAAGTCCTCGGCCAGCTGCGCCACGATCCGCTCGGTGGCGAGTCCGTCCCCGAAGGGATTACCGGCCTTCGCCATGCTCGCGTACGCCTCCTCGTCGTCCAGCAGCTGCATGGCGGCTTCCAGGATGGCCTGCGGTTCGGTGCCCACGAGCCGGGCCGCGCCCGACTCCACCGCCTCGGGCCGCTCGGTGGTGGTGCGCAGCACCAGGGTGGGCTTGCCGAGGGTGGGGGCCTCCTCCTGGATGCCGCCGGAGTCGGTCAGGACGAGGTCGCAGCCGGCGAGCGTGGCGGAGAAGTCCACATAGCCCAGCGGCTCGACGATCCGGACGGCCGGGTGGTCGGACAGCTCCGGCAGCAGGGCCTCGCGGACGGCGGGACTCTTGTGGAGCGGCAGGACGATCTCCACGTCGCCCCGGTCGGCGAGACGGCGCAGGGTGCGGCCCATGGCGCGCATCTTGTCGCCCTGGTTCTCGCGACGGTGGAGGGTGATCAGGACGCGCCGCAGATCGCTGTGGAAGAGGTTACGGCCGTTGCCCTGGTCGAGCACCCACAGCAGGTTGTCGATGACGGTGTTGCCGGTGACGAACACCTCGGCGGCCGGCACACCCTCCGCTGTGAGGTGGCCGGCCGCCCGGGTCGTGGGCGCGAAGTGCCAGCGCGCCATGCGCCCTATGAGGCGGCGGTTGAGCTCCTCGGGGAAGGGGTTGTCCAGCACTCCGGTGCGCAGTCCGGCTTCCACGTGGGCGACGGGCACGTGCTCGTAGAAGGCGGCGAGGGCGCCGGTGAGGGCGGTGGTGGTGTCGCCCTGGACGACGACGAGGTCGGGCCGCTCGGCGCGGACGACGTCGCCGAGGCCGTCCACCAGCCGGGCGGTGAGCTTGGAGAGTTCCTGCCGGTCGCGCATCACGTCGAGCTCGACGCTCGCGGGGACCTGGAGGAGCTCCAGCATCTGGTGGAGCATCTCGCGGTGCTGACCGGTGGTGACGACGACGGGTTCGAAGAGCGGGGAGGCGGCCATGGCGCGGGCCACGGGCGCGAGCTTGATGGCTTCCGGCCGCGTGCCCAGGACGAGCATGGCGCGCACGGGCGTGGTGATGACGTTCGGGGACATGGTTCTCCCTCGGAAGGTGCGTGCTTGACCGATGAGTGGAGATGCGTGGAGGAGTCGCGCGTCAGGTGCGCGCGGTCTTGAGCCAGGTCTGCTTGCCCGTGAGCATGCGCCACAGGCCCCACCAGCCGGCCGCGAACCAGATGTAGCCGTAGATGACGAAGAGGTGGGAGAGGAGGACGGCGCGGACGATTCCGAGCCCCCGCTCGCGTCGTGAGTAGACCCAGCCGTAGGCGTACGCCGCGGCGAAGGACAGGACGTACGGGCCGACGATCCACATGGGGGACACCAGCGGGCGTCCGGCCTCGACGGAGCCGACGACGGTGCCGCCCACGGCGACGACGAAGGACAGCGGCAGCAGTGAGGTGAGCAGGATCAGGACCGGGCTGGAGAGGTGGTACAGCAGGTCCACGGCGGCCTTGGTGGGCACCTCGCGCAGGATCATGGGCACCAGTCCGGCGGACTGGAGGTGCCCCTGGAACCAGCGGGAGCGCTGGCGCACCAGGCGGCGTACGTCGAGCACCGCCTGCTGGCTGACCGCGGCGGTGGTGCAGTGGTGGTTGGTCCAGCCGCGTGCGATCAGGCGTACTCCGAGATCGAGGTCCTCGGTCAGGGAGTCGCTCCAGGGGCCCTTGCCGTCCTTCATCAGGGTGTCGAGGGCGGCGAGCCGCATGAACTGGCCGTTGCCGCCCATGCCGACGCTGCCGAAGTAGCGCCGGGCGGTCTGGAAGATGTCACCGTAGATGACGAATTCCATGTCCTGGAGCCGGGCGAGGACGCCTTGGTGACGGTTGTACATCCGCACGCCGACCTGGGTGGCGCCGGTGCGCGGGTCGTCGAAGTAGGGGTCGACCGCCTGGACGATGTGGGGGTCGAGGCGGCCGTCGGCGTCCACGACGCAGACGATGACGTCGGTGGGGTCGCGGCCGTCGAGGATGCCGGAGTCCCGCAGGTGGCGGATGCCCGCGTTGAGGGCCGCGCCCTTGCCCTTGCGGGCGTTGGGCAGCTGCCGCTGGAGGAGCCTGACCCGTTCGGGGTCGGCGGCGCGGGCGATCTCGGCCGTGCGGTCCTCGGAGGCGTCGTCGATGACGAGGGCCATGAAGTTCCCGGCCGGTAGTGAGGTGATCCGGGCCAGGCTCTCGGTGAGCACCTTTTCCTCGTTCAGACAGGCGAGGAGAAAGATGTAGAGGCGTTCGGCGCGGGGACCGCGGTCACGGCGTACTCGTCGTCTGGACAGGACGAACAGGGTGGAGTTGTAGCAGCCCGCCATCACGATGATGGCGATGCTGGCCCAGAGGAGGACCTCCGTGATCATGAATGTTCACCGGAGTTCCGGAGAACGAACCAGAATTTCGCCGTAAGCAGCGCCACGGCTATCGCGCAGTAGAGCAGGAATCCGGCACCGGCCGCTTCCTGGAGTCCCCTGGCAAAGGGTATGCCCGGCAGAACTTCTGGGGCTGCCGTCAGTCCGGCCATGGGCAGGACTGTCCCCAGAGCGGGTTTTCCGTACATGAGTTCCCCCCGGATTGCGCCTCGTTCGTCGTGCCGAGGCATGCGCAGGGAAGGTATCAGATGACTAGCTGCAATTAACCCTTCATGGTGAGAGATGTTGAATCGGAATAGAGAATTCTGTGGACCGACCGGTAGTTATGCCTGATTGTGTGGCGCATGTGACTGGTGGGGTTGAAGGTCTGCACCAATTGGGTTGTTAGGAATTGCACGGTACGGACCATCGTTCGCTATTGACACTCCTCTAACGGGCCACAAGAATCAGCCAACTGTCGGGGCTTCACATCGGCGGTCCGCGCTGTCATCGCACGGCGTCCCGGGTGAAGGGCCGGCCAATAGCCGGCAAAGGCCGGCCAATCAGGGGGGAACGAAAATGAAAAACAAGCGGGGAAGAGCGCGACTTTCCCGGGTCTCACTCATCCTGTCCGTCATAGCCGCCCTGCTGGGCGGCTTCGCTCTTTCGACGGGTGCCGAGGCCGCGATAGGCGGCGGCGGTGGCTGGAAGCCCCGCCCCTCCTACGGCCTCAAGGGGGTCGACAAGGCCTCGCTGTCGGCGGCCAGCACCAATGACCTCAAGGCGTGGGTCGCCGCCCGGCTGGCGAACGACCGCAAGCGCCGCGCGCACACCCTCACCATCACCCCGGCCAAGGCGCCGGCGACCGTCAAGTCCGCCGCCTTCCAGACCCTCGCCGCCTCGACCGGCCCCTCGGCCCTCGTCCTGTACGACAACACGGGGCCCTACGGCTACCTCGGCGAGCTCTACGCGATGGCGATCGCCAATCTCTCGGGCCACTTCGGCACCGTCACCTCCAAGCCCGTCTCCGCCTACACGGCGGGCATGGTGGAGCAGTACACCGCCACGATCTACGTGGGCTCGACGTACTACGGCGGGACGATCCCGGACGCCATTCCGGCCGCCTTCTACCAGGACGCGCTGAAGACCAGTAAGCCCATCGACTGGATCGGCGACAACATCTGGAACATGGCGAACGCCGTGGGCATCGAGACCTTCAAGCAGAAGTACGGCTGGGACCCGACCAACTCCTACTTCGACAACGGCAGTGGCGTCGGCAACATCACCCAGGTCGCGTACAAGAACCAGACGCTGACCCGGAAGATCCCCACGGGCTACGACGGCGGTGTGCTCCACCCGGCCATCTCCGGCGGTGCCTACCCGCAGGTCACCACCCTCGCCACGGCCACGGACGCCAACAGCGGGGCCACCAGCCCCTGGGCGATCCGCTCGGCCAACCTCACCTACCTGGGCGAGATCCCCTTCGCCTACGTCTCCGAGTCGGACCGCGTGATCGTCTTCGAGGACCTCCTCTTCGACGCGCTCGCCCCGGCGACCGCCGATCGCCACCGGGCGTTCGTCCGGCTGGAGGACATCAGCCCCAAGTCCGACCCGACGGAGCTGCGGGCGATGGCCGACTACCTGGCCTCGCAGAACATCCCCTACGGGATCAACGTCATCCCCGTCTACACCGACCCCAAGGGCGTCTACAACAGCGGCAAGGCCGAGACGATCACCCTGGCCCAGGCCCCGCAGGTCGTCTCCGCGCTCAAGTACATGCTCCAGCACGGCGCGGTCCTGATGGATCACGGCTACACCCACCAGTACAGCAACATCAACAACCCCTACACCGGCGTCACGGGCGACGACTTCGAGTTCTTCCGCGCCCACGTCGACGCGAGCGACAACGTGATCTACGACGGGCCGCCCGCCGAGGACAGCACGGTCTGGGCCCAGAGCCGGGTCACCTCGGCCCTCGCCGGTTTCACCGCGGCCGGCCTGCCCAAGCCCACCCTGTGGACGACCCCGCACTACGCCGCCTCGGCCGCCGACTACAAGGTTTTCGGCCAGAACTACACGGCACGGCTGGAGCGTTCGCTGTACTTCGCCGGAACGCTGAGCGGCGGAACGGTGAACCCCGCACGCTACATCGGCCAGTTCTTCCCGTACTCGGTCAAGGACGTCTACGGTACGACCGTGCTCCCCGAGAACATCGGGAACTATGAGCCCGTGCCCTACAACAACCACCCGGCACGGCTCCCCGCCGACCTGATCGCCTCCGCCAAGGCCAATCTGGCGGTCCGGGACGGAGTGGCCAGCTTCTTCTACCACCCCTACTACGCCGTGGACCCGCTGAAGCAGACGATCGAGGGCATCAAGGCCCTGGGCTACACCTTCGTGGGCCCGACGGCTCTCGCTCAGTGAACAGCTCGGTGAACAGGAGCCTGACCTAAGTGAACGTGATGAGGAGGACGGCCGCCGCCCTGGCGACGGTGGCCGTCCTCCTCGTCGCCGGATGCTCGTCGTCCGGCGGCGAGGACCCCACCCCCGGCCCGTCCACGAGCGACCGGAACGGCCGGCCCGACGACAGGAAGGTGAGCGGGTTGCGGGGCATGACGCTCCCCTCGTGGAACACCGACGACTACGCCAGTCCCAAGGCCGAAACGTATCTTCGGCAGATCGCCGCCACCGGCGCCCGGTGGGTGACCTTCACCCCCACCTGGTACCAGGACCGCGTCACCGACTCGGCCATGCGCACCACGGGCGAGACGGCGAGTGACGACAGCCTGCGGCACATCGTCAAACTCGCCCATGACTCGGGGCTGAAGACGATGATCAAGCCCCATGTGGACCTGACCAAGGGCGGCGACCGCGCCGAGATCAAGCCCAAGGACCGGGACGCCTGGTTCGCGGCGTACGGACGCTTCATCACCCACTACGCCCAACTGGCCGCCGAGGCGGGCGTCGAGCAGTTCTCCGTCGGCACCGAGCTCGCGGGCACCTCGCGGGACGGCGAGCGCTGGGGAAGGACCGTCGCCGCGATCCGTGAGCACTACAAGGGCCCGCTGACGTACGCCGCCAACTACGACGAGTACCAGAAGATCCCCTTCTGGAAGGACCTCGACGTCATCGGCATCGACGCCTACTGGCCGCTGGCCGACAAGGCCACCGCGGACCCGGCCCGGCTGCGGGAGGGCTGGCGGCCCATCGTGGACGAGCTCGCCGCCTTCTCGGCCCGGCAGCACCGGAAGATCCTCTTCACCGAGGCGGGCTACGTCAGCCAGCGCGGCACGACCACGGCTCCGTACTCCTGGACCGTCAGCAAGCGCGACGGCGACGCCGAACAGGCCGCCGCCTACGAGGCCCTGTTCGCGGCCTTCGACGGCAAGCCCTGGTGGGCGGGCGTGTGCTGGTGGATGTGGGACGACTGGCCCGACAGCGGCGAGACGGCGAAGCGGTTGGCGTACACGCCGCACGGAAAGCCGGCGGAGAAGGTTCTGCGGAAGTGGTGGGGTAAGCAATAGCGGGGGTCCGGGGGCGCAGCCCCCGCAAACCTACGTGTCGCACTCCAACTCCGTCCGGCACAACGCGCACCGCGCCCGTACGCGCCCCCGCACCGGCACGCGAATGCGCTGACAGCACGTGGGACACGGAAAGACGACCCCGGCGTCCTCGAAGGCGTACCCCGCCTCCGCCGACGCCGCGCCGGTCCGCCGGTCCCGCGCGTACCGGTGGCGTCCCAGCCGTCCCGCCCCCGCCAGCGGCGGCCGCCGCTCGTCGCGGCGCGCCCGATCCCGCCCGCGGGTGTACGCCTCATACGCCTGCGGGCTGGTGAACCACGGCGACGGGTCCTCCCCGAAGAGCAGGGCCCGCTTCGCCAGTACGTACCCGAACTCCTCCGGCGTGAGGTACCCGAGCTTCTGCGTGGCGGCCGACGACTCCCGGTACGCGTCCAGCAGCAGCCACCCCGCCCCCAGATACGCGGCGGCCGTGTCCGTGAGGATCTCGTTGTCCCGGGTGCCGGGGAACTCGAGCCCGAGCCGGTGCAGATAGACGTGCATGACCTCGTGGGAGAGGGCGGCGCCGACGTCCCTGCGGTGCTCCTTGAAGCGGGAGTTGAGCTCGATGAAGTACTCCGGCCCGGCCGCGAGCTCGACGTTCCCGGCGTGCCGCATGTCGCGGAAGCTGACGATCATCCGGGCGTCCGGCAGCCGCAGGTGCCGCACCATCTCGCGGGCGACGCGCTGCACCCCGAGGTAGGGGTCCTCGTCGTCGGAGAAGGCCACGTCCACCGGGAGCACGCTGGCGGCGAAGGCGTGCACGCCGTCGTAGGAGAGCCGCCGGTAGAGCGCCGTGATCGCCGACCGTACGGTCTCGGCGTGCGGGAATCCGTGCTGGATCTCGATGCCGTCCGAGCCCACGCGTGACCACCCCCTGAGGTTGGCGCTGCCCTTCCACTGTAGGGGCGGAACCGGGGCCTCGACTGTCCGAAAAGGCGGCTAGGTCGCAGCCGTCCCCCGGCCCGATAATCACAACACGCATTGTCATGAGCCCAACAAGGCCATGGAGGGCCGCCCGGACCCCGTGGGCCCGGCACCCCACCGCCCCCCGGCCCGCTCATCGGCGCGATGCGCACAACCTCCCACGAAAGGAAGAGCGTTGCGCAACCACCTCAAAGCGCTCAGGAGATGCACGGCCGCCGGCGCGGTCGCCCTCGCCGCGCTCAGCCTCCAGCCCGGCACCGCCCAGGCGGCGGACCCCGGCCCCGGTGTCGTCGGCGGCGTCCGCGCCGCGCAGGGCGAGTTCCCGTGGATGGTGCGGCTGTCCATGGGCTGCGGCGGAGCCCTCTACACCCGGCAGATCGTCCTCACCGCGGCCCACTGCGTGAACGGCAGCGGCGCCGACACCTCCATCACCGCCACCGCCGGCGTGGTCGACCTCAACTCCGCGCAGGCCGTCAAGGTCAAGTCCACCCAGGTCCTCCAGGCCCCCGGCTACAACGGCAAGGGCAAGGACTGGGCACTGATCAAGCTCGCCAAACCCATCGACCTGCCCACCCTCAAGATCGCCAACACCACCGCCTACAACCAGGGCACCTTCACCGTCGCCGGCTGGGGCGCCGACCGCGAGGGCGGCAGCCAGCAGCGCTACCTGCTCAAGGCCGACGTGCCCTACGTCGACGACGCCACCTGCCAGGGCGCCTACGGCGACAGCCTCACCCCCGGCGAGGAGATCTGCGCCGGCCTCATGGACACCGGCGGCGTGGACACCTGCCAGGGCGACTCCGGCGGCCCCATGTTCCGCAAGGACGACGGCGGCGCCTGGATCCAGGTCGGCATCGTCAGCTGGGGCAACGGCTGCGCCCGCCCCGGCTACCCCGGCGTCTACACCGAGGTGAGCACCTTCGCCCCGGACATCGCCTCCGCCGCCACGAGCCTCGGCGGCTGAACCGGCGACCAGACCGGCGACCGGACCGGCGATCCGCCCGGACCGGAGACCCGACCCGCCCGGCCCGCACCGCGCGTCCGGCCTGTACCACGCGACCCGCGCCCCGACCGTCCGACCCGGCCGGTGCCGCGTGGTCCTCACCCGTACGCACGGCCGTCCGCACCCGGACGGACCAGCGCCGGCGCGGGTTCCGGCGGCACGCCCCCGACCCCGCCGAGCCGCACTTTGGTATGACGCGGGAGGGGCCCCGTCATCCTTTCGGCCGAGACGAGAATGGTCGGACAGTCGAGGTGTGGGGCGGATAAACGTCCGTAACGTAAAGGACGCGGCTGCCGAGGACCGGCGGCCGACCGAGCCGCCCGCCATGGAAAGGCACCCCGTGTCCGTCAAGTCCCGCCTCGCCGCCGCCACCGTCCTCGCCGCCGCCGTCGCGGCCGTGGCGTACCCGGCGGCGACCGCCGTCGCGGCGGACCGGGACACCGGCGTCATCATCGTGGGCAAGCCCGCCGACACCGCCCCCGCCGTGGCGGCCGTACCGGCGGACGGCGCGACCGGTACGCCCGGCCGCGCCGACCACGACACCCGCCCGGGCCGTCCCGGCACCACCGTCCGGCAGGTGCTCCTCCCCGACGGCAGCCGGGCCCGGCTGACCTCCGGCAACGGACCGGCCACCGTCACCGTCACCCACGGCGGAGCGCGCCACACCATCGACGCGAGCCGCCCCTCGGCCGAGCTCGACCGGCTCCACCTGCGGATCCTCGGCGCCGACACCACCCACCCCACCCTGCGCGCCCAGCTCGACGGCAGCCGGCTGCCGAACTACTACGACTTCGCCTCCGGCTCCCTGCGCCACACCCTCGACGGCACCGACCTCGACCGCCTCGCCGCCACCGGCGACACGATCAAGGACTACCGCAAGGCCCCCGCCGCCGGGCACACCACGCACGCCGCGCACCCCGGCGACGCCCGGGCCAAGGCCTCCCAGGACGTCCAGGTCAAGGACCGGGGACACGCCAAGCCGCCCCACGACACCTCCGGCAACCCCGTCAAGCGCGTGGTCGAGGCCGGCCAGGTGATCAAGGCCAGCCATGACGCCGGAGAGGTCGGCACCCCCGTCATCGTCGGCGGTATCGCCCTGCTGGCCGCCGGCGGCGCCTACGGCGTCCGCGTCGCGCTGCGCCGCAACGGGCGGAGCGCCGACTGACCGGACCTCCGTAGAGGGGGGCACGGCCGGGGGGCCGGGGGAGCTGCGGTTGCGGCACCCCCGCGCCCCCGGTGACATGGAGGGACCCGGCAGCGTGGCCATGGCTCTCCGAGCGGCACCCCACCATGGCGGCCGAGCCATGGCTTCTTCTTCAAGGTTTCCGATCAAGGTCGCCGATCAAGGCTTCCGAGGAGCGAGGGCACAGTATGGCGGTCAGCGTGGTCATCGCGGACGACCAGGAGATGGTCCGCACGGGGTTCCGGATGATCCTGGAGAGCCAGCCCGACATCGACGTCGTCGCCGATGTCGTCGACGGCGAGGCCGCCCTGGCCGCCGTCGAGGAGCACGACCCCGACGTCCTCCTCCTCGACATCCGCATGCCCAAGGTGGACGGCCTGGAGGTCACCCGCCGGCTGTCCGCCCACGCCGCCGCCCACCCCGACCGGGCACAGCGCCCCCGCATCGTCATCGTCACCACCTTCGACCTCGACGAATACGTCCACACCGCGCTGCGCAACGGCGCCTCCGGCTTCCTGCTGAAGGACGCCAGCCCCGCCATGCTCGTCGAGGCCGTCCACGCCGCCGCCGTCGGCGACTCCCTGATCTCCCCCGCGATCACCGTCCGGCTGCTGCGCGACATGGCCCCCGCGAGCACGAGCGCGCCGGCCGCCCGGCGGCCCACCGAACCCCTCACCGACCGCGAGGCCGACGTCGTGCGCTGCCTCGCCCGCGGCGCCACCAACGCCGAGATCGCCGCCGAACTCTTCGTCTCCCTGTCCACGGTCAAGACCCACCTGGCCAATGTGCAGCTCAAGCTCGACGCCCGGAACCGCGTCGAGATCGCCGCCTGGGCCTGGGAGAGCGGGCTGGCCACGGGCGGCACATGAGCGGCGGCACATGAGCAGATGGGCCGGATGGGCCGTCCGGTACCCCCGGCGGGCCACAGTCGCCAAGGCCGTCCTGGGGGCGGTCCTGCTCTGTCTCGTCGGCCTGGAGGGCATCGCGCTGGCCCGCCAGCCGAGCCGGCCGCACGCCATCGTCCTCGCCTCCGGCGTCCTCGTCTGCCTGTGCGCCGTCCCCTACAGCTGGATCCCGCTGACCGTGCGCGCGAGCATCGCGACCGGCATCTCCCTCGTCGCCTCCGCCGTCCTGATGATCGGACAGCATCCCCGGATCGTCTGGGGCATGGGCGAGGACGTCGCCCTGCTCGTGCTGTTCACCGTCGTCGTCAGCCGCGCCTCCAACCGCGCCGCGGGCGTCCTCGGACCGCTGCTCGCCGTGGCGATCGTCGCCGCGCCCATGCGCGACCTCAACCCCCAGTGGTTCACCGCGCTCTTCTCCATGCTGCTGGTGGTCGTCGGCACCTACTCCCTGCTGCTGCGCGGCCACGCCCGCCAGCGCGTCCGCGACCTGGCCGCCGTCCGCACCGCCGAACGGCTGGAACTCGCCCGGGAACTCCACGACCTCGTCGCCCACCACATCACGGGCATCGCGGTGCAGGCGCAGGCCGCCCGCTTCACGGCCCTGGAGGGCCCCGCGGCGGCCGGCGCCTTCCAGCGCATCGAGACATCGGCGAGCGAGGCGCTGGGCGCCATGCGCCGCCTGGTCGGCGTGCTGCGCGAGGGGGAGGCCGAGACCGAGCCCGTCGCCGGGCTGCCGGAGGTCCGCGCCCTGACCGAGGAGTTCGCCCGTACCGGCCCGCCCGTCGCCCTGTACATCGAGCGGGGCATGGAGAACTGGATCCCGGGCGAGGTCGCGGCGGGCGTCCATCGCGTCGTCCGCGAGTCGCTCACCAACATCCGCAAGCACGCCGCCGACGCCACGGCCGTACGGATCGGGGTGCGCGGCGTCCCCTCGGGCGTCGAACTGCGCATCGCGGACGACGGCAAGCGGGGCGCCCAGCTGGCGGAGAAGGCCCGGGGCGGCGGCTTCGGGCTCGTCGGGCTGACCGAGCGCGCCAAGGCGATGGGCGGCTCGCTGCGGGCCGGGCCGGCCCCGGAGGGCGGCTGGCAGGTGACCGCGCTGTTCCCGGTGGACCGGGCGGCCCGGGGCGAGCCCGCCTGACGTTCATGCGTTCGCCGGGGGCTCAATCCGCCGACGGCGCAAAGCCTGGGATCTTCACGTGACGCGCGCCTAGCGTGACCGTATGACGGAGACGACGATCGAAACCTCTCAAGTGACGCCCAACGTATGGATGATGACGTTCGCGGTGGGCCAGTCGTACGCGGTGCGCCTGCCGGGCGCGGAGGGCTGGGCGCTGGTGGACACGGGGCTGCCGGGGCACGCGGAGCGGATCCTGGACGAGCTGGCGAAGCTGGGTGCCCGCCCGGGGGACGTCCGGGAGATCGTGCTGACCCACTTCCACGTGGACCACGTGGGCTCGGCGGCCGATCTGGCCGAGGCCACGGGGGCGAGGGTGCTGGCGGGCGCGGGGGACGCGGCCGTGATCCGGGGCACGGTGCCGGGGCCGCCGCCGGTGCTGGAGGACTGGGAGGTCCCGCTGTTCGAGTCCGTGCAGGCGGGCCTCGTGGACGTGCCGCCGGTGCGGCCGTGCCGGGTGGACCGGGAGCTGGGGGAGGGGGACGTCCTGGAGTGGGGCGAGGAGGTCCGGGTCGTACCGGTGCCGGGGCACACGGAAGGCAGCACGGCCCTGCACCTGACCCGGTCCGGGGTGCTGTTCACGGGTGACACCATCGCCAACGTGGGCGAGCTGATGATGGGCGTCTTCAACACCGACAGGCCGAGGGCCGTCGCCTCCTTCCGCCGTCAGTCGACGCTGGGAGTTCAAACGGCCTGTTTCGGTCATGGCACGCCGATCGTGGGCGGGGCGGGGGAGGCCCTGAAGGCCGTGGCCGACCGGCTGACGGCATAAGGAAGCGGGGGGCGCCACCGGCGCCCCCGCACTCACCGAGCCCTGGGGCTCAGATCTTCCAGACCTGGTCGGCCCAGGCCGGGTTGCAGTCGTACTGAGCGGCGGGCGAGCCGTTCTCGCTGTCCCGGGAGAAGACGACGAGGCACCGCTTGCTGTGGGTGTTGCGGATCTGGTAGCCGCCCGTAGCGACCGGCACGAGGTCCCACACCTGGTCGGCCCAGGCGGGGTTGCAGTCGTGCTGGGCGGCGGGGGAGCCGTTGTCCTGGCCGTTGGCGTAGACGACGAGGCAGCGCTTGCTGAGGGAGTTGCGGATCTGGTAGCCGCCGGTCGCGACAGACTCCAGCTCCCACACCTGGTCGGCGTAGGCGGGGTTGCAGTCGTACTGCGTCGCCGGGCCGCCGTTGTCCGGCGTCCGCCAGGAAACCACCAGGCAGCGCTTGCTGAAGTCGTTCATCAAGGACGCGGTCTTCAGCCGGGCCTGCTGGACCCACGGGCCGAGGTCGTCCACACGGGTCCCGGTGACGCCCTTGCGGGTCTCGGTGGAGCCGAGGCAACCGGTCTGCCAGGAGGCGGTGGTGATGGCCGTCAGCTCGGCGCGGCCGTCCTTCTCCCGGAACGCCGGGCCGCCGCTGTCGCCCTTGCAGACGCTCGCGTCGGCCGGGGCCTTGGCGACGAGGCCGGTCGTGGTGCCCTGGACCGACGCCACGGTGAAGGTGGCCGAGTGCAGCCGGGAGGGCGCCCACTCGTCCTTCGTCCGGCCGTAGCCGGCGACGCGCAGCACCTCGCCCTGGCCGGGCGCGGCCGTGCCGATGGCGACCGGGGCGACATCGGTGACGGGCTCGGCCAGCTTGGCCAGGACGACGTCACGGTCGTCACGGGTGAGCAGTTCCGTGACCGCCACTGTGCGGCCCTTGTCGGTGCCCAGGTCGGTACGGCCGACCGTCACCGTGGTCTTCAGCTTCGGCGCCCCGGCGGTGGGCTTGGTGGTGCCGTCGGCGAAGCAGCCCGCCGCGGTCATCACCCAGCGCTGGTCCACCAGCGCGCCCGAGCAGCTCCGCTTGCCGTCGCCGATGTCCACCTTCGCGGTGAAGGCGTAGGCGCCGTCGGCGGCCGGGTCGCCGACGACGGCGTGCGCCGGCGCCGAGGTGAGCAGGCCGGCGGCGAGGGCGGCGGGAAGAAGAGCCGTGAGCCATGCGGCACGCGGACGTCTGCCAGACATCATCGAGGTCCTTAGTGGTACGGATGAGGGAGAAGCTGGCACGGTCCGGACGGCCAGGACGATGATCCCAGAAGTGGATCAAGGTCGGCCAGTCCTGGGAAACAAGTGATATGGCGCATTCCTGATGCCTCAGGACGGCACCGCCCCCTGCTGTCCGTAGCAGAGGCAGAAGGGGTGCCCGGCCGGATCGGTGAACACCAGGAACCCGCGCTCCCGGCCGCCACTGTCGTGCAGGAACGTCGCACCGAGCGCGACGACCTCCCGCTGGGCACGCTCCACGTCCTCACGGGTGTCGACGTCGAAGTCCAGGTGCATCTGCTGCGGATGAGCGGGATCCGGCCAACGGGGCGGGACGTACTCCCCCTCCACCCGCTGGAAGGCGATCCGCTGCCGCGTGCCCGGATCGGTCAGCCACACCCAGCCGGGGTCGCTGTCGTCGGCGTCCACCCGCCAGCCGAGCACGGCGGAGTAGAAGCGCGCCAGGGCGAGCGGATCGGGACAGTCGACGACGACACACTGCAATTTCGCGATCATGAGGCCATCATGCCGCGCCGCGCCCGCACCCATTTCCACGCGCGGCGTCGTTAGTCCAAGACGACAACAGGCTTTGTCCATGGTCACCTTCGCCCCTGCCGTCACACAGTGACGGCGTGACCGTAGAAGCCACCGGCCCCAGCCGTCGCGCCGTCGTCGTCACCGCGGCCGCCCTCGCGGGCGCCGGGGCCCTCCCGGCCCGCGCCACGGCACAAGGCGCCGAGGCACTCCTGCGCTCCGAGACCCTGGACGTACACGTCGACACGGCCTTCCCCCGGATCATCTCCTACACCGACCGCACCACCGGCGCCGTCCTCCACGGCCAGGAGGACCCCGTCACGACCCTGCTCGTCGACGAGACCGAGCACACCCCGGACGTCACCGTCTCCCTCACCGCCGACCGCGCCACGTACACCCTCACCCTCCCCGCCGGCACCCGGATCGACGTCGAGATCCACGTCCACGGCTCCCGCGTGGACTGGCGCGTCACCCGGATCACCGAGACCCCCTCACTCCCCGTCGGCACCCTGCGCGTCCCCGGCCTCGCCTTCCTCTCCGTCCGCAGCACCCAGCCCGGCGCGGAACTCCTCGCCGCCCGCCTCCAACTGGACGCCGCCAAGAGCGGCGACACCCACATCCGCCCCACCCCCACCACACCACCCGACGCCACACCCACCGGCTGCGCCTACGCCGTCGTCGCCACCGGCGAACTCGGCGGCGGCATCGAGACGAACACCGTCCACGACCGGCCCGACGCCGCCACCGCCTGGGAGAACGGCCGCTTCCGCCGGCAGGTCCTCGCCCGCGACGGCTACACCAAGGCCCAGATCGCCTGCGGCCAGTGGACCCACCGCGCCGCCGGCGCCCCCGCCCACGACACCGAACCCCTGCCGTACGTCCACGTCGTCGTCACCCGCGACCGCAACGGCGACGGCCGGGCCGACTGGCAGGACGCGGCCATCGCCACGCGCGACATCATGACCGACCCCCTCGGCGCCGACGAGCAGCACCTGCGCGTCGTCCCCCACATCCCCTTCAACTTCGCCAGCCAGGCCACCAACCCGTTCCTCGCCGTCCTCGACAACGTCAAACGCGTCCACCTCGCCACCGACGGACTACGGCAGTTCACCCTCCTGAAGGGCTACCAGTCCGAGGGCCACGACTCCGCCCACCCCGACTACGGCGGCAACTACAACACCCGCGCCGGCGGCCTCACCGACCTCAACACCCTGCTGCGCGCGGGAAAACGCTGGAACAGCGACTTCGCCGTCCACGTCAACACCACCGAGTCCTACCCCGTCGCCCACGCCTTCTCCGAGACGCTGGTCGACCGGAACGACCCCCAATGGGACTGGCTCGACCAGTCCTACCGCATCGACCCCCGCCGCGACCTCCTCTCCGGCGACATCGTCCGCCGCTTCCGCCGGCTGCGCGAGGAGACCGACCCGGCACTCGACACCCTCTACATCGACGTCTTCCGCGAATCCGGCTGGACCTCCGACCGCCTCCAGCGCGAACTGCGCGCCCAGGGCTGGCGCATCACCACCGAATGGGGAAACGGACTGGAACGCTCCAGCCTCTGGTCCCACTGGGCCGCCGAGACCGACTACGGCCCCGACACCTCACGCGGCGTCAACTCCAAGCTCATCCGCTTCATCCGCCACCACCAGAAGGACGTCTTCGCCGGCAAATGGCCCCTCCTGGGCACCGCCCGCCTCGGCACCTTCGAGGGCTGGCAGGGCAAGACCGACTGGACGGCCTTCCACCGCCTGATCTGGACCGACAACCTCCCCGCCAAATACCTCCAGGCACACCCGATCCTCACCTGGACCGACCACGAGATCACCTTCGCCGGCCCGGCCGGGACCTCCGTCTCGGACACCGACGGCACCAGGACGATCGTCACCGACGGACGTGTCGTCTACCGCGGCGGCACCTACCTCCTCCCCTGGGAGCCCCGCCGCGCCACCGACCCCGACAGGCTCTACCACTACAACCCGCACGGCGGCACCACCACCTGGACCCTGCCCCGCGCCTGGTCCCGGCTGCGCACCGTCGCCCTCCACCGCCTCACCGACCAGGGCCGCGCCGACACCCTCCGGCTGCCGGTACGGGACGGCCGCGTCACCCTCCGGGCGGCCCCGGACCAGCCCTACGTCCTGACCCGCCCGGACGGACGCCCGGCCCGCCGCGACCCCCGCTGGGGCGAGGGCACCCCCCTGCGCGACCCGTCCTTCACCTCCGGCACCCTCGACGCCTGGCGGGTCAGCGGCCCCGCCCGCGTCGAACGCAGCGCGCTCGGCGACCATGAGCTGGTGATCGGCGCGGGGGAGGCGGCCACCGTGAGCCAGCGGCTCGCCCGGCTGCGGCCCGGCACCTACGCGGCGTCCGTCCAGGTCGAGGTCGGCGCCGTCACGGGGGAGCGGCGCCGGGCCGCGCTGACCGTCCGCACCGCCGACGGGATCACCGCGACGAACTGGACGGACACCTCCACGGCCGGCAATTTCGTGGCCGCCGACAGCAAGCACGGCACCCGCTTCCAGCGGATGTTCACCTGGTTCACCGTGCCGGAGGGCGGCGGGCCCGTGACCCTGGCGCTGACGGCCGGACCCGGCCGGGCGCGGGTGCGGTTCGACGCCGTCCGCGTGGTGCCCGGCCAACGGACCGACGCCGGGGGCGCCCTCGTCCTCGAGGACTTCGAGAACGTGCCCCAGGGCTGGGGCCCCTTCGTCAAGGGGGACGCGGGCGGGGCCACCGACCCGCGCACCCATATCGCCCAGCGGCACGCGCCCTACACCCGGCGCGGCTGGAACGGCAAGGCCGTCGACGACGTCATCGATGGCACCCAGTCGCTGAAGTCGCGCGGCGAGAACCCCGGAGTGGTCTACCGCACCGTCCCCCACACCGTGCGCTTCGCGGCGGGGCGCCGTCACCGGGTGTCCTTCCGCTACGAGAACGAGCGGGCGGGCCAGTACGCATGGGTGACGGCCGTCGACGAACCGGGAGCGCGCGAGCTGGTCCGTACGCCCCTCCCCGTCGCCGAGCGACCGGCCACATTCTCATACGAGTTCACGGCACCGGATACGGGTGAGGCGTGGGTGGGACTGCGGAAAGTGGGGGACAACGGGACTGCTGAGTTCTGCCTGGATGGCTTCATCGTGCAGGTAGTAGGGCAATAAACAACCACGGGGTTCCGTCCCGTTGGCCACCGTCATCGGCCGGTGGCCAGCGGGACGGATGCTCTCAGACCCCGTCGTGGCCGGGCACTCCGCCCAGCCGGACCTCCGGCTCGCCCGGCCCCTCCAGCTCCAGCACCAGCACCTCGTTCTCCCCCTCGCGCAGCACCGGCCCCGGCACATACAGCGGACGGCGCGGACCCCGGTCCCAGTAACGCCCCAGACAGAAACCGTTCACCCACACGAACCCCCTCACCCAGCCGGGCACCTCCAGCACCGCGTCCCCCGCCCCCACCACGGGGAACGTCCCCCCATACAGCCCCGGCCCCCCACCCGGCCCCGCCCGCCACGGCACTTGCCCCAGGGCCCCGGGCTCCTCCAGCGCCGCGAGCCGCAGCCCCCGCGCCCGTACCCCGTGCACATACTGCCGCTCGTGCAGCAGCCCGCCCGTGACGCCCTTGGCCTCCCCGAGCCGCGGCCCGTAATTGACCCGGCCCAGCGACTCCACCCACAGCTCCACCACGGCCGGCCCCGCCACCTCACCGATCAGCACCGGATCCGAGGCGCCGTCGACCACCGCGACCCGCGCCCCGTCCACGGACACCACCGCCACATCACGCAACCCCATCACCCACAGCGGCGACGCCTTCCGGGGCCCCGGAATCCCGAAGCGATACCGCACCAGCCCCCGGTCCACCCCCAGCTCCTCGAACGACGGGGGCAGCGCCGTCTCGCTCTCCGCACCCCCCAGCGCGTCCACGACCCCGTCCAGCGGCGCCCACCGCTCCAGCCGCGCCACCACCGGAGCGCCCAGCACCGGCGGCGCGGGCGGCGGCTCCGGCAGCGGACCCGCCACCCCGCCCGGGACGGCCGCACCGTCCCGGAACCCGGCCAGCACCTCCCGGAACGCCCAGAACTTCGCCGTCGCCCGCCCGTACTCGTCCACCGGCGCGTCGTAGTCGTACGACGTGACCACCGGCCGCAACGCGCCGAGATGATCCTCACCGGCCCGGTTCGCCCCCGCCCAGCCGCCGAAGTTCGTCCCACCGTGCGCCATGTACACATTCACCGACGCCCCGCACTCCAGGACCTCCCGCAGCGCCCCCGCCGCGTCCTGTGCCCCGCGCACGGCCTCCTCCGCGCCCCAGTGCGTGAACCAGCCGCACCAGAACTCCATACACATCAACGGACCACCCGGCCGGAACCGCCGCAGCACCCCGAACGCCTCACGCGCCCCCGAACCGAAATTCACCGTCGCCGGCACGCCCGGCACCGAACCGCCCGACAGCATGTGCTCCTCCGGACCGTCCGACGTCACCAGCGGAACCGTCACCCCCAGCGCCTTCCACCGTTGGACGAGCCATTCCAGATAAACCCGGTCACTGCCGTACGACCCGTACTCGTTCTCCACCTGGAGCAGCACCACCGGACCGCCCCGGTCCACCTGCCGTCCCACCACCTGCTCCGCCACCAGCGGCAGCCAGCCGTCCACCGCCCGCAGAAACCCCTCGTCCCGCGTCCGCACCCGCGCCCCGAGCCCCCCGGTCACCCACGCCGGCAGCCCCCCGTTCTCCCACTCCGCGCAGATGTACGGACCCGGCCGCACGATCGCGAACATCCCCGCCGCCGCCACCGCGTCCAGGAACCGCCCCAGCGGCCCCATGTCCACCGGCCCACCCTCGACCGGCGCATGCCAATTCCAGGGGACATACGTCTCCACACACGTCAGCCCCATCGCCCGCAACATCCCCAGCCGATGCCCCCACAGCCCCTCATGCACCCGGAAGTAGTGCAACGCCCCCGACAACAGCCGCACCGGCCGCCCGTCGAGCTCGAAATCCTCGTCCCCCACCACGAACCCCGGCACGACCCCGCCTTCCCTCACACCACCCGGACAGCGCGAACGGCGACCATCCTCGCCCTCTGGCGGGAGCGAGGGCCATGGACAAAGATCAGCCCTGATTGGACACCCGGCGGCTGTGGAGGCGGACACGCGTGTACCACACCTGGATGCGCTACTTCACGCCGGGACCGGTCCACCACCGGCTCGGCCTCGTCTGCCTCGGCGTCGGCCTCCAGCACGGCGCCCTCCCCACCGTCGGCCCCCGCACCCTCGACCACCACGTCGCCGTCGTCATCAGCGCGGGCACCGGCTGGTACCGCACCCCCGACCACCACGTCCACACCGTCACCGCCCCCGCCCTCATCCAGCTCCTCCCCGGCGTCCCCCACCACTACGGCGCCGCCCCCGGCCCCGGCTGGGACGAAAGCTTCGTCGACTTCACCGGCACCGCCGTCACCGCCTACACCGAACTCGGCTACATCGACCCCGACCGCCCCGTCCTCCCCCTCACCGACACCACCGCCGCCCGCGCCGCCGTCACCCGCATCGCCCGCGCCGCCCGCCGAGGCAACCCCCACCTCGAAGTCGAGACCTCCGCCGCCGTCCACGAACTCCTCGTCGCCCTGCGCCGCTCCCGCGCCGACACCACCGGCGAGGTCGACCCCCTCCTCCACGCCCTCGCCCGCGACGCCTTCCTCCCGCTGTCCGTCGCCCAGCACGCCGCCCGCCACGGCATGACCCCCGCCGAACTGCGCACCGCCGTCCGCCGCGGCGCCGGATGCAGCCCCAAGGACTACCTCCTCGGCATCCGCCTCGGCCGCGCCAAGGAACTCCTCGCCGCCACCGAGCTCCCCGTCGCCGCCGTCGCCCGCCGCGTCGGCTACACCGACCCCGCCTACTTCAGCCGCCTCTTCACCCGAAGGGTGGGCACCGCCCCCGTCCGCTTCCGCGAACGCCAGGGCAGGTCCGTACCGGGCGGCTGGAGCAGCACCGTCCCCGATCCGGAGCACCCACCGGTCATCGGACCCCGCCCGTCCGCATAGGGTCGTCACTGTGGAGAACAACAACAACGTCATCGACGAGTCCGTACGCGCCGAGCTGAGCCGGCTCCGCGACAGCATCGACAACATCGACGCGGCGGTGATCCACATGCTCGCCGAACGGTTCAAGTGCACCCAGCAGGTCGGCCACCTCAAGGCCGAGCACAAGATGCCGCCCGCCGATCCCTCCCGCGAGGCCCGCCAGATCGCCCGGCTGCGCGAGCTCGCCGAGAACGCCAAGCTCGACCCGGCCTTCGCCGAGAAGTTCCTGAACTTCATCATCGCCGAGGTCATCCGCCACCACGAGACCATCGCCCGCGCCTGACCCCGGCCCCGGGCCCCGGCCCGGAGGCGACGGCCGGCCCGGAGCGGCAACCCGGCCCGGAGGCGACGACCCGGCCCGGAGACGGCAAAAGGCTCCCGCACCCCCTCACAGGGGTACGGGAGCCTCAAGGCCTATGGCTTGCCGGTGGTCGTCAGCCGCGCGCTTCGCCCGCCGCCGCGTCCGACGCCTTCGCCGTACGCAGCTCCTCCAGGTAACGGTCGACGACGCCGCTCTGCCGGGCGAAGTCCGTCATCGGCTCGCCGACGATCCGGCCCGCCAGCTCCGTGGCCAGCGTGCCCACCTGGTCGCGCAGCTCGGCCTCGGCCACCGCGCGCTCGGCGTCGATCACCGCGTGACCCGCGGAGATGATCTCCTCACGCTGACGCTGACCCTCGGCACGCAGCTCGGCGATGATCGCGTTGCCCTGCTCGACGGACTCCTGGCGCAGCCGCGCCGCCTCGTGGCGGGCCTCGGCCAGCAGCTCCTGGTACTCGGCGTGGACCCGCGCCGCCTCGGCGCGCGTCTCCTCGGCCTCGTCCATCCGGCCGTCAGTGGCCTGCTCGCGCTCGTCGAGGACCTTGTTGATCCGGGGAAGGATCGCCTTCGCCATCACGGCGAAGACGAGGAAGAACAGCACCAGGCCCAGAACGAGCGGGGCGAGCTCGGGCTTCAGGGGCCCTACGTCGAGAGCGAAAGTCATGGCCATGGTGTGCACATTACCTTGCGACACCGCCCGGCCCAGCCCCCCACCCCGCCGAACCCCACCCGAACGCGCCCGGCCGCCCGCGCGACGAAGACCCCAACTCGCCCCCGCCACAAGGCATGGCCGCCCCAATACCCACCATCGGGCGAAACCTCCCGCACCCCGGGTCACGACACGTGCACAGCCGGTAGCTTGGCCGGTCGGTGCTGCCCGTGCCCGCAGGAACTCGTGGAAGGCCACTCGCCCCGATGACCACCCCCCAGACCCCCGCATCCGCCCCGGACCAACCCCTGGACCTCGTGGGCATCGGCATCGGCCCCTTCAACCTCTCCCTCGCCGCCCTCGCCCAGCCCCTCGACGACCTCCGCGTCGCCTTCTACGACCAGAACCCCGCCTTCCACTGGCACCCCGGCCTGCTCATCGACGGCACCACCCTTCAGGTCCCCTACCTCGCCGACCTCGTCACCCTCGCCGACCCCACCAGCCCCTGGTCCTTCCTCAACTACCTCAAGACCCGCGAGCGCCTCTACCCCTTCTACTTCTCCGAGCGCCACCACATCCACCGCGCCGAATACGACGCCTACTGCCGCTGGGCCAGCCAGAACCTCCCCGGCCTCCACTTCAACCACCACATCGACGCCGTCCGCTGGAACCCCGAGCGCGTCCTCTTCGAGATCGACTACACCCAGCTCGACCCCGAAGGCGAAGCCGACGCCCTCGGCCGCGCCTACACCCGCAACCTCGTCCTCGGCGTCGGCACCGCCCCCTACATCCCCGAGCCGCTGCGCCCCCTCGCCGAAGCCCCCAACGTCCCCGTCACCCACTCCGCCGACTACCTCGACCACCGCGACAAGATCCTCGACGCCGAACACATCACCGTGATCGGCTCCGGCCAGTCCGGCGCCGAGATCTTCCTCGACCTCCTCCGCAGCCGACCCGTCGGCCGCGAACGCCTCCACTGGCTCGCCCGCACCCCGGCCTTCGCGCCCATGGAATACAGCAAGCTCGGCCTGGAGCACTTCACCCCCGACTACACCCACTACTTCCGCGCCCTGCCCGAACCCGTCCGCGACCAGGTCCTGCCCCAGCAATGGCAGCTCAACCAGGGCATCGACCGCCACACCATCGCCGACATCCAGGACGAGCTCTACCGCCGCAGCCTCCACGGCGGCTGGCCCGACGCCGTCCTCACCCCCGGAGTCTTCGTCCGCACCGCCGGCCGCGTCGGCACCACCCGCGTCGAACTCCACCTCGAACACACCCAGCAGGGCAGCCGCTCCCGCCTCACCACCGACGCCGTCGTCCTCGCCACCGGCTACCGCGAACGCCGCGTCGACACCCTCCTCGCCTCCCTCGACCCCTATATCCGCCGCGACTCCAACGGCCGCGCACGCGTCGACGAACAACACCGGCTCGTCCTCGACCCCTCCGTCAAGGGCGCCATCCACGTCCAGAACGCCGAAACCCACACCCATGGCGTCGGCGCCCCCGACCTCGGACTAGCCGCCTGGCGCAGCGCCGTGATCCTCAACGCCCTCATCGGCCGCACGGTCTACTCCCTGCCCCACCGCACCGCCTTCACCACCTTCGGCCTGGAGCCGCGGACCCAGCCACGGCCCCAGCACGCCGTCGGCGGCCCCGGCTCAGAAAACCGGCACACCATCCCGCGTCAGCTTCCAGTCCACTGACGCGAACGCCCCCACATCAATGGCACCCTTGGCCTTCACCCAACCGATGATCGTGTTCCGGATCTCCTCCGAATTCGCCCACAACTGCTTGGCCCGAGCCACATGCGGGAAGTTCCCGCCACCACTCGCCCGATAATTGTTCACCGCCAGCACAAACTGCGCCGCGTCATCCAGCGGCTTCCCCTGGAACGACAGATTCACAATCCGCGAACCCGGCTCCTTCGCGATGTCGATCTCATAGGAGAGACCGCTCACCACGTCATAGTTGTAATCCGGAATCGACTCGGCATTCGTCAGCTTCGCCGGGTCGACCGGCACGCCCGCGGCCGTCCGCACGTAATAGTGCGCCGAGAACTCCAGATACGCCCGCAACTGCGCACCGGTCAGCAGCCGCGCCTCCAGCGTGTTCTCGAACGGATAAAGACCCGCCACCTCGCGAATCGTCACCTTCCCCGACGGCACCGACGCCGTCCGCGAAAAACACGACGCCTGCGACAGAACAGGAAGCGAGGCATAGGCCGAGCCCGCCAGGGCCGTCTTCACCGTCTCCGCCTGCACATGATTGATGAAATCAATGATCGGCGTGTCCTTGTACGCCGCCTCCGCCGCACTCATCACCGCCGACGACGTACCGATCACCTGATTCACATACGTCACGACCTTCCGGTGCTCCTTGCCCAGCAGATCCGTGATCCGGCGATCCTCGGCCACCGTGTTGGAATTCAGCACCTTCGCCGACACCGACTCCACCTGCCAGCGGCCCCGCTCCCACACCAGACCGAAGTCGAACAACGTCAACCGCTGCCCCCACTTCAGCGGCTCCGAAAGCACCACCTGCTTACCGGACTCCTTGTTCGTCACCCGGTACTCGGGAATCTCCGTATGCGCGTGCCCCACCAGAATCGCGTCGATACCCGGCACCCGCTCCGCCACCAGCGCCGCCGCGTTCTCCACATACGGCAACTGATCACCGTACGACGACGTACCGCTCGAACCCGAATGCGCCGCCACGATCACCACATCCGCACCCATGGACCGCAGCTTCGGCACCCACTTCGCCGCCTGCTCCTCCAGCCCCGGGAACACCATCTTCCCCTGCACATTCGCCTTGTCCCAGATCGCGATCCCCGGATTGGTCAGACCCAGGATCGCCACCTTCACATCACGACCGTGCGGAGTGCACACCCGCTTGATCACATACGGACGGAACGCCGGCCGCAGCGACTTCGCATCCAGAGCGTTCGCCGCCAGTAGCGGGAAATCACACTGCTCCTCGAACTTCCGCAGCGTCGGAATGCCGTAGTTGAACTCATGGTTTCCGACCGCCGCCGCGTCATACCCGATCGTGTTCATCGCCCGCGCCATCGGATGAACCGGGCCACCCGCACCCGTGATCGGATCCACCTTCGCGTAGTAATACGAAAGCTGCGTACCCTGGATCGTGTCACCCGCGTCGATCAGCAGAGTGTTCCGCCGGCCCTTCTCGGCCCGCACCTGCCGCACCAGCGTCGAGATCTTGGCGAGCCCCACATCGTTGTGCGCCTTGTCGTCGAACTCGGCATCGGTGAAGTAATCCCAGTTGAAGACATTGCCGTGAAGGTCGGTCGTCCCCATCACGGTCAACGCGTACCGCTTCCTCCGGCGAGCGCCCCCGTCCCCGGCGAGCCCCTCCGCCTCGGCCGGCACGGCCCCCACGGCCCCCGCCAACGCCACACCGGCGCCCGTCACGGCCGTACGCTCCAGGAAATTCCTACGGTTGAGCGGCATATGTTCTGTTCTCCCCATTCATATCCAGAACCAACGCGCGTAGATTCTGGCCCACCCCCCACGCCCACCAACACCCTCAACCCCCTGCGATTCCCATCACCACGCGCCGTCCCTCCCCACCGCCACCCCCACCTGAGACGCTGACCCCATGACCGACCTGCCCTACGGAACCCCCGACGCCCCCCGCGTCGCCGTCCGAGGCGAAGCCCGCCTCCAAGTCGACCCCGAAATCGCACGCATCGGCATTTCCGTCAGCGCCCGCGGCACCGACCGCCGCAACGCCCTCCAGGACCTCACCCGCCGCAACAACCAGGTCCTCGATCTCCTCAAGTCCTATGGCGAAGCCGTCGAGAAAACCGAGACCGGAACCTTCAGCATCACCCCCCAGCTCACCGACAAAGGCCGCCACGAACGCGTCCGCGCCTACCACGGCC
This sequence comes from Streptomyces hesseae, assembly GCF_031845785.1. NCBI lineage: Bacteria > Bacillati > Actinomycetota > Actinomycetes > Kitasatosporales > Streptomycetaceae > Streptomyces > Streptomyces hesseae. Next base: position 89,418 of record NZ_JAVRFI010000015.1, read on the forward strand.
ACGTCCACATCACCGCCACCCTCGCCGACTTCACCGCCCTCGGCGAACTCGCCACCCGCCTCGCCGAACTCGACCTCACCAGCGTCGACGGCCCCTGGTGGAGCCTCCGCCCCGACTCGCCCGCCCACCGCGAAGCCCGCCAACAAGCCGTACGCGAAGCCGTCCAGCGCGCCCGCGAATACGCCGCCGCACTCGGCGCGGAACTCGCCGCCGTCGTCGAGATCGCCGACATCGGCGCCGAGAACGCCGTCCCGGCCATGCCCGCCGCCCCCGGCGGCATCATGCGCTCCGCCGGCTACGGCGGAGCCCCCACGCCGCCGCCCGCGCTCGACCTCGAACCCCAGCGCCAAACGGTCTACGCCAGCGTCAACGCCCGCTTTACGATGACCCGCCCGACGCTCTAGCCCCCGATAGGGGTGCTCATCAGAGCACCCCTCTGCACGTTTCACAAGGTGTCAACAAGCTTTTACCGAAAGGACGTTGGCCCGTTGCGGCGGGCCAATTCTCTACCCACCGGTAGGTCATAAGGTCGTGCCATGCGCCGAGCGAAAATCGTCTGCACCCTTGGGCCCGCCACCGACTCGTACGAGCAGATCAAGGCACTCGTGGAAGCGGGCATGGATGTCGCCCGCTTCAACCTGAGCCATGGCACGTACGCCGACCACGAAGCGCGGTACCAGCGGGTACGCAAGGCAGCGGAGGAAACCGGCCGCAACGTCGCCGTCCTCGCCGACCTTCAAGGCCCGAAGATCCGCCTGGGCCGATTCCGCGAAGGCCCCGTACTCCTTGAACGCGGCGACGAATTCACCATCACCGTCGAAGACGTCGAAGGCGACCGCCACCAGTGCGGCACCACCTACAGCGGCCTCGCCTCCGACGTCACCAAGGGCGAACGCATCCTCGTCGACGACGGACGCGTCACCCTCGAAGTCGTCCAGGTCACCGGCCCCCGCGTCAAGACCCTCGTCCTCGAGGGCGGCATGGTCTCCGACCACAAGGGCCTCAACCTCCCCGGCGTCGCCGTCTCCGTCCCCGCCCTCTCGGAGAAGGACATCGAGGACCTTCGCTGGGCCATCAGGACCGGCGCCGACGTCATCGCCCTCTCCTTCGTCCGCAGCGCACGCGACATCGAGGACGCCCACCGCGTCATGGGCGAGGAAGGCCGCCGCCTCCCCGTCATCGCCAAGATCGAAAAGCCCCAGGCCGTCGAAAACCTCGACGGCATCGTCGCCGCCTTCGACGGCATCATGGTCGCCCGCGGCGACCTCGGCGTCGAAATGCCCCTGGAATCCGTCCCCATTGTCCAGAAGCGCGCCATCAAACTCGCCAAGCGCAACGCCAAGCCGGTCATCGTCGCCACACAGATGCTCGACTCGATGATCGACGCCTCCCGCCCCACACGCGCCGAGGCCTCCGACGTCGCCAACGCCGTCATCGACGGCACGGACGCGGTGATGCTCAGCGGTGAGACGAGCGTCGGGAAGTACCCCGTCGAGACCGTCCGCACGATGGGCCGCATCGTCATCGCGGCGGAGGAGGACATCCTCGCCAAGGGCCTCCCCCCGCTGACCGAGCGCAGCAAGCCCCGCACCCAGGGTGGCGCGGTCGCCCGCGCGGCGGCCGAAATGGGCGACTTCCTCGGTGCGACGTTCCTTGTAGCCTTCACTCAATCCGGTGATACGGCCCGTCGCCTTTCGCGCTACCGCTCACCGATTCCCCTGCTGGCGTTCACACCGGAGCCGGCGACGCGGGCGATGCTGAATCTGACGTGGGGCGTGGAGACGTTCCTCGGCCCGGTCGTCGAGACGACGGACGAGATGGTCGACCAGGTGGACGAGTACCTGTTGCGGATCGGGCGCTGTCGCCAGGGCGACATGGTCATCATCACGGCGGGCTCCCCGCCGGGCATGGCGGGGACCACGAACCTGGTGCGGGTGCACCACATCGGGGAGGACGACGCGCCGAAGGAGTAGGGGCTCCTAATACTTGGGGCCTATGTGGGTGTCCATGAGGGCGACGGATGCCTTGCGGGCCACGGAGATATTGAAGGGGTCCTTGCCGCGTCGGGTGACCTTCCACTCGACACCGACCTTGTCCAGCGTGTCGGAGCAGAGCTTCCTGATGTCGTCGGACTTGTTGGTGAAGAAGTAGCGCGTGTACTCGTAGCGCTTGCGCTCACCGCGTACGAGGCGCGTGGCCCAGTTGGTGATGCGGCAGCCGTCGGAGTGCACGAGACCGCGCAGGAACTCCCAGGGGTGAATGTCGACGATTCGTTGCTGCCAGGGTTCGAGGGCGATGGACCTCTCGTGCTTCCTGCCGGGGCCGTGCTGGGGGAACATGCACCACAGGTGCTTCGAGTAGACCTTCACGTTGTGGCAGCCGGTCCTGCGGACCCGGCACACCGAGTTGTCGGGGAAGACAGCCTGCATCGCTGCGTGGCACGCGTCCATCAGACCCGGCCATGTGTCGCCGCAGGCGATCATCAAGCTGGGTACTCGGTGCTGGGAGTACTGGATGATGTGTCCATCTCCCAGGTACAGCCCCAGTAGGTACGAGTAGGCCGCTTCGTCGAGCTCCCGGCCGTCGTATCGCGGACAGCTCGGTCTGTGGGGGCCCGGGCACTCCCCGCGTTTGGACCGGTCCATGTGAAGCCAGTAACCGACCGTGCCTACCGGGACGCCGAGCCGTCTGGCGACCTCCGCGTTGGCGACACCGGAGGCGATGAGATCCAGTGCTTTCTGGCGCGTCGTAGCGCCGCGAAACTCCATGCCTTCACTGTGCGCGACAGAGGCTTCACGGTGTGGCGATTCCGTGAAGGTTCACGCGATGGTGAAAGTCCGCTTTGCGGACCTTGGGTGCCCGGTGTGGGATTCGAACCCACATGCCCAAAGGGCACGAGTGTTTGAGACTCGCGTGTCTGACCAGTTCCACCAACCGGGCGGGTTGCTCGGGACACAATACCGCGTGCGCGTTGGGAGCTGCCGCTAGGTAGGCTCATATGGCACCACCTGCCCTGAGCAAGGAGACCCGTGACCGCCGCCGAGCCCCAGCCGCCCGTCGACGACGAGCCGCAGCACACCCCTCCGCACGTCACCCGTGTCGTGATCGCCGAGGATGAGGCCCTGATCCGTCTCGACCTCAAGGAGATGCTCGAGGAAGAGGGCTACTCCGTCGTCGGTGAGGCGGGCGACGGCGAGACCGCCGTGGCGCTGGCGCGGGAGCACAAGCCGGATCTGGTGATCCTGGATGTGAAGATGCCGGTCCTCGACGGGATCTCCGCCGCCGAGCGGATCGCGTCCGAGTCGATCGCCCCGGTGCTGATGCTCACCGCGTTCTCGCAGCGCGACCTCGTGGAGCGGGCCCGGGACGCCGGGGCCATGGCCTACCTCGTGAAGCCGTTCAGCAAGAGCGATGTCGTGCCCGCCATCGAGATGGCGGTCTCCCGCTTCACCGAGATGAAGGCGCTGGAGCAGGAGGTCGCCGACCTCGCGCAGCGCCTGGAGACGCGGAAGCTCGTGGACCGGGCGAAGAGCATTCTCCAGACGCAGTACGGGCTGACCGAGCCCGCCGCGTTCCGGTGGATCCAGAAGACGTCGATGGACCGTCGGCTGTCCATGCAGCAGGTGGCCGAGGCGGTCATCGAGGACGCCCGGGAGAAGAAGGCGTCCAAGGAGCAGTAGGCCCCGGAATCCGTGAAGCGAAGGGCCCGTGTCTTCGGACACGGGCCCTTCCGCGTTCGTCGGCGCGGTCAGTCCTCGCCCAGGTACGCCTTGCGTACCGACTCGTCGTGCAGCAGCTCCGCCCCCGTCCCGGAGAGGACGATCCGGCCGGTCTCCATGACGTGTCCCCGGTCGGCGAGGCCGAGCGCTGCCTGGGCGTTCTGTTCGACGAGCAGGATCGTGGTGCCGCCGGCCTTGAGCTCGGCGATGGTGTCCATGATCTTCTGCATCATGATCGGGGAGAGGCCCATGGAGGGCTCGTCGAGCATGAGCAGCTTGGGGCGGGACATCAGGGCGCGGCCCATGGCGAGCATCTGCTGTTCTCCGCCGGAGAGGGTGCCCGCCGCCTGGCGTGCTCGTTCGCCGAGGATCGGGAAGAGGTCGTAGACGCGTCGTACGTCCTGTGCGATGCCGTCGGTGTCCTTGCGGAGGAACGCTCCGAGCTGGAGGTTCTCGGCGATGGTGAGGCGGGGGAAGATGTGGCGGCCTTCGGGGGAGTGGGCGAGGCCGCGGGCGACGACCTGGTGTGCGGGGACGCCCGTGAGGGATCGGCCGTCGAAGCGGATGGCGCCCGAGCGCGGTGTGAGAAGGCCGGAGAGGGTGCGGAGGGTCGTCGTCTTGCCGGCTCCGTTGGTGCCGATGAGGGTGACGACCTGGCCGGTGTCGACGGTGAACGAGATGCCTTTGACGGCTTCGATCTTGCCGTAGGCGACGTGGAGGTCCTCGACCTCCAGGAGCGCGGTCATCGGTCGGTCTCCTCCGTCGAGTGGGCCTCCGTCGCGTGGGCCTCGGCCGCCCGGACCTCGGCGGCCTCCTCCTCGCCGGGCGCGCCTTCGAAGGGGGTGCCGAGGTAGGCGGCGATGACGCGTTCGTCGCGCTGGACGGTCTGTGGTGTGCCTTCGACGAGTTTCTCGCCCTGGACGAGGACGGCGACGTGGTCGCAGAGGTTGAAGATGAAGCGCATGTCGTGCTCGATGACGAGGACGGCGGTGCCCTGGTCGCGGATGGCGAGGACGAGTCCCTCGGTGTCGCGGGTCTCCTGGGGATTCATTCCGGCGGTGGGTTCGTCGAGGAGGAGCAGGCCGGGGTCGCTGGCGAGGGCGCGGGCGATTTCGAGCCTGCGTTGTTCGCCGTAGGGGAGGTTGCGGGCGAGGTGGTCGCGTTTGGCGGCCAGGCCGGTGAATTCGAGGAGTTCCATGGCGCGTTCTTCGGATGCCTTTTCGGCGCGGCGGAAGGCGGGGCCGCGGAGGAGGGCGGAGAGGAGGCCTTCTTTGGTGCGGGTGTGGCGGCCGACGAGGACGTTTTCGAGGACGGTCATATTGGCGAAGAGGCGGATGTTCTGGAAGGTGCGGGCGATGCCGGCCTGGGTGACGAGGTGGGGTTTGGGTGGGAGGACGGTGTCGCGGTAGGCGACGGTGCCTTCGGTGGGGGTGTAGAGGCCGGTGAGGCAGTTGAAGAAGGTGGTTTTTCCGGCGCCGTTGGGGCCGATGAGTCCGACGATCTGGCCTTCGTGGACGGTGAGGTCGACGGCTCGTACGGCGGTGAGTCCGCCGAAGCGCATGGTGACGCTGGTGGCGGTGAGGACGGTGGCGGGGGCGGGGGCGGTCGTGGTGGTCATGGTGGTTATGCCTCCGCCGTGGTGGGCCGGGTGGCGCCGCCCGTGCCGGGCGGGTTTGCCGGGGCCGCGTCGGTCTCGTGGAATTCAAGGCGGTTGCGGCGGTTGGGGATGATTCCTTCGGGGCGGAAGCGCATGAGGAGGATGAGGGCGAGGCCGAAGGCGAGGAGTTGGTAGTCCTGGAGGAATTGGAGTTTGGCGGGGATGAGGTAGAGCAGCGCGGCGCCGAGGAGGGGGCCGGTGATGGTGCCCATGCCGCCGAGGATGACGGCGGCGAGGAGGAACGCGGAGTTGGGCGGTACGGGTCCGGCGAAGACGTATTGCTCGGGGACGACGGTGTAGGCGACGTGGGCCTGGACGGTGCCGGCGAGTCCGGCGAGGGTGGCGCCGAGGGCGAAGGCGATGAGTTTGAGGCGGAAGCCGTTGATGCCCATGGCGGTGGCGGCGGTTTCGTCCTCGCGGATGGCGACCCAGGCGCGGCCTATGCGGGAGTTTCCGGCGCGGCTGAAGACGAGGACGACGAGGGCGGTGAAGAAGAGCATCAGGAGGTAGTAGTTGGCGAAGGGGGTGAGGGTGAGGCCGCCGAAGGAGTGGGTGGCGCCGAAGTCGTAGCCGAGGATGGCGAGGTCGGGGATGTTGGGGATGCCGTTGGGGCCGTTGGTGAGTGAGGGGCCGGATTCTCCGTTGAGGTTTCCGACGGTGATGCGGAAGATCTCGCCGAAGCCGAGGGTGACGATGGCGAGGTAGTCGCCACGCAGGCGCAGGGTGGGGGCGCCGATGACGACGCCGAAGACGAGGGAGGCGGCGGCGCCGGTGAGGACGGCGGCCCAGAAGGGGAAGTGGATGTGGAGGGTGGAGGCGGTGGAGCCGGAGACGAGGGCGGCGGTGTAGGCGCCGACGCCGAGGAAGGCCACGTAGCCGAGGTCGAGGAGGCCGGCGAGGCCGACGACGACGTTCAGGCCGAGGGCGACGGTGGAGAAGATGAGGATGTTGACGATGATGAGGGTGTATTCGTCGGTGTCCTGGGTGAGGGGGAAGAGGACGGCGGTGACGAGGGCCGCGGTGAGGGTGACGCGGCGGTGCCGGTGGGTGAGGGCGGTGAGCCGGGCGCCCAGTCCGCTGGTGAAGAGCGCGGCGGTGGTGAAGCCGGTGAGCAGCAGGAAGCCGGTGAAGAGTTCGCCGTAGGCGGTGCCGATGCCGTAGGTGAGGACTTGGAGGGCGAGTCCGAACACGACGGCGATGATGAGGATTTCGGCCCATGCGGGGAGGGCGCGCGCCGGTGGTAGGGGGCGTGGGGGGCCGCTGGGGAGCGCGAGGGCGCCGGTGAGGGTGGCGAGGGCGGCTGCTCCGGCGAGGTAGCCGCCGGGTTCGAGGTTGACGAGTCCGCCGAGGCGGGTGGCGATGGCGATGAGGGTGTACCAGGTGGTGGCCAGGGTGCCGGCGGCCAGGTGGAGAGTGGCGGTGTGGCGGCCGGAGGGGGTGAGCCAGCGGAGGCCGGGGAGGCCGGCGGTGGCGAGGACTTGGGCGAGGGTGAGGGCGGCGCCGGTGAGGGTGAGGATCTGGAGGCCGCCGGGGTAGCCGGTGACGGTGAGGTTGCCGGGGAAGGCGCGGGTCCAGGTCCAGGGGAGGAAGGTGGAGAGGAGGGTGAGGAGGGCTCCGCCGGCGGTGAGGATTCTGGCGGTGGAGAGGGGGAGGGGGACGAGGGGGAGGGTGAGCCGGGGGATGGCGCGGTTGACGGCGGTGGTGTGGTGGTGTTGTGGGGTCATGGGTTTCACGCCCGATCCGCGACGCGTTCGCCGAGCAGTCCTTGTGGCCGTACGAGGAGGACGACGATGAGCAGGACGAAGGCCCAGACGTCCTTCCAGCCTCCGCCGCCGAGCTGCTGCATTCCGGGGATGTGCTGGATGTAGGTGGTGGAGGCCGTTTCGGCGATGCCGAGGACGACGCCGCCGAGCATGGCGCCGTAGATGTTGCCGATGCCGCCGAGGACGGCGGCGGTGAAGGCCTTGAGGCCGAGGATGAAGCCCATTTCGAAGTTGATCTGGCCGGCGCGGAGTCCTTGGGCGACGGCGGCGACGGCTGCGAAGGCGCCGCCGATGGCGAAGGCGAGGACGATGATGCGGTTGGTGTCGATGCCCATGAGCCGGGCGGTGTCGGGGTCCTGGGCGGTGGCTTGCATGGCGCGTCCGGTGCGGCTTTTGGCGACGAAGAGGCCGAGGGCGAGCATGCACAGGGGTGCGGCGACGAGGACGAAGACGTCGTCGCGCTGGAGGTGGACATTGCCGGTGAGTTCGAAGGCGTCGCCGTGGAATTGCGGGAAGCCGCGGGATTTCTTGGCGTCGGGGTAGAAGGCCCAGACGAGTTGCTGGAGTGCGATGGACAGGCCGATCGCGGTGATGAGGGGGGCGAGGCGGGGGGCGTCGCGGAGGGGGCGGTAGGCGAAGCGTTCGGCGGCGGTGGCGACGGCGACGGAGGCGAGGGCTCCGCCGAGGAGCATCAGGGGGAGGGCGGCGGCGAGGGGGACGCTGTCGGGGAGCCAGAGCCGGACGGTGAGGGCGCCGAAGCCTCCGATCATGACGATCTCGCCGTGGGCGAAGTTGATGAGCTGGACGATGCCGTAGACCATCGTGTAGCCGATGGCTATGAGGCCGTAGAGCGTTCCCAGTGCGAGCCCGCTGACCAGTGTCTGCGGCAGTTCGTGCACCGCGTGCCTCCCCGTCGGGTGTGGTGGACGGTGCCGCGCGAGGGTGTGCGCGGGTGCGGGTGCCTTCGCGCGGGCGCCCCGGTCAGTCCTGGAAGGTGGCGCTCTTGAGGGATTTCCAGGCTCCGCCTACGACCTGGTAGACGGTCAGCTGTTTGTTGGTGGTGTCGCCGTACTGGTCGAAGGAGACTTTTCCGGTGACGCTGTCGAAGGAGACCTTGCTCATGGCGTCGAGGACTTTGGCGCGGGCGTCGGCGGGGAGTTTGCCCTTGTTGTCCTCGACGGTTTTCTTGACGGCCTGGACGATGGCCCAGGCGGCGTCGTAGGAGTATCCGCCGTAGGTGGCGTAGGGGTCCTTGTAGCCGGCGTCCTTGTAGCCCTGGACGAATTTCTTGGCGGAGTCGAGTTCTTCGACGGGGTAGCCGACGGAGGTGGCGAGGTCGCCGTCGTTGGGTTCGCCGGAGGCGGTGATGAAGCCGGGGTTGTAGATACCGTCGCCGCCCATGAGGGGGATGCGGGCGCCGGCCTTCTTGACCTGGTCGGAGAGGAGGCCGGCTTCGGGGAACTGGCCGCCGAAGTAGACGGAGTCGGCTCCCGAGTTCTTGATTTTGTTGGCTATGCCGGAGAAGTCGGTCTCCTTGACCGTGAGGTGGTCGGTGCCGGCGATGTCGCCGCCGAGGCGTTTGAATTCCTCGGCGAAGATGGTGGCGAGCCCGACGCCGTAGGTCTGTTTGTCGTCGACGACGAAGGCCTTTTTCTTCTTGGCGTCCTTGTAGAGGTACTGGGCGGCGAATCGGCCTTGGATGATGTCGGTGGTGGCGGTGCGGAAGTAGGTCTTGAAGGGACGGTTCTTCTCGCCCTTGGCCCAGTTGTCGCCCTGGGTGAGGGCGGGGTTGGTGTTGGCGGGGGAGACCTGGGTGAGGTCGGCCTTGGCGAAGACGCCCTGCATGGACTGGGCGACGCCGGAGTTCATGGGGCCGACGACGCCGAGGACGTCCTTGTCGGCGACGAGTTTGGCGGCGTTCTGCTGTCCGGTGCCGGGGACGGCCTGGTCGTCGAGGGCGGTGGTCCTGAAGGTGACGCCCTTGACCTCGTTGTTCTTGTTGGCGGTGCGTACGGCGAGGTCGACGGAGTTCTTGATGCCCTGTCCGAACGGGGAGAGCGAGCCGGTCAGCGGGGCGTCGACGCCGATGGTCACGGTGGTCTTCGCGCCGCCGTCGCCGGTGCCGTTGTCCTTGGCGCTGCCGGCGTCGCGTGATCCGCAGGCGGTGAGGGTGAGGGCTCCGGTGGTGAGCGCGGCGGTGAGGATGACGAGGGAACGGTGGCGCACGCTGGGTCCTTTCCCTGGCGCGGTGGCCTGTGGAGAGGTGCCGTGTCACTCGCCGGGCGGATCGGGCGCGGGTGGGGGAGGTGCTGTGCCGGATGGCTGCGGTGTGCTGGACGAACGGCCCGGCGGTCATGGTGTGCCGTGACTTTAGGGGGTGGGCGCGGGGGTCGGGCAGAGGTGACGACGATGCTGTGACTTTCTTGTTATGACGGAGATCACACTCCGCTTTTCGGTCGTCGTCGGGCGCCTGGATGCGCGACGGCCGGCCGCGGGGTCCCGTGGCCGGCCGTTGTGGCGGTGGTGCGGTGTGTCCGTCAGCCGGTCGCCTGTTCGCGGATGACGCAGGTGAGGCGGGCGGAGCAGACGCGGCGGTCCTGCTCGTCGGTGATGACGATCTCGTATGTGGCGGAGGTGCGTCCGCGGTGGACGGGGGTGGCCACGCCGGTGACGAGGCCGGAGCGGACGCCGCGGTGGTGGGTGCAGTTGAGGTCGACGCCGACGGCGATCCGGGTCGGCCCGCCGTGGAGCATGGCGCCGACCGAGCCCAGGGTCTCGGCGAGGACGGCGGAGGCGCCGCCGTGCAGCAGGCCGTAGGGCTGGGTGTTGCCCTCGACGGGCATGGTGCCGACGACGCGTTCGGGGGAGGCCTCGACGACGGTGACGCTCATGCGCTCGCCCAGGTGACCGGCGGAGAACAGGGCGTTGAGGTCGAGCCCGCTGCCGGTCCACCGGTCGAGGATCTCCTGCGGGAACGTGGTCTTGCTGTGCTCGCCCATGACGCGCGGCTCCGATCACCCTGGTCGTTGTGGTGTGAAATTTTTTTCAGCTCGACGGTGCCGCCGTCAACCGTTGCGATCTTCCATTCCCGCAACCGGCTTCCGTCACCGGCCGGTGCTCGGCTCGAGCCGGATGACGACGGACTTGCTGGCGGGGGTGTTGCTGGTGTCGGCGGTGTGGTCGAGGGGGACCAGGACGTTGGTCTCGGGGTAGTAGGCGGCGGCGCAGCCGCGGGCCGTGGGGTAGTGGACGACGCGGAAGCCGGGGGCGCGGCGTTCGGTGCCGTCGGTCCATTCGCTGACGAGGTCGGCGTAGGCGCCGTCGGCGAGGTCGTGGGCGCGGGCGTCGTCGGGGTGGAGGAGGACGACGCGGCGGCCGTTCTTGATGCCGCGGTAGCGGTCGTCGAGGCCGTAGATGGTGGTGTTGTACTGGTCGTGGGAGCGGAGGGTCTGGAGCAGCAGCCGGCCCTCGGGGACGTGGGGGTGTTCGACGGGGGCGGCGGTGAAGTTGGCCTTGCCGGTGGTGGTGGGGAAGGTGCGGCTGTCGCGGGGGGCGTGGGGGAGGGTGAAGCCGCCGGGGCGGGCGACGCGGGCGTTGAAGTCCTCGAAGCCGGGGATGACGCGGGCGATGCGGTCGCGGATCGTCGCGTAGTCGGCTTCGAAGTCCTCCCAGGGGGTGTTGCTGGTGTCGCCGAGGGCGCGGCGGGCGAGGCGGCAGACGATGGCGGGCTCGGAGAGGAGCTGGGGGCTCGCGGGTTCGAGGCGGCCGCGGGAGGCGTGGACCATGCCCATGGAGTCCTCGACGGTGACGAACTGGTCGCCGGTGTGCTGCCGGTCGCGTTCGGTGCGGCCGAGGGTGGGGAGGATCAGGGCGCGGGCGCCGGTGATCACATGGGAGCGGTTGAGCTTGGTGGAGACGTGGACGGTGAGCCGGGCGCGGCGGACGGCGGCTTCGGTGACGTCGGTGTCGGGTGTGGCGGAGACGAAGTTACCGCCCATGGCGAAGAAGACCTTGGCCTGTCCGTCGCGCAGGGCGCGGATGGCGCGGACGACGTCGAGGCCGTGTTCGCGGGGCGGGGCGAAGCCGAATTCCCTCTCGAGGGCGTCGAGGAACGCGGGGGCGGGGCGTTCGAAGATGCCCATGGTGCGGTCGCCCTGGACGTTGCTGTGGCCGCGGACGGGGCAGACGCCGGCGCCGGGGCGGCCGATGTTGCCGCGCAGGAGCAGGAAGTTGACGACTTCCTTGATGGTGGGGACGGAGTGCTTGTGCTGGGTGAGGCCCATGGCCCAGCAGACGATGACGCGCTTGGAGTCCAGGACCATGCGCAGGGCGGTTTCGATCTCCTCGCGGCGCAGTCCGGTGGCGCGGAGGGTCTCGTCCCAGTCGGCGGCGCGGGCGGCTCGGGCGAAGTCGTCGAAGCCGTGGGTGTGCTCGTCGACGAAGGCGGTGTCGACGGCGCCCTCGGTCTCCAGGATCAGGCGGTTGAGGAGGCGGAAGAGCGCCTGGTCGCCGCCGAGGCGGATCTGGAGGAAGAGGTCGGTGAGGGCGGTGCCGCCGGCGGCGAGGCCGCGGGCGTTCTGCGGGTTCTTGAAGCGTTCCAGGCCCGCCTCGGGGAGCGGGTTGACGGTGATGATCCGGGTGCCGCCGTGCTTGGCCTTCTCCAGGGCGCTGAGCATACGGGGGTGGTTGGTGCCGGGGTTCTGTCCGGCGACGATGATCAGATCGGCCTTGTAGAGGTCTTCCAGCAGGACGCTGCCCTTGCCGATGCCGATGGTCTCGGTGAGCGCCGAGCCGGAGGACTCGTGGCACATGTTGGAGCAGTCGGGCAGGTTGTTGGTGCCGAACTCGCGGGCGAAGAGCTGGTAGAGGAAGGCGGCTTCGTTGCTGGTGCGGCCGGAGGTGTAGAAGACGGCTTCGTCGGGGGTGCCGAGGGCGTGGAGCTCCTCGGCGATGATGTCGAAGGCGCGTTCCCAGGTGACGGGTTCGTAGGCGGTGGCGCCCTCGGCGAGGTACATGGGGTGGGTGAGGCGGCCCTGTTGTCCGAGCCAGTAGCCGCTGCGCTCGGCGAGGTCGGCGACGGGGTGGGTGGCGAAGAAGGCCGGGGTGACGCGGCGGAGGGTGGCCTCCTCGGCGACGGCCTTGGCGCCGTTCTCGCAGAATTCGGCGGCGTGGCGCTTGTCGGGCTCGGGCCAGGCGCAGCCGGGGCAGTCGAAGCCGTTCTTCTGGTTGACCTTGAGGAGGGTCAGGGCGGTGCGGCGGACGCCCATCTGTTCGTGGGCCACGCGCAGTGAGTGGGCGATGGCGGGCAGCCCGGCGGCGGCGTGCTGCGGGGCGGTGACGCTGGGTGCGTCCTGTACGGGATCGCCGGTGGGCGGCTTGCCTGCCATCTCGCTCTCCCTTGAGCGCTCGGTGGATCTTGGGACGTGCGTGCGGTGCCGATCCTGTCACGGGGGTGCGGCGGCGGCCGTGGTGAGGGTGACCGGGGCGCGGGGCGGTCGGGATTGTCAGTGGGCCGTGGCAGGATCGGGGGCGTGGCATCCAAGGCATCGAATACCCCGACCGAAGCGAACGACCCGACCGGCGACGCCGGGGGAGGCCGTCCCCGTCTGCTGTTGATGGACGGGCACTCCATGGCCTACCGGGCGTTCTTCGCGCTGCCCGCGGAGAACTTCACGACGGCGTCCGGTCAGACGACGAACGCGGTGTACGGCTTCGCGTCGATGCTGGCCAATACGCTGCGTGATGAGCGGCCTACGCATTTCGCGGTGGCGTTCGACGTGTCGCGCAAGACGTGGCGCTCGGAGGAGTTCCCGGAGTACAAGGCGACGCGGTCGGCAACCCCGGACGAGTTCAAGGGGCAGGTGAAGCTGATCGGCGAGCTGCTGGACGCGATGAGCGTGCGGCGTTTCGCCGTCGACGGCTTCGAGGCCGACGACGTCATCGCCACGCTGGCGACGGAGGCGGAGGCCGAGGGCTTCGAGGTCTCGATCGTCACGGGCGACCGGGACTCCTTCCAGCTGATCACCGACGCGGTCACGGTGCTGTACCCGACGAAGGGCGTCTCCGAGCTGACGCGTTTCACGCCGGAGAAGGTGCAGGAGAAGTACGGGCTGACCCCGGCGCAGTATCCGGACTTCGCGGCGCTGCGCGGCGACCCGTCGGACAATCTGCCGGGCATCCCGGGTGTCGGTGAGAAGACGGCCGCGAAGTGGATCAACCAGTTCGGTTCGTTCGCGGAGCTCGTCGAGCGGGTCGACGAGGTCAAGGGCAAGGCCGGGCAGAATCTGCGTGACCATCTGGAGGCGGTCAAGCTCAACCGCCGGCTGACGGAGATGGTGCGGGACGTTCAGCTGTCCACGCATCCGGACGATCTGGAGCGCGGGGCCTACGACCGGGCGGCGCTGGTGGCGTTCCTGGAGGGGCTGGAGATCCGCAACCAGGGGCTGCGGGACCGGCTGCTGGCGGCCGACCCGGGTGGGGAGTCCGCCGAGGAGGCGGCGCCCGAGGCGGGCGCGGAGGTCGACGGTGTGGTGCTGGGCGCGGGCGGTCTGGCGCCGTGGCTGGCCGAGCACGGCGCGGGCCCGCTGGGTGTGGCGATCGTGGACTCGTGGTCGCGGGGCAGTGGCCGGGTCGCGGAGATCGCGCTGGCGACGGGCGAGGGCCCGGCCGCATGGTTCGACCCGGCGGAGCTGGACGAGGCCGACGAGCGGGCGTTCGCCGCGTGGAGCGCGGACCCGGAGCGTCCCAAGGTGATGCACGACGCGAAGGCCGCGATGCGGGTCTTCGCCGATCACGGCTGGTCGGTCGAGGGCGTCACGATGGACACGGCGCTGGCCGCGTACCTGGTCAAGCCGGGGCGCCGGTCGTTCGCGCTGGACGCGCTGTCGGTGGAGTACCTGGGGCGTGAGCTCGCCACGGCCGCGGCCGGTGACGGCCAGCTGGCGTTCGGCGCCGACGAGCAGGCCGAGGCGGACGCGCTGATGGGCCGCGCCCGTACGGTGCTGGACCTGGGCGGCGCGTTCGAGGGGCGGGTCGCGGAGGTGGGCGCCGCGAAGCTGCTGACCAATGTGGAGCTGCCGACGAGCGCGCTGCTGGCCGGCATGGAGCGCGCGGGCATCGCCGCCGACCGGGGCTGGCTGGAGCGCATGGAGCAGCAGTTCGCCGCGGCCGTGCAGCAGGCGGTGAAGGAGGCGCATCTGGCGGCGGGCCGCGAGTTCAACCTGGGCTCGCCCAAGCAGCTCCAGGAGGTCCTCTTCGGTGAGCTGGGCCTGCCCAAGACGAAGAAGACCAAGACCGGTTACACCACGGACGCGGACGCGCTGGCCTGGCTCGCCGCGCAGACGGACAACGAGCTTCCGGTGATCATGCTGCGGCACCGTGAGCAGTCCAAGCTGCGGTCCACGGTCGAGGGCCTGATCAAGGCGATCGCCACCGACGGCCGGATCCACACCACGTTCAACCAGACCGTGGCGGCCACGGGCCGGCTGTCCTCCACCGACCCCAATCTCCAGAACATCCCGGTGCGGACGGACGAGGGCCGTGCCATCCGCCGGGGTTTCGTGGTCGGTGAGGGCTTCGAGTCGCTGATGACCGCCGACTACAGCCAGATCGAGCTGCGGGTGATGGCCCACCTCTCGGAGGACGAGGGCCTGATCGAGGCGTTCGCCTCGGGCGAGGACCTTCACACCACGGTCGCCTCCCAGGTGTTCGGCGTCGCCAAGAGCGAGGTCGACCCCGAGATGCGCCGCAAGATCAAGGCGATGTCGTACGGCCTGGCGTACGGGCTGTCGGCGTTCGGGCTCTCGCAGCAGCTGAACATCATGCCGGACGAGGCGCGTCGTCTGATGGACACGTTCTTCGAGCGGTTCGGCGGGGTGCGCGACTATCTCCAGCGCGTCGTCGAGGAGGCCCGGGCCACGGGCTACACGGAGACGATGCTGGGCCGTCGCCGTTATCTGCCGGATCTCAACAGCGACAACCGGCAGCGGCGCGAGATGGCCGAGCGGATGGCGCTGAACGCCCCGATCCAGGGCACGGCCGCCGACATCGTCAAGATCGCGATGCTGCGGGTGGCCGAGGCCCTGACGGCGGAGAAGCTCACCTCCCGGGCGCTGCTCCAGGTGCACGACGAAATCGTGCTGGAGATCGCGCCGGGGGAGCGGGAGAAGGTCGAGGAGCTGGTCCGTCGCGAGATGGCCGGCGCCGTCGAGCTGCGCGCCCCGCTGGACGTGTCGGTGGGTGTCGGCGGGGACTGGGAGTCCGCCGCGCACTGACGCCCGCGCAACCGGTGCCGTACGGCCCGTCCCCGGAGGATCGTTTCCGGGGGCGGGCCGTACGGCTGTTTCCGGGGGCGGGCCGTACGGCGTTGTTCTCTTCCGTGCCGGGCGTTGCTACCGTGCCCCATCTCTGACGCCTCGTCAGGTCCAGGGGAATCCGCCGGGAGGCTCCGCATGCGCGCACTGGCCGCCGCGGCCATCGGACTGGCCGCCGCCTTCGCCCTCGTCCTCGCCGTCACGGCCATCGGCCCACCCCAAGGCGAGACCTCCCCCGAGCCCCTGCTCACCTCCGCCCCCGCCCGGCCCTAGCGGAAGCGGCCCCGCCATGCGCCGACGGGCGAGCCTCGTACTGCTGGCACTCGCGGTCTTCTGCGCCGCGCTGTCACCCCTGCTGCGCTGGTACGCCTTCCCCCGCCTCGCCAAGGTCCCGGCCGGCCAGTACCGGACCGCCGTCATGGAGGCCGAGAACGCCACCCTCATCGACTACGGCACCCTCAAGCCCCGTACCGTCCCCCGCCTCACCGTGGTCCAGACCCTCAAGGGCAACGTCGAGAAGGCCCGCGAGGTCCGCGACGAGACCGGCCGCGACGTCGTCGTCTGGGACACCCTCTCCTACGCGGCCGGCCCCGACGGCGCCATGGTCTCCACGATCCCCGAGCGGTACGTCTTCGACGCCCACAGCCAGGAGCCCGTCCACGCGGGCGGCGAACACGTCGACGGCACCCCGGTGCGCCGCGACGGCATCGAGTTCAAATGGCCGTTCCTCGTCGAGAAACGCGACTACCGCTACTTCGACGCGATGACCCGCACCTCCGCACCCATCCACTACAAGGGCACCCGTACCTTCCACGGCCTGGACGTCTACTACTTCGAGCAGACGATCCCCTGGACCAAGGTCCCCCTGCCCAGAAAACTGCCGCTGGGCATCGGCCCCGACACCGTCCGGCAGCTCGGCCTGGAACGCTGGTACACCACCCGGCGCATGTTCTGGGTCGACCCCGTCACCGGCGCCCCGGTCAACGGCGAGGAGATCCACCGCGAGGAGATGCGCTGGACCGGCGCCCCCGGCAAGGAACCGATCCCCGCCTTCTCCGGCCATGTGAAGATGCGCCCCGCCGACGTCGACTCGGCCGTCGCCCTCGTGGCCACGCAACGACAGCTCGTCCTCCTGATCACCAGCTACCTCCCCTGGGGCCTCCTCGCCCTCGGAGGCGTCCTGCTCGCGCTCTCCCTCGCCCTCGAAGCCCGAGATCGTCGTGCGTTCGCGGCGCACCGGGCACACGATGGAGGGAAACCCGAACGGGTGACCCCGAAAGGGGTCGCCTGAGCAGAGGAGGCCCGCCGTGAAGGAGACCCCGGAGGACGCGTCAACCCCGTCCCGCCCCAGCCGGCTCTACACCGGCGCCGAGCGGCCCTTCGACCCCGAGGACCTCGTCATGGCCTCCGGCCACGACGTCACCCCCGAACGCGTCGAGGCGGCCCGGCGCCGCATAGAGGAGAAGGGAGCCGCCGCCCTGGAGCGCTACCTCCCCTGACGGAAGGGCCGGCGGACGGGTCGAACGACACAAGGAGCGGCAGCGCCCGAAGGGGCGCGGGGAACTGCGCGACCAGCCACGACGGCGCCGCAGCCGATCGACGCCCGCCGTGGCGCCTCCCGCGGAGCGCTTAGCGCCTGGCGTTGGCGCGGCGCGTCGCGACGGCCGTGGCCGGGTCCTCCGGCCAGGGATGGCGCGGATACCGGCCGCGCAGCTCGGCCCGTACGGACCGGTAGCCCTCCCGCCAGAACGACGCCAGATCCGCGGTGACCGCCGCCGGACGGCCCGCCGGGGACAGCAGATGGACGAGCACGGGTACCCGCCCTCCCGCGACCCGGGGCGTCTCGTGCAGCCCGAAGAGCTCCTGGAGCTTGACCGCCAGCACGGGCTGCTCACCGCCGTAGTCCACCCGGATCCGTGAACCGCTCGGCACCTCGATGCGCTCCGGCGCCAGCTCGCCCAGCCGCACGGCGTCACCGCTCGCCCACGGCAGCAGCCGCTCCAGCGCCGCGCCCGCGTCCAGCCGCTCAAGATCCGCGCGCCTGCGGGCCCGGTCCAGCTCCACGCCCAGCCACTCGTCCGCCCGCGCCAGCAGCGCCTCATCGGACACCTCCGGCCACGGCTCGCCCAGCTCACGGCGGAGGAACGCCAGCCGCTGCCGCAGCGCCGTCGCCTCCGCGCCCCACCGCAGCAGCCCCAGGCCCTCCCGCCGCAGCCCCTCCAGCAGCGCGGCCCGCACCAGCCCCGGATCCGGCGCACCCAGCACGCTCGCGGTCAGCTCCACCGCGCCCAGCCGGGCCACGCGGCGCGCCACGACGTCGCGCCGCTCCTCCGACCAGCGCACCTCCTCGCCCTCGCCGTACAGCGCCCCCGCCGCCGCCCGCGCCGTCCCCTCGTCGATCACGGCACCCAGCCGCACCCGCGCCGACGCGGCGGCGACGGGCCGGTCCGCCACGGCCACCGCGAGCCAGGGCGCGGTACGCAGCCGGGACCCGTCGCCCAGCTCGGCGCCGGTGCCCGACACCATCAGGTACGAGGCCCCGCCGCGCAGCCGCGCCACCCGTTCGGGGAACGCCAGGGCGGCGATCAGGCCGGCGACGGCGTCATCGGTGTCCGATACACCGCCCGTGGGGGCTGGGGGCTCCTCGGAGACGCTCCGCAGCGCGCTCTCCAGCCTGCGCGCCTCGACGCGCCAGCGGGCGCCGTAGGCGTCGTTCCCACGCCGGGCGGAGCGCCATGCCGCCGCCAGATCGTCCCCGTACTCCCTCGGCGGTTCCTCGCTCAGCAGCGCCACGACCTCCGCCGCCCGGCGCGCACCGACCTCGCGCGCGCCGTCCAGCAGAGCGCGCGCGAGACGGGGGTGCACACCCAGGCGCGCCATGCGCCGGCCCCGGTCGGTGGGCCGCCCGTCGGCGTCCACCGCGCCCGTGGCCGCCAGCACCGACCGGGCGGCCGCCAGAGCACCGGCCGGCGGGGCGTCGAGCAGCGCGAGCCCGGTCGCGTCGGGATCGCCCCAGCAGGCGGCCTGGAGGGCGAACGCCGTCAGGTCCGCCACCGTGATCTCCGCCGCCGGGAACGCGGACAGCCGCGTCTCGTCGGCCTCCGTCCAGCAGCGGTACACCGCCCCCGGGGCCTCGCGCCCCGCGCGGCCCGCCCGCTGCCGCCCGGACGCCCGGGACGCCCGTACGGTCGTCAGCGCGCTCAGCCCCCGGGCGTGGTCCATGCGCGGCTCCCGGGCCAGCCCGGCGTCCACCACGACCCGTACGCCCGGCACGGTCAGGCTCGACTCGGCCACCGAGGTCGCCAGCACCACGCGCCGCGCACCGGTGCCACCGGCCAGCACCGCGTCCTGCACGGCGGCCGGGGCCCGCCCGTGCACCTGGAGCACCTCCGCCCCGCCGGGACCCGCGCCGAGGAGCCCGGCCACCCGGCCGATCTCGCCCACACCGGGGAGGAAACAGAGCACGTCGCCCTCCCGCTCGCGCAGCGCCCGCCGCACCACGGCGGCCACGTGCTCCAGCAGCGCGGGATCCACGCGCATGCCGTGCGGCGGCCGTATCGCGCGCTCCGGCGGCGCCCACACCACCTCCACGGGGTGCGACACCCCCCGCGCCTCCACCACGGGCGCGCCGCCCAGCAGCCGGGCCCAGCCCTCGGCGTCCGTCGTCGCCGACGCGGCCACCAGCCGCAGCTCCGGGCACAGCGCGGCCCGCACGTCCAGGAGGAAGGCGGCCGCGGTGTCGGCGTCCAGATGCCGCTCGTGGCACTCGTCGAGCACCACGACGTCGACCCCGGCCAGCTCCGGGTCGCGCTGGAGACGCTGGAGCAGCACACCGGTGGTGACGACCTCCACCACGGTCGACGGCCCGGCCCTGCGCTCGCCGCGCACGGTGAAGCCGACCCGGCCGCCGGCCTCCTCGCCCAGCAGCCACGCCATGCGCCGCGCGGCGGCGCGCGCGGCGATGCGGCGGGGCTCGGCGACCAGGACCCGGCGAACCGGCCCGGAGCCGGTCAGGCCCGCCAGCACCAGCGGTACGAGCGTCGTCTTGCCGGTGCCGGGCGGCGCGCACAACACGGCCGTCCCGTGCCCGTCCAGCGCCTCCTTAAGCGCGGGCAGCGCGGACCGCACGGGCAACTGGGCGAGGGCGTCGTCACGGATCACGTGGCCAAGTCTCGCCTACGCGGAAGTCCGTCGGCCGCGGGCCGTCCGTGGCTGGTCACGCAGTTCCCCGCGCCCCTTACGGGGCGTGCCCGGGAGCGATCAGTCCCGCTCACAGACGAAGATCGCCGTCCCCGGAATCAGATGCCCCCGCAGCGGGGACCAGCCGCCCCACTCCTGCTGGTTCCACGCGGGCCACTCCGGCTCGACCAGGTCGACCAGGCGGAAGCCCGCGGTCACCACGTCGCGCACCCGGTCACCGAGCGTCCGGTGGTGCTCCACATAGATCGCCCGGCCTGTTTCGTCCTGCTCCACGTACGGCGTGCGGTCGAAGTACGACGCGGCCACGGACAGCCCCTCGGGCCCGGGCTCGTCCGGGAACGCCCAGCGGATGGGGTGGGTCACGGAGAAGATCCAGCGGCCACCGGGCCGCAGCACCCGCCGCACCTCGCGCATCAGCCGCACCGGGTCGGCGACGAACGGAACCGCCCCGTACGCCGAGCAGGCCAGGTCGAAGGAGCCGTCCGCGAAGGGCAGGGCGCAGGCGTCGGCCTCCACGAGCGGGAAGTCCGCGCCGATCCGCAGGGCGTGCTGGAGCTGCCGGTGGGACAGGTCGAGGGCCACGGGGCGGGCGCCCCGCGCGGCCAGCCAGCGCGAGCACTGGGCCGCGCCGGCGCCGATCTCCAGGACGTCGAGGCCCCTGAGCGACTCCGCCGGGCCCAGCAGGGCGGCCTCCGCCTCGTCGAGGCCCTCCGGCCCCCAGACGAAGCGGTCGTCGCCGAGGAAGCCGCCGTGCTCGTTCTGGTACTCGTCCGCGTTGCGGTCCCACCAGCCACGACTGGCCCGGCTGCTCTCCGTCTCGCCGGTCTCACGGCGGGTGGCCTCGGGCTCGTATTCTTGGGTCATCTGATCATCCCGGCGGTCGCGCTTGATCCTTACAGGTTCTCGCCCGAGCATGACGCCATGGAGCCCTTTGGGCGGCCCCGGGGGGTGACGCACCGGGGTGTTTCGGGGCCCTGTGGCCTCGCACAACCCGAGTTGTGCCGGAATTGCTGCGATTCGTCCCGGGTGTGCGCCTTCGCGCATTGACCGTGTCCCGCTGCCCCCGTATGCTACAAGTTGCGCTGCGGGCCTGCGCGCCTCAGACAGAGCAGGCCGCGCTCGCATCTGTTGTATGTCCCTCGGTTGTCGAGGCGCTCCCGGTTCCGCCGGGTCAAAGCTCTTTACGGAGAGTGCGCCTCCAAGGCTGTCCGGCTTCGGCGATGCGATACGGGCTCTCGGCGTAGCAGTACCTACGACTTCAATGTCCGTACCGGAGCCCTTTCCCACATGACGAGCAGCACCGAGACCACCGCCACCACCCCGCAGGTTGCGGTCAACGACATCGGTAACGAGGAAGCCTTCCTCGCCGCGATCGACGAGACGATCAAGTACTTCAACGACGGCGACATCGTCGACGGCGTCATCGTGAAGGTCGACCGGGACGAGGTCCTGCTCGACATCGGTTACAAGACCGAGGGTGTCATCCCCTCGCGCGAGCTCTCGATCAAGCACGACGTCGACCCGAACGAGGTCGTCAAGGTCGGCGACGAGATCGAGGCCCTGGTTCTCCAGAAGGAGGACAAGGAAGGCCGCCTGATCCTCTCGAAGAAGCGCGCCCAGTACGAGCGCGCCTGGGGCACCATCGAGAAGATCAAGGAAGAGGACGGGATCGTCACCGGTACCGTCATCGAGGTCGTCAAGGGTGGTCTCATCCTCGACATCGGCCTCCGTGGCTTCCTGCCGGCCTCCCTGGTCGAGATGCGTCGTGTCCGCGACCTCCAGCCCTACGTGGGCAAGGAGCTCGAGGCCAAGATCATCGAGCTGGACAAGAACCGCAACAACGTGGTCCTGTCCCGCCGCGCCTGGCTGGAGCAGACCCAGAGCGAGGTCCGCCAGACCTTCCTCACCACCCTCCAGAAGGGTCAGGTGCGCTCCGGCGTCGTCTCCTCCATCGTCAACTTCGGTGCCTTCGTGGACCTGGGCGGCGTCGACGGTCTCGTCCACGTCTCCGAGCTGTCCTGGAAGCACATCGACCACCCGTCCGAGGTCGTCGAGGTCGGCCAGGAGGTCACGGTCGAGGTCCTGGACGTCGACATGGACCGCGAGCGCGTCTCCCTGTCGCTCAAGGCCACCCAGGAAGACCCGTGGCAGCAGTTCGCCCGGACCCACCAGATCGGTCAGGTCGTCCCGGGTAAGGTCACCAAGCTCGTTCCCTTCGGTGCGTTCGTGCGCGTCGACGAGGGCATCGAGGGCCTGGTCCACATCTCCGAGCTGGCCGAGCGCCACGTGGAGATCCCGGAGCAGGTCGTCCAGGTCAACGACGAGATCTTCGTCAAGGTCATCGACATCGACCTCGAGCGTCGTCGCATCAGCCTCTCGCTGAAGCAGGCCAACGAGTCCTTCGGTGCCGACCCGTCCGTGGTCGAGTTCGACCCGACCCTGTACGGCATGGCCGCGTCCTACGACGACCAGGGCAACTACATCTACCCCGAGGGCTTCGACCCCGAGGCCAACGACTGGCTGCCGGGTTACGAGAAGCAGCGCGAGGAGTGGGAGCGCCAGTACGCCGAGGCGCAGCAGCGCTTCGAGCAGCACCAGGCGCAGGTCATCAAGTCCCGCGAGGCGGACGCCGAGGCTGCCGCCGCCGGTGACCAGGACGTCGCGTCGCAGGCCGCTCCGGCCGGTGGCTCGTACTCCTCCGAGTCGGCCGACACCTCCGGCGCCCTGGCGTCGGACGAGGCTCTCGCCGCCCTGCGCGAGAAGCTCGCCGGCGGCCAGAGCTGAGGCTCTGACCGACAGCACGGCTGAATAGCCGGCTGACCGACGTAAGGCCCGCTCTCCTTGGAGAGCGGGCCTTACGCGCGTTTGCCCTCCATTGAACCGGGGCGGGAATGGTCACGGCCCTCAAGAGCGTTCTCTCCCAAGGAACATGAGGAGGAACGGTCACCGTGATGGATCCGCAGGGTTTGTACGAATGGGAGCCCAAGGGGCTCGCCGTGGCCGACCTGGCTCTGGCCCAGGACACGGCCGGACTGGTCATGCTCTACCACTTCGAGGGCTACATCGACGCCGGTGAGACGGGCGAGCTGATCGTCAAGCGGCTGCTGGGCGACCTGCCCCACCAGGTCGTGGCCCGCTTCGACCACGACCGGCTCATCGACTACCGCGCGCGGCGTCCGCTGCTGACGTTCCAGCGCGACCGCTGGACCGAGTACGAGACGCCGAAGCTGGAGCTGTACCTGGTGCAGGACGCCACGGGCGCCCCGTTCCTCCTGCTCACCGGCCCCGAGCCGGACGTGGAGTGGGAGCGCTTCGCCGCCGCCGTACGCCTGCTCGTGGAGCGGCTCCGCGTACGACTGGCCGTCAACTTCCATGGCATCCCCATGGGCGTCCCCCACACCCGTCCCGTCGGCATCACCCCCCACGGCAACCGCACGGACCTGATGCCCGGTCACCGCAGCTACTTCGACGAGGCCCAGGTGCCCGGCAGCGCCGAGTCGTTCGTCGAGTACCGCCTCGCCGAGGCCGGCCACGACGTTCTGGGCGTCGCCGCCCACGTCCCCCACTACGTGGCCCGCTCGCCCTACCCCGACGCGGCTCTGACGGCCCTGGAGGCGGTCACCGCCGCCACCGGGCTCGTCCTGCCCGACGCCGCGCACGCCCTGCGCACCGCGGCGCACCGCACCCAGGAGGAGATCGAGCGTCAGCTCGGCGAGGGCGACGAGGAGCTGATCGCGCTCGTCCGGGGCCTTGAGCACCAGTACGACGCGGTGGCCGGGGCCGAGACCCGGGGCAACCTCGTCGCCGAGCCCGTCGAACTGCCCTCCGCCGATGAACTGGGCGCCGAATTCGAGCGTTTCCTCGCCGACCGGGAGGGCGACGGAGGCCGCTGACACCCGGCCCGATAGCGTGGGGCCCATGCTGAAGGTGGGCCTCACGGGCGGGATCGGCGCGGGCAAGAGCGAGGTGTCGCGGCTCCTCGCGTCGTACGGAGCGGTCGTCGTCGACTCGGACCGGATCGCGAGGGAAGTGGTGGAGCCGGGCACGCCCGGACTGGCGGCGGTGGTCGCCGAGTTCGGCCCCGGCGTCCTCACCGGCGAGGGCACCCTCGACCGGCCCGCGCTGGGCGCCGTCGTCTTCGCCGACAAGGACCGGCTCGCCGCCCTCAACGCCATCGTGCACCCCCTGGTCCGCGCCCGCTCGGCCGAGCTGGAGGCCGCCGCCGGCCCGGACGCCGTCGTCGTCCACGACGTCCCCCTCCTCGCCGAGAACGGGCTCGCCCCCCTCTACGACCTGGTGGTGGTCATCGACGCGAGCACCGGGACCCGGCTGGAGCGGCTCGTCCGGCTGCGGGGCATGACCCCCGACGAGGCCCGCGCCCGGATGGCGGCCCAGGCCACACGGGAGCAGCGCCTGGCCGTGGCGGACCTCGTCATCGACAACGACGGCCCGCTGGAGGCGCTGGAGCCCCAGGTCAGGGCCGTCTGGGAGCAACTGCGCGAGCGGGCGGCGATGCGGTCCGGCTGAGCCGTTCATCAGATCGGGTGAGGCCGGGTGCGCACCGCCGATGGACGGTGGCGCTCGGCCGGCCCTCGGCGAGCCCTTCGTACGGGGCCTCCACGTTCGTACGCCGATGACGCGAGCGGTCGTCGGGCCGTCGCACCGCGTCATCACCTCCCCTCCGCGTCGCTAGCGTGTCGCCCCGAACGGCGTCACAACGCGGCTGCTCCGAAGGGGAACGACGACCATGGCCATGCCGGAACTGCTCGGCGCGAGCCCCTTCGCGCCCACACCCCGGCCGAGGATCAAGACCCGCCTGGGCGGGGTCTGCCTCGTCGTGGCCGGACTGCTGCTCATGGAGTTCACCGCCGCGTCCGCGGTGAAGGCCTTCGGCTACGCGGACCATCAGGGGACCATGACCATCGGCCACTGCACCATCACGCACCGGGGCAGCGGCCATGAAGGCACCAGCTGCGACGGGGTGTTCCGCCCCTCGGACGGCGGCACGGTGCTGACGGACGCCGAGATCGACGGCGCGTACGTCCCCGGTGAACGGGTGAAGGTGTACCGGGAATGGGGCTCCTATTCCCTCATCAGCCTGCGGGCCTTCTGGGAATGGCTGATCCTTCTCTTCATGGCGCTTCCGGTCATGGCCCACGGCGTCATGCTCGTCGTCGCCGGATTCCACCCCAGGACCATCGGGCAGTTCAAGGCGGTCCGGGAAATGCTGCGCAAGGCCAGGGTGGTGGAACACGTCCGATGGCTGCGCAGGGTGGGAGGCATGGGCATGCTGGCGTGCTTCCTACTGGCGTGCGTATCACCGTGACGGGCGTTCAGAGGGTTCGGGCCGGGTTTCACATCGACAGGGAAAGGGCTGCCGTGTCAGGGCGACTTCAGGTGGAGACGGAACGGCTGGAGGAATTCTCCCGGCAGATGGGAAGAGGCGCGGAGGACGCCTCGGAAATGGCCTCCTACACCAAGGGATTCACCTCGCTCGACTTCATGGAACACGGACTGCTGGGGTTATGCGCGGGGCAGCACACCGAGGTACGGGACAACGTGCTGCGCACGCTCGACCGCTTGTCCGCCGTGCTCCGGGAGTCGGCACGGGAACTGGGCGCCGCGGCCTCGTACTATCAGCGCACCGATCTCGGGGTCGCCGCCGAGACGGACGCGGCCTACGGCCGGACGAGGCGCTGACCCGGACATGGACTTCGCCGACGTGACCGAGCCGACCCGGCACCTCAACCCGCCCCGGAAGCCCCCGGAGTTCGTCCACCCGCTGAAACCCGTCAACGACGTCGGGGACTTCCTCAGCCCGGGCGGCTGGTTCGTGAAACTGGCCGAGCTCGTGCTGAAGCGCGACCCGATGGACTACGCCAAGCACGCCCTCGCCGGAGACTGGGAGGCGTATGCCCGGTGTGCCGACGTCTGGCGGAACCTGGGACATTCCTGCGACGCCCTCGCCCGGAACCTCAAGTCCGGAACCGGGGCCGTCAGCGCGACCTGGCAGGGGAACGCGGCCGACGCCGCGCACGGCTACTTCGACGCCCTGCGCAAGAACCTGGAGGACGCGCGGGACTCCCTGTACGCGATCGACGACGAATACCGGGAGATCGCCCGATCGGTGGCGTACACGGGCGAGGCCGTCGCCGCGTGCCTCGGCGCGATGCTCGACGCGCTCATCACCCTCTCCATCGCCATCGCGGCCTCCGCCGCCTCCGGATGGACGGGATGGGGCGCCGCGATGGGATACGCGCTCGGCGCGGCCGAGGCGGAGACCGTCCTCAAGGAATGGACCGCGATGACCAATCTCCTCAACGCGGCGCAAGTGGCCATGAATGTCGGCTGCGCGGCGATCGGGCGCACGGGCGGCGAGATCGCGGCCTCCCTCGGTGCCTTTCCGTTGCCGCGTACGGGTTACGACCACCCGGCGGTCTGACGCCGGGAGAGAAGGAGCGGTGGCGGAATGCCGGAGCACCACGTCGGATTCGAGGAATTCGTTACTCCCGGCCGCGACCGGGCCCGGGCCCGCGTCGTCCACGAGGCGCTTCGGCACCTCGCCGACGGCAGCGGCGGTGAGGTCCTGCGGGAGATGGCCCAGGAGGTCCTCTCCGGCCGGATGCGCCTCCACGAGGCGGTTCGAGTGGGCGCGTACTCCGACGCGCTCACCGAGAGCGTGGAGACCGCCCAGGAGGCCTGGGAGCGCCTCTCACCGGAGCAGCGGGAGGAGCGGACGGCCGAGGCCCGCCGCTTCCTGGCGTCCCGTGCCGAGCCGCCGGCCGCACAGGGCTAGGAATTCCTTCCGGGGTGGTTTGAGGGCTTGACGGGCTCATACGGTGGGACGTCCCGGCCCGGCTGGTAGTGCGGCCCCTGCCGGATGTGCCGGATGATCACGACCAGGTCGACCACGGTCACGAGCATCACCACGCCGCACGCGATCGCCCACCCCGGTCGCCCCGCCAGCGCGAAGAGCGCCGTCCCGGCGGCCGTCCACACCAGCCCGAAGGACGCCAGCCCGCACCGCAGCCGCAGCGGGCTGCGCGCCGTCATGGGTTCGTTGCCCGTACGCATGGCGCACCATCTCCCGCTTCCAGCATCCCTCGGGAGCGGGGCTCAGAACAGCGGCTCCGGAAGGACCCCTTCCAGCGACAGCAGGACCCGCTTGGCCTCCAGGCCGGGGCCGAAGCCGCCCAGGCCGCCGTCGCTCCCGATGACGCGGTGGCAGGGCACCACGATGGGCAGCGGGTTGCTTCCCATGGCCGTGCCGACCGCGCGGGCCGCGCCGGGGTCGCCCAGGCGGGTGGCGAGGTCCTGATAGGCGACGACGGTGCCGTAGGGGACGTGGGCGAGGAGCTCGCGCAGGGTGCGGCGGTTGAAGCCGGAGGTGAGGGACCAGTCCAGGGGCACGGAGAAGACGCGGAGGCGGCCCGCGAAGTAGGCGCGGAGCTGGTCCGTGGCCTCGGCGAGGACGTCGTGGCAGGCGGAGGGCGCGGCCATGGGGGCGGCGCCCAGGTGCCGTTCCAGGTGGGACAGGGTCCGTCCGGTCGTGCCGGCGTCGGCGTGGAAGACGACGCTCAGCAGGCCGTCCGGGGTCGCGGCGAGGCCCAGGGGACCGACGGGCGAGTCGGTCGTCGACCACGCCCAGGCCCGGGGGCCGGGCGGCAGGGGGCGCTCGGAGTCCGTCACGCCCTCCAGCGTAGAGCGTGGCCGGGCGCCCCCGGCCGGGGCCCCGGGCCTCAGACGGCGTCGTCGAGGGGCTCGTCCTCGTCGGCGGGGTCGCCGGCCGGGTCCGGGCCGGGCCGGTCGTCGTTCAGGAGGGACGGGTCGTCCGCGTCGTCGTCCAGGGCGGCGGCGATGACGTGGGGGGCGTTGGTGATGATGCCGTCCACGCCCATCCGGGCGAGGCCCACCGCCTTGTCCTCGTCGTCGACGGTCCACGCGCAGACCTCGAGCCGCCGCCCGTGCGGGCCGTCGAGGGCGTGGGCGGCGGCGACCCAGTCGGCGGTGATCCGCGTGTGGTCCGGGTTGATCTGGTCGGCGAACTCGGCGTACGAGCGGAGGCCGGCGGCCTTCGGGGCGCCCAGGAAGCCCTTCTTGATGTCGGGGCGGAGCTTGTGCAGCGTCTTCAGGGACGGCGCGCTGAAGCTCTGGACGACCAGCCCCTCGTCGATGTGCTGCCGGTCCAGCCAGCCGGAGCGGCGCAGCTCGGCCACTACCTGCCGCTCGATCCCCGGGTAGAGCTCCGGGGCCTTCACCTCCAGCAGCAGCTTCTGGTGGTTGTGGTCGACCCGGCGCAGATAGCGGTCGAGCGTGGGGACCCGTTCGCCGGTGAAACGGCTGTCGTACCAGCTGCCGGCGTCCAGGTTCTCGATCTCGTCGAGCGTGAAGTCCGCGACCTTCCAGGGGGCGCGGCCGGGGTAGCGCCGCTTGGCGTCCGTGGTGCGCTCCAGGGTGGTGTCGTGCATGACGATCAGGGCGCCGTCCTTGGTGCGCTGGACGTCGTTCTCCACCCAGACGGTGCCCAGCCGGGCCGCTCTGTCGATCGAGGCCAGGGTGTTCTCCGGCGCCTCGACGGGCACCCCGCGGTGACCGATGACGACAGGTGTCGCCTCGGTAGCGGCGTGCGCGGGCGCCGCCGCGACTTCATGGGCGGGCACGGAGGCGAGCGTCGAGAGGGACAGACCGGCGAGCACACCGGTCACGGCGGGGGCGATGCGGATGCGCATGGGGGCTCCTCGCGGCGTCCGGGGCCGGGACGCCCGTCGCGCCGCCGGCCCTCGCGTACGGAACGTCGTACCTGGTGCACGGAAAGTGGTACAGCAAACGTGTACGCGATCGCGACCGCCGGGGCAGCCGGAGCCGGAGACCCTTTGCCGACATTTCGCCCGGCGTTCGCCTCGTGACCGGCGGAAGAACGGGGCGGAGGGCGGGAGACGAGGCCGTTGTCAGTGGTGGGCCGTACGGTGGTCTCATGCGGCCCGTATCCAAGATCGAACGCAAGGTGGCGCCCTTCGAGGTCGTCAGCCCCTTCCAGCCCAGCGGCGACCAGCCGACGGCCATCGCGGAGCTGGAGCGGCGCATTCGCGCGGGTGAGAAGGACGTCGTCCTCCTCGGCGCGACCGGCACCGGCAAGTCGGCCACCACCGCGTGGATGATCGAGAAGCTGCAGCGGCCCACCCTCGTCATGGCGCCCAACAAGACCCTCGCGGCCCAGCTCGCCAACGAGTTCCGCGAGCTGTTGCCCAACAACGCCGTCGAATACTTCGTGTCGTACTACGACTACTACCAGCCCGAGGCCTACGTCCCGCAGTCGGACACCTACATCGAGAAGGACTCCTCGATCAACGAGGAGGTGGAGCGGCTGCGCCACTCCGCCACCAACTCGCTGCTCACCCGGCGTGACGTAATCGTCGTGGCATCGGTCTCCTGCATCTACGGCCTGGGCACGCCGCAGGAGTACGTGGACCGCATGGTGCCGCTGAAGGTCGGCGAGGAGATCGACCGCGACACGCTGCTGCGCCGTTTTGTCGAGATCCAGTACACGCGCAACGACCTGGCCTTCACCCGGGGCACCTTCCGGGTGCGCGGCGACACCATCGAGATCTTCCCGGTCTACGAGGAACTGGCCGTCCGCATCGAGATGTTCGGCGACGAGATCGAGGCGCTCTCCACGCTCCACCCGCTCACCGGCGAGGTCATCTCCGACGACCAGGAGCTGTACGTCTTCCCCGCCAGCCACTACATCGCCGGCGCGGAGCGGATGGAGAAGGCCATCGCGGGCATCGAGCGCGAGCTGGAGGAGCGCCTCGCCAAGCTGGAGAAGCAGGGCAAGCTGCTGGAGGCCCAGCGGCTGCGCATGCGCACCACCTACGACATCGAGATGATGCGCCAGGTCGGCTCCTGCTCGGGCATCGAGAACTACTCGCTGCACATGGACGACCGCGAGCCCGGCTCCCCGCCCAACACCCTCATCGACTACTTCCCCGAGGACTTCCTCCTCGTCATCGACGAGTCGCACGTCACCGTCCCGCAGATCGGCGCGATGTACGAGGGCGACGCCTCCCGCAAGCGCACGCTCGTCGAGCACGGCTTCCGCCTGCCGTCCGCCATGGACAACCGCCCGCTGAAGTGGGAGGAGTTCACCGAGCGCATCGGCCAGACCGTCTACCTCTCCGCGACGCCCGGCCCCTACGAGCTCTCGCGCGGCGACGGCTTCGTCGAGCAGATCATCCGTCCCACCGGTCTCGTCGACCCCGAGGTCGTCATCAAGCCGACCGAGGGCCAGATCGACGACCTGGTCCACGAGATCCGCACCCGCACCGAGCGCGACGAGCGCGTCCTCGTGACCACCCTCACCAAGAAGATGGCCGAGGACCTCACCGACTACTTCCTGGAACTCGGCATCCAGGTGCGCTACCTCCACAGCGACGTCGACACGCTGCGCCGGGTCGAGCTGCTGCGCGAGCTGCGCGCCGGCGAGTTCGACGTCCTGGTCGGCATCAACCTGCTGCGCGAGGGCCTCGACCTGCCCGAGGTGTCGCTGGTGGCCATCCTCGACGCCGACAAGGAGGGCTTCCTGCGCTCCGGGACGTCCCTGATCCAGACCATCGGCCGCGCGGCGCGCAATGTCTCCGGACAGGTCCATATGTACGCGGACAAGATCACCCCCGCGATGGCGAAGGCCATCGACGAGACCAACCGCCGCCGCGAGAAGCAGATCGCCTACAACAAGGAGCGGGGCATCGACCCCCAGCCGCTCCGCAAGAAGATCGGCGACATCGTCGCCTCCCTCGCCCGCGAGGAGCTCGACACCGAGGAACTGCTGGGCACGGGCTACCGCAAGCCCGGCAAGGACCAGGCGAAGGCCCCCGTCCCGACGGCCCCGGCCGGCAAGGGGAAGGCCACCAAGGCCAAGGGCAAGGCCAAGGCCGCGGAAGCGGTGCTCACGGACCGTCCCGCCGCGGAACTGGCCCAGCTCATCGAGGACATGACCGACCGTATGCGCGCCGCCGCGGCGGAGCTCCAGTTCGAGGTCGCCGCACGGCTGCGTGACGAGGTGGGCGAGCTGAAGAAGGAACTGCGGCAGATGCGTGAGGCGGGGCAGGCCTGACGAGCGGCGCGGCAGCATATCCCAGCCTGTCCGACCTGGTACGGAGCATGTTGCAAGACCGCCACAAACCCTTCCCGGACGCGTACGCGACCGTCGCGTGTGCATAGGGTCGTAGGTGAAGACGGCCGCACGGAACACGTGCGGCCACGGGGGCACAGCCAACGAGAGAGGGACTGCGCGTGACGGTCAACTTGTCCAAGGGCCAGGGCATCAGCCTTCAGAAGGCCGACGGGGGCACCCTGACCGCGGTACGGATGGGGCTGGGCTGGCAGGCGGCCCCCCGCCGCGGGCTGTTCGGGACGCGGACGAAGGAGATCGACCTCGACGCCTCGGCGGTGCTCTTCGCCGACAAGCAGCCGGTCGACGTGGCCTTCTTCCAGCAGCTCGTCAGCAAGGACGGCTCGGTGCGCCACACCGGCGACAACCTGGTCGGCGGCGCGGGCCAGGGCGGTGACGACGAGTCGATCCTCGTCGACCTCCAGCGCGTCCCGGTGCACGTCAACCAGATCGTCTTCACGGTGAACTCGTTCACCGGCCAGACCTTCGCCGAGGTCCGCAACGCTTTCTGCCGCCTGGTCGACGAGACCACCGGCCAGGAGCTGGCCCGCTACACCCTGGACGGCGGCGGCCCGTACACCGCGCAGATCATGGCCAAGGTGCACCGCGTGGGCAACGGCTGGCAGATGACGGCCATCGGCACCCCGGCCAACGGCCGGACGTTCCAGGACCTGCTGGCGGAGATCCAGGCGATCGTGTAACCGCCCTTCGCGGACGAGGCGGCACGACACGACGAGCACGACATAGGGGGAAACGGCGATGACGGCCGAGCTGGTGCGGGGGCAGAACCACCCACTGCCCGGTAATCGACTGGAGATCCGGGTATCGGCGGGCCACCCGGTGGTGGCGGGCGCGACGCTCGGTGACGCGGACGGCAGGGTGACCGACGCCCAGTGGGTCGCGCACCCCGCCTCGCCGAGACTTCCCGGGCTGGAGGTGTCCGGGCAAGCTGCCGCGGAGCACCGGCTGGCGGTCGATCTGGACGCCGTCCCGGAGGCCGCACACCGGCTCACCGTGGTGCTCGCCCTCCCGTCCGCGGCGTCGGTCCCGGCGCGCTTCGGCGCCATCGCGGCTCCTTTCCTCGCCGTGACGGACACGGACGGCACCGAGATCGCCAGCTATACGGTCACCGGACTGGACGCCGAGTCGGCGGTCGTCGCCCTTGAGCTCTACCGCCGGCAGGGCGCCTGGAAGGTGCGCGCGGTCGGCCAGGGGTACACGGGAGGCCTGGCCGCGATGCTCCACGACCAGGGCCTGCCCGGGGCGGCCGAGCTGGCCGCCGGCATCGACGAGGCGGTCGCCCGGGGCATGGCCCGCGCGGTCGCGGCACCGCCTGTCCGCGTCGCCGAGCCTGCCCGCGTCGAGTCCGCTGAGGTCGAGTCGGCTCGCATCGAGTCCGCTCGCGTCGAGTCTGCCCATGTCGAACCTGCGCCCGGCGACGGCGCGCCCGCGGCGGCCGACGTGCCGGAGCGGGACGACGCGGC
Source organism: Streptomyces hesseae (assembly GCF_031845785.1). Classification (NCBI taxonomy): domain Bacteria; kingdom Bacillati; phylum Actinomycetota; class Actinomycetes; order Kitasatosporales; family Streptomycetaceae; genus Streptomyces; species Streptomyces hesseae. The sequence goes on from NZ_JAVRFI010000015.1 coordinate 121,723, forward strand.
CGCGACCGGAGCCGGTGCCGCGCCCGGCCGGGCCGAGGGCGGGGCCACCGCCGTACCGGCCCTGGCCGTGCCCGAGTCCGCCGCCACGCAGGACCGGGCCGCGGTACGGGCCCAGGCGGACCCGGCCTCCGCCGGCCCCATCAGCTACCGGCACCCACGCCGTCAGAGCGGCCCGCAGGCCCCGACGGCGGGCCCGGAGCCGTCCGCGGCGCCGCGCGATCCGGCACCGGCACAGGCACCGGCGTCCCCGGCCACGGCCACGGGCCGGGACCCTGACCGGGCCCCGGCCGACGGGCCCGGAACGCCCGGGCCCGTCGCGGGCGACGCCACCGGCTGGTCCATGGACGAGCGGCTCTACAACCAGGTCTGGGGCATGTTCGAGGACCTGACCCGAACGGTCGCCGCCTACCGCAGCGCGGTCGACTTCGCGGAGTCCCGTCTGGAGCGGGAGCTGGACCGGGTCCTCTCCGACCCCGCCACCCGTGTCGGCCCGGCGGCGGACACGGCCCGCGAGGAGGCCCGCGCCCGCCACGCCGAGCTGGTCGACCAGGCGCGGTCCGTGCTCGACCGGGACCTCGCCCAGCTCGTCGCGGAGGCCGAGGTCGTCGAGCACGCCCTGCCGGCTGCCTACGCCCGCTGGGACAGCCCCGTCTGGCAGGGCTACCAGGTGCCACTGTCGGCCCCGATGGCGCTGCGGCTGGGCGATCTGCACCTGCCGGAGCGCCCCGGCCTGCGCATCCCCATGCTGGTGCGGTTGCCGCTGGAGCGCGGCCTGTGGATCGACGCCGGCCGGGCCGGCGGCCAGGACGCGGGCCTGCCGGACTCGGCCGAGCTGCGCAGGCTGGCCATGGACTGCGCGGTCGCGCACGCCGTGCGGCTGCTGGCCGTCCACCCCGTGGGGGACTACACGCTCCACGTCATCGACCCGGCCGGAGCCGCGGGCCCGGCCCTGGCGCCGCTGCTGGAGAGCGGGGCGCTGAAGGAGCCGCCGCCCACCGGGGCGCGCGGGGTGTCGGACGTGCTGGCGCGCCTGACGCGCCGGGTCGACCTGGTGCAGATGGCGGTGCGCAACCGCGCCCTGGACTCGCTGCCTCCGGACCTCGACACGGGCGAGCAACTGCTGATCGTCAACGACTTCCCGCACGGTTTCGACGACCGCGCCGTCACCCAGCTGCGCTATCTGGCGGACGAGGGGCCGTCCGTGGGCGTCCATCTGCTGATGGTGGCCGACCGGGACGACGCGCGGGCCTACGGGCCCGTCCTGGACCCGCTGTGGCGCTCGCTGCTGAGGATCACGCCGGTGCCGGACGATCACCTCGCCGACCCGTGGGTCGGGCACGCCTGGACGTACGAGCCGTCGCGGGTGCCCGCGGGGAGCGATGTCGTCGGGCAGGTGCTGCGGCAGGTCGGCCAGGCGCGGCGCGCCTATGGCATCTAACGCATCCAACCCACCCTGACCTGCTGTTTTGGGTTTCTCTTTACTTTTTCTTGGTTCTGCCTGTACTGTTCTGAGGACTGCCGTACGCCCGTACGACGTGCCGGAGGAACAGTGGACGTCTCCTTGACCCTGTGGGTGCTGACCGTCCTCGGTCTGTGCGCCCTCGTCGCCGCCGACTTCTTCATCGGAGGCCGTAAGCCTCATGAGGTCTCCCTCAAGGAGGCCGGGGTCTGGACGGCGGTCTGGATGGCCCTGGCCGGGCTCTTCGGGCTGGGGCTCCTCGTCTTCGGGGGCGGACAGCCCGCCGGTGAGTTCTTCGCGGGCTTCATCACCGAGAAGTCGCTGAGCGTCGACAACCTCTTCGTCTTCGTCCTGATCATGGCGAAGTTCTCGGTGCCGTCGATCTACCAGCAGCGCGTGCTCATGGTCGGCGTGCTCATCGCCCTGGTGCTGCGGGCCGTCTTCATCGGCGCCGGCGCCGCGATCATCGCCAACTTCTCCTGGATCTTCTATCTCTTCGGCGCCTTCCTGATCTGGACGGCCTGGAAGCTGATCCAGGAGGCGCGGGCCGACGAGGAGGAGGAAGAGTTCGAGGAGAACCGCTTCCTGAAGCTGGTCGAGCGCCGCTTCCCCTCCACCGACCGCTACCACGGCACCAAGCTGTTCATCGTGGAGAACGGCAAGCGGCTGATGACCCCGATGCTGATCGTCATGCTGGCGATTGGTACGACGGACGTGCTCTTCGCCCTCGACTCCATACCGGCGATCTTCGGCCTCACCCAGGACCCGTACATCGTCTTCACCGCCAACGCCTTCGCGCTCATGGGTCTGCGGCAGCTGTACTTCCTGATAGGCGGGCTGCTGAGGAAGCTGGTCCACCTCTCCTACGGCCTGTCGGTCATCCTCGGCTTCATCGGCGTCAAGCTGGTGCTGCACGCCCTGCACGAGAGCGGTGTCGCGGTCCCCGAGATCAGCATCCCGGTCTCGCTCGGCGTCATCTGCGCCGTGCTGATCGTCACCACGATCACCAGCCTGCGCGCCTCGGCCGGGCAGGCGCGGGCCGAGGCGCTGGCGGCCCGCTCCCCGGAGGAGGAGCGGGAGCAGGAGCACGAGCAGGACGGTCGGAACGTCCGCGTCTGACGGACTCAGGCGGGGGCGGGGTCGGTGGCCGCCCGGGAGGCGATCGCGGCGGGGTGGGTCTCGGGCAGCAGCAGGAAGCAGCCCAGGCTCAGCAGGGCGATGCCGGTGAGATAGGCGGCGACACCCCAGGGCGGCCCGCCCGACCCGGCCGTCGCCGTCGCCACCAGCGGGGTGACGGCTCCGCCGAGCACTCCGGCGAGGTTGTAGCCGACGGAGGCGCCGGTGCAGCGCACCCTGGCCTCGTAGAGCTCGGGCACATACGCGCCGACCACCCCGAAGGCGGTGATGAAGGCCAGCATCGCGACGACGAAGCCCAGCAGTATCAGCAGGGGGCGCCCGGTGCGCAGCAGGCCCATGAGGGGGAACATCCACAGGGCCACGGCGGTGCAGCCGGTCAGGCACAGGGTGCGGCGGCCGAAGCGGTCGCCGAGGAGGGCGACGACGGGGGTGGCCGCGCCGGAGACGGCGACCGCCACCATGACGCAGCCGAGCATGAGCGTGCGGTCGATGCCGAGGTACTCGGTGCCGTAGGCCAGGGACCAGGTGGTGACCGTGTAGAAGACGGAATAGCCGATGGAGAGCCCGCCGGCGGTGAGCAGGACGAGCCGCCAGTGACCGCGGACGACCTCGGTGAAGGGAAGCGTCGCGCGGTTCTCGTTCTCGGCGAGCGCCTGGAAGGCCGGGGTCTCGGCCAGCTGGGTGCGCAGCAGCAGGCCGGCCGCGGCCAGGACGCCCGCCGCCCAGAACGGCACGCGCCAGCCCCAGGACAGGAACAGGTCGTCGGGGAGGGTCGCCGAAAGGGTCAGGGTGATTCCGTTGGCCAGCAGGAATCCCACGGACGGGCCGGTCTGGGGGAAGCTCGACCACAGCACCCGGCGATGGGCGGGGGCGTGTTCGGTGGTGAGCAGTACGGCGCCGCCCCATTCGCCGCCGACTCCCAGGCCCTGGAGGAAGCGCAGTACGAGCAGCAGCAGCGGGGCGGCGACGCCGATCCGGTGGTAGGTGGGGACGAAGCCGACGGCGACGGTGGCGATGCCCGTCAGCAGCAGCGAGAAGACGAGTACGGGCCGGCGGCCCAGCCGGTCGCCGATGTGCCCGAAGAGCACCGAGCCCAGCGGGCGGGCGATGAAGCCGATGCCGAAGGTGCCGAACGCGGCGAGGGTGCCGACGAGGGGGGAGACGGTGGGGAAGAACAGCGGGCCCAGGACGAGGGCGGCCGCGGTGCCGTAGGCGAAGAAGTCGTAGAACTCGATGGTGGTTCCGACCATGGACGCCGCCGCGAGGCGGAGCATGGCCGGAGGTCGGTCACGATTCATGTACTGCCCAACTTCCCCCTGGGGCGGGGGAAACGGGGCGTGCGGGGGCGTTGCCGGGGGCGCGCCGGAAGAGCGCCGTCCGCCCGGTGTGCGGACGGCGCGCTACCGTCGGTGGCGGGCCGGGCCGCCGGGCCTCACCAGCCGCGCTCGCGCCACTCCGCGAGGTGCGGGCGCTCGGCGCCGAGGGTGGTGTCGTTGCCGTGGCCCGGGTAGACCCAGGTCTCGTCCGCGAGTTCGCCGAAGATCTTGGTCTCGACGTCGTGGATGAGGCTGGCGAAGGCCTTGGGGTCGTCGTGGGTGTTGCCCACGCCGCCCGGGAAGAGGCAGTCGCCGGTGAACACATGGGCGTGGCCGTGCGGGTCGTCGTAGACCAGCGCGATGCTGCCCGGGGTGTGGCCGACCAGGTGGCGGGCCGTCAGCTCCACCCGTCCGACGCGGATGACGTCGCCGTCGTCGACGAGCACGTCCGTCGGCACCGGGATGCCCTCGGCGTCCTCGCGGCCGGCGTAGGTGCGGGCGCCGGTGGCGTCCACGACCTCGCGCAGCGCGCCCCAGTGGTCGCCGTGCTGATGGGTGGTCACCACCGAGGCGATGCCACCGTCGCCGATCAGGGTGAGCAGGGTGTGCGGCTCGGCCGCGGCGTCGATCAGCAACTGCTCGTCCGTCGCGCGGCAGCGCAGCAGATAAGCGTTGTTGTTCATCGGGCCGACCGCGACCTTGGAGATCATCAGATCGGCCAACTCGTGTACGTCAGCAGGTCCGCCGACCTCTACCGCTCCGCTGTACATCATGGTCGACAGCCTATAGGGGAGGCAGAACGGGCAGCGGAGCGCCACCTGTTTCGAGTTCCGCGCCGTCCCTGCGACCCGCCAGCCAGCCCAGCAGCGCCGGGGCCGTGCCGGTCACGGCGAGGGGCTCGCCCTCCGCGCGGCCGGAGGTCCAGGTGTCGCCGTCGGTCGAGGCCAGCCGGAGGGCCGGGATGTCGGGGTGGCCGGAGAAGCGCTTCGCCAGGAAGTCGATCTCGCGGGCGGTGAAGCCGGCGGGCAGGTCCTCCAGGTCGTAGCCGATGCCGAGGTCGACGTGGTGGAGCTCGACCTCGATCAGCCGGCGGAAGGGGACGTTGGCGGCGGTGTCGGTCACGCCGTTGCGGAGGGTGACGGTGCGGTTCCAGTCGGCGGGGGCGGTCGTCGCGTCCAGGAAGTGGGCGGCCGCCGTGCGCAGGTCGTCGAGCTGGGTGGGCAGCGGGCGGGGCGCGCCGGTCTCGATATCGGCGTCGCGGGCCTCTGCGCTCGCGTACATGGGACGGCCCTCCAGCACGTTCACCAGGGCGTCCGCGTTGCGCGCGAGGTGGGCCAGGACGTGGCCCCGGGTCCAGCCGGGCAGCCGTGACGCCTGGGCCGCGGCCGCGTTGTCCAGGGTGCCGGCGGCGGTGAGCAGCCGGTCGGTCGCCTCACGTACAGCGTTCAAGTCGTGCACATGATCAGTCATGGCGCCGACGATAGCCCCGCCACTCCTTCGGGTGAAGGAGGTTGATCCGGCCCGTAAATCGAATGTGCGTGCTATAGGCTCGTGGGTGGCATCGCTGACGACTTTCGTTCGGCCCCTTGGTTGTCAGACCGTCCCCGTACTCTGGATCGGGGGCGAGGCCCAGCCTCCTTCAGCTCTCCAGAGCCGACTCTCAAGAAAGGTGCCGACTGGCGTGGCAGACCGTCTCATCGTCCGTGGCGCTCGCGAGCACAACCTCAAGAACGTCTCGCTCGACCTCCCGCGCGACTCCCTGATCGTCTTCACCGGACTCTCGGGGTCGGGTAAGTCCTCCCTCGCGTTCGACACGATCTTCGCCGAGGGCCAGCGCCGCTACGTGGAGTCGCTCTCCTCCTACGCCCGGCAGTTCCTCGGGCAGATGGACAAGCCCGATGTGGATTTCATCGAGGGCCTGTCCCCGGCGGTCTCCATCGATCAGAAGTCGACCTCGCGCAACCCGCGCTCGACGGTCGGCACCATCACCGAGGTCTACGACTACCTCCGGCTGCTCTTCGCCCGGATCGGCAAGCCCCACTGCCCCGAGTGCGCGCGTCCCATCTCCCGCCAGTCGCCCCAGGCGATCGTGGACCGGGTGCTGGAGCTGCCCGAGGGCAGCCGCTTCCAGGTGCTCTCGCCGCTGGTGCGCGAGCGCAAGGGCGAGTTCGTCGATCTCTTCTCCGACCTCCAGACCAAGGGCTACAGCAGGGCCCGGGTCGACGGCCAGACGATCCAGCTGACCGACCCGCCCAAGCTGAAGAAGCAGGAGAAGCACACCATCGAGGTGGTCGTCGACCGCCTCACCGTCAAGGACAGCGCCAAGCGCCGGCTGACCGACTCCGTCGAGACGGCACTGGGTCTCTCCGGCGGCATGGTCGTCCTCGACTTCGTCGACCTCGCCGAGGACGACCCCGAGCGTGAGCGGATGTTCTCCGAGCACCTCTACTGCCCGTACGACGATCTGTCCTTCGAGGAGATGGAGCCGCGCTCCTTCTCCTTCAACTCGCCCTTCGGCGCCTGCCCCGACTGCACCGGCATCGGTACGCGCATGGAGGTCGACCCCGAGCTGATCGTCCCCGACGAGGACAAGTCCCTCGACGAGGGCGCCATCAACCCCTGGTCGCACGGCCACACCAAGGAGTACTTCGGCCGTCTGGTTGGCGCGCTCGCCGACGCGCTCGGCTTCCGCACCGACATCCCCTGGGCCGGGCTGCCCCAGCGGGCCAGGAAGGCCCTGCTCCACGGCCACAAGACCCAGATCGAGGTGCGCTACCGCAACCGCTACGGACGTGAGCGCGCCTACACCACCGCTTTCGAGGGCGCGGTGCCGTTCGTCAAGCGGCGCCACTCGGAGGCGGAGAGCGACACCAGCCGTGAGCGCTTCGAGGGTTATATGCGCGAGGTGCCCTGCCCCACCTGTGAGGGCACGCGGCTCAAGCCCATCGTCCTCGCGGTCACCGTGCAGGGCCGGTCCATCGCGGAGGTCTCCGCGATGTCGATCAGCGAGTGCGCGGACTTCCTGCGCGACATGAAGCTCACCGGCCGTGAGAAGAAGATCGCCGAGCGGGTGCTCAAGGAGGTCAACGAGCGACTGAAGTTCCTCGTCGACGTCGGCCTGGACTACCTCTCGCTCAACCGCGCCGCCGGCACGCTCTCCGGCGGCGAGGCCCAGCGCATCCGGCTGGCCACCCAGATCGGCTCCGGCCTCGTCGGTGTGCTCTACGTCCTGGACGAGCCCTCCATCGGCCTCCACCAGCGCGACAACCACCGCCTGATCGAGACCCTCGTCCGCCTCCGCGACATGGGCAACACCCTGATCGTCGTCGAGCACGACGAGGACACGATCAAGGTCGCCGACTGGGTCGTCGACATCGGCCCCGGCGCCGGCGAGCACGGCGGCAAGGTCGTGCACAGCGGACCCCTCAAGGAGCTGCTGGCCACCGAGACGTCCATGACCGGTCAGTACCTGTCCGGCAAGAGGTCCATCGCCATCCCGGACCTCCGCCGCCCCGTGGACCCCGCACGCAGGCTCACCGTGCGCGGTGCCCGGGAGAACAACCTGCGCGACATCGACGTGTCGTTCCCCCTGGGCGTGCTCACGGCCGTCACCGGTGTCTCCGGCTCCGGCAAGTCCACGCTGGTCAACGACATCCTCTACACCCACCTGGCACGCGAGCTGAACGCCGCCCGGGCCGTCCCGGGCCGGCACACGCGCGTGGAGGGCGACGATCTCGTCGACAAGGTCGTCCACGTCGACCAGTCGCCCATCGGCCGTACGCCGCGCTCGAACCCCGCCACGTACACCGGCGTCTTCGACCACGTCCGCAAGCTCTTCGCGGAGACGATGGAGGCCAAGGTCCGCGGTTACCTGCCCGGGCGCTTCTCCTTCAACGTCAAGGGCGGTCGCTGCGAGAACTGCGCGGGCGACGGCACCATCAAGATCGAGATGAACTTCCTGCCGGACGTGTACGTGCCGTGCGAGGTCTGTCACGGCGCGCGCTACAACCGGGAGACCCTGGAGGTCCACTACAAGGGCAAGTCCATCGCCGAGGTGCTGGACATGCCGATCGAGGAGGCCCTCGAGTTCTTCGAGGCCGTGCCGACGATCGCGCGCCACCTGCGCACGCTCCACGAGGTGGGCCTGGGCTACGTCCGCCTGGGGCAGTCGGCGCCGACCCTCTCCGGCGGCGAGGCCCAGCGGGTCAAGCTCGCCAGCGAGCTCCAGAAGCGGTCGACCGGGCGGACGGTGTACGTCCTGGACGAGCCGACGACCGGTCTGCACTTCGAGGACATCAGCAAGCTGATCAGCGTGCTGTCCGGGCTGGTCGACAAGGGCAACACGGTCATCGTCATCGAGCACAACCTCGACGTGATCAAGACTGCCGACTGGGTCGTCGACATGGGCCCCGAGGGCGGCTCCGGCGGCGGCCTCGTCGTCGCGGAGGGCACGCCCGAGGAGGTGGCGGCCGTGCCGACCAGCCACACGGGCAAGTTCCTGCGCGACATGCTGGGCGATCGCGTCAGCGACGCGGCGGTGCCGGTGGCGCGCAAGGCGGCGAAGACCGCGAAGCGGGCGCCGGCGAAGAAGGCCGTCTCCGCGGCGAAGAAGACGGTGGCGGCGGCCGGTACGGCGAAGAAGACGGTCTCGGCGAAGACCGGTACTGGCGCTGCCGCGAAGAAGACCGTCGCGAAGAAGACGGCGGCGCGGGGCGCTGCCACCCGCAAGGGCTGAGGCGGTTCGGCACCGCCGGGCTCCGCCCCGGACCCCGGGGCGGAGCCCATCGCCCTGCCTGGGGGCGGGGGGCTCGCCGGTATTGTCGCTACGTCGCCACCCCCGCACCACCGCTGGAGCTCCCCATGACATCCCCCTCGGCTTCCTCCGCTTCCTCGGCGTCTCGCCGTACCGTGCTGCGCGGAGCCGCTCTGGCGGGTGTCGCCGGGGTCTGCACCGCCGCCTGCACCGGTGGTACGGGCGCCAAGGGGCCCGCCACCCCCACCGCGCCCGTGGACCTGGGGGCGGCCGGGGAGATCCCCGTCGGCGGCGCGCGTCTCTACCGTGAGCAGAAGCTCGTCGTCTCGCGGTCCGCCGAGGGGGAGTACAAGGCGTTCAGCGCCGTGTGCACCCACGCGGGCTGCGTCGTCACCAAGGTCGAGAACGGGAAGATCAGCTGCCCCTGCCACGGCAGCACGTTCGACGCCGCCACCGGCAAGGTCCTCCAGGGCCCGGCGGGCGCGCCCCTGCCCGCCGTTCCCGTCAAGGCCGACGGCGGCAAGCTGATCGCCGGCCCCTCCGCCTGAGTCACGGCGCCCCGGCGGCTACGACCAGTCCCAGGCGATCCCCACGATCCCCGGCCGGATCCCCTGCTCCACCAGGTGCACCTCCTGGTGCCGTCCCGCCAGCGTCAGCTCCTGCTGACCGCTGCGCGGCGCCCCCGCCGCGCTCTGGCTGAAGCGGCGGCACCGCACCGGCAGCGCGGCCTCGTCGAAGCGGACCCGCAGCACGTACTGCCCGCCCGCGAAGCTGAACCCCCGGACGTACTCGCCGCTCGGGCCGCCCGTGCCGTCGTCGAAGCCGTAGCCGAAGACATGGGTCTCCCCGGCGCGCAGCCGCGCGTCGAAGAGCAGCTCGGTGACGAGGACGCCCGCCGCCGCGTGCCACCGGACCCGGCCCACCCGGCAGTTCTCGCCGGCCCGTACGGTCATCCGGCCCGGGTCGCAGCCCTCGTCGCCGTGGTGGATGGCCACATAGCGGTCCACGCCGTCCCGGTGCGCCCGCACCACGTGGTGCGAGTCGCGGGCGCGCATCTCGCGCCCCGCGCCGATGGACACCCGCTCCAGATGGCAGACGGTGTGGAGGCCGCCGTCCTCCGGGGACTCCAGCTCCGCCAGCAGCCGCTCCAGGGCCCGGGACTCCTCCACCAGCGAGCGGTACGAACGCGCGGCCGGCCGGTCCGGGGTCGTGCCCAGTGGCGCCGGGTCGGTGAGTAACCGGGTCAGGGCCTGGGCCGGCAGGTCCAGCACGTCCTCCAGCATCCGTACGGCCCGCAGGGACTCGGGCCGTCTGGGTCTGCGGACGCCCTGCTGCCAGTAACTCAGGCTCGTCACCCCTACCTTCACCCCGCGCTGTGCCAGCCGGTGCTGCACCCGGTGCAGTGCCAGCCCGCGCACCGACAGCGCCGTGCGCAGCGCCAGGTGGAAGGGGCCCGATCGCAGTGCCCGGGCCAGTTCGGCCTCGGCAACGCCTGTGCTGGTGCGCGCCATTCCGCTCGCTCCTCTGTCCGTGCTCTCCCGCTGTGGAGCCCCCGTGCGGTTCCCGTGAAGCCCCTGTGCGCCTGTGAATATTCACGATCGACAGGTGTATTGGCCATGTCTCGGCGTGCCGCTTTCCTCTTGGACGGCCACGAGCCGTTCACATTCGGCGGGATTCGTTCACACTCGGGCTCCTGGCCGTATTGAAGCCGGTTGACCAGCCCCCGACAACATCCGATGCTCCTCACACGCGTCCGGACGCGCTCCTCCATCACCACCCCCCACCCACGGGAGGAACGCGAAATGTCCCGTGCTTCGGCATCGGCAACAACCACAGAAAAAGCCCGCATACGCGGCAGACGGCTGTCCCTGACGGCCCTTGTCGCCGCCGCCCTGTTCGCCGTCCCCACCACGGCGAGCGCGGCGACCGGCGAACAGCCCGCGCTGCGAGCGACGAACAGACTGAACATCGGCATGCAGGCGCAGCAGAAAACGAACTGGTGCTGGGCCGCCTCCGGCAACACCATCGCCACCTGGTTCGGCCGCAATTACAGCCAGAACCAGTTCTGCAACGCCGCCTTCAACCGTTCCCAGGGCAGTACCTGCCCCAACAACCAGGCCACGCTCGGCAATGTGCAGACCGCCCTCGACTGGGCCGGCATCAACGAGGGCCGGTACGTCAACGGCTGGCTGCGCTACTCGACCGTCAAGTCCGAGATCGACGCGGGCCGCCCGGTCGAGACCCGCATCCAGTGGCAGTCCGGCGGCGGCCATATGCACGTCCTCTACGGGTACGACGATGCGAACAGCATGGTCTACTGGGGCGACCCCTGGCCCTCCAGCAACCGCTACAACTGGGCGTCGCACAACTGGTACGTGAACAACAACCAGTTCTCCTGGACCCATTCGCTCTACGGGATCGGGGCGTGAGGGCCATGACCGACCGGTACATACCGAGGAACGCCGCCCGCGCTGCCGCAGCCGGCGCCCTGACCGCCGCGCTGCTGGGCCTCGCACCCCTCGCCCACGCCGCCCCGCCCCCGGCCGTCCCCGCGCCGCCGCCGGCAGCCGGGGTCGCCGAGGCCCACGACGCGGCCGCCTCACCCGGCACCCTGTCCACGCTCTCCCGCTTCTTCGCCCGGGACGGCGCGCTCGCGAAGACCGACGCGCGCCCCAGGATCGACGGCGCGACGGTCCCCGTCTACACGCTCGACCGGGACTTCGTGGCGGGCAAGGAGGGCGCCCCGATCGCCCGGCTGGACTTCCTCGCCAGCACCGCCGTCTCGGCCGACGGGCAGAAGGCGTCGGTGTGGACCGCGCGCACCGGGAACACCTGGAGCGTCGTCAACATCGCCACCGGCGACGACGAGACGCGCTACGCGGCCGCCGGCGCCCGAAAGCTCAGCGGCGGCACGGTCTTCCGTGAGCCGCAGATCAACGCCTGGTACGTCCAGCGCGGCGACCGCGTCCTGCCCCTCGACGAGGACGCCGTGCGGGCGGTCGGCGAGAAGGGCACCACGGTCGACGCCTACCGGGACCGGGTGCGCAAGGCCTACGGCGCCAGGCTGCCGGGCTCGGCCTACGACAAGAAGGGCGTGGCCGGCGGCTACGACGCGAAAGGCGCCGTGAACGGCGACGGGACGTCCGTCGCACCGGGGACCGATGCGGACCGGTCGGTGACCGCGGCACCGGAAGGTGACGGTGGCTCCCCGATCGCGGCCCCCGCCGCGATGGCCGGCGGGGCGGCGGCCCTGGCCCTCGGGCTGGGGGCCGTGGCGGTGCGCAGGCGCAGGCTGCGGCACCGCTGACGGCACCCCCACGGGGGCCGTCCCCCGCTCCCGCTCCGGCCCCGGCGGCCACCACCGCCGGGGCCGGAGTCGTGTCCGTTCACGGGCCGGGGAAGAGGCCCGGGAAAGGGCCGGGGAAGGGGGCCGGGACGGGCCGGAACGGGGGCGGCCGCCCCCGTCGGCGGACCGGCGGCCGGACGGTGGAGTTGTCAGTGCCCGCAAGTAGGGTGTGTGACATGGCCGACCCCAGCAGCTACCGACCCAAGCCGGGACAGATCCCCGACTCGCCGGGGGTGTACAAGTTCCGCGACGAGCACGGTCGGGTGATCTACGTCGGGAAGGCGAAGAGCCTCCGCCAGCGGCTCTCGTCGTACTTCCAGGACCTCGCCGGTCTCCACCCGCGCACCCGCACCATGGTCACCACGGCCGCCTCCGTGGAGTGGACCGTGGTCTCCACCGAGGTCGAGGCGCTCCAGCTGGAGTACTCCTGGATCAAGGAGTACGACCCCCGCTTCAATGTGAAGTACCGGGACGACAAGAGCTACCCCTCCCTCGCGGTCACGCTCAACGAGGAGTTCCCCCGCGTCCAGGTCATGCGCGGCCCCAAGAAGAAGGGCGTGCGCTACTTCGGCCCGTACGCCCACGCCTGGGCCATCCGGGAGACCGTCGACCTGATGCTGCGGGTCTTCCCCGTGCGGACGTGCTCCGCCGGGGTGTTCAAGCGCTCCCACCAGATCGGCCGCCCCTGCCTCCTCGGCTACATCGGCAAGTGCTCCGCCCCCTGCGTCGGCCGCGTCACCCCCGAGGAGCACCGCGAACTCGCCGAGGAATTCTGCGACTTCATGGCCGGACGTACCGGAGCGTACATCCGCCGTTTGGAACAGCGGATGCATGATGCGGCCGAGGAGATGGAGTACGAGAAGGCGGCCCGGCTGCGGGACGACATAGAGGCGCTCCGCCGTGCCATGGAGAAGAACGCCGTCGTCCTGGCCGACGCCACCGACGCCGATCTGATCGCGGTCGCCGAGGACGAGCTCGAAGCGGCCGTGCAGATCTTCCATGTGCGCGGCGGCCGGGTGCGCGGACAGCGCGGCTGGGTCACCGACAAGGTCGAGGCGGTCGACACGGCGGGCCTCGTCGAGCACGCCCTCCAGCAGCTCTACGGCGAGGAGAGCGGCGACGCCGTCCCCAAGGAGGTGCTCGTCCCCGCCCTGCCGGAGCCGGCCGGGCCCGTCGCCCAGTGGCTGGCCGAGCGGCGCGGCTCCCGGGTGGACCTGCGCATCCCGCAGCGCGGCGACAAGAGGGACCTGATGACGACCGTCCAGCGCAACGCCCAGCAGGCGCTCGTGCTGCACAAGACCAAGCGCGCCTCCGACCTCACCACCCGCTCCCGGGCCCTGGAGGAGATCGCCGAGGCCCTCGGCCTGGACTCGGCGCCGCTGCGTATCGAGTGCTTCGACATCTCCCACCTCCAGGGACAGGACGTCGTGGCGTCCATGGTCGTCTTCGAGGACGGCCTGGCCCGCAAGAGCGAGTACCGCCGCTTCCAGATCAAGAGCTTCGCCGGGCAGGACGACGTCCGGTCGATGCACGAGGTCGTGGGCCGCCGCTTCCGCCGCTACCTCCAGGAGAAGCTCAAGACGGGGGAGTGGGCCGAGGAGGCCCCGGGCGACGAGCCCGACGGCGAGGTCCCCGCGGAGAACGGCGACCGGCCCAAGCGCTTCGCCTACCCGCCCCAGCTCGTCGTGGTCGACGGCGGGCAGCCGCAGGTGGCCGCCGCCCAGCGGGCCCTGGACGAGCTCGGGGTCACCGACGTGGCCGTGTGCGGCCTCGCCAAGCGACTGGAGGAGGTCTGGCTGCCCGGCGAGGACGACCCGGTCGTCCTGCCCCGCACCAGCGAGGGCCTCTACCTCCTTCAGCGCGTCCGGGACGAGGCCCACCGCTTCGCGATCGCCTACCAGCGCGGCAAGCGCTCCAGAAGCATGAAGGCCGGACCGCTCGACGCGGTCCCCGGCCTGGGCGAGACCCGCAAACAGGCGCTGCTCAAGCACTTCGGCTCGGTCAAGCGGCTGCGCGCCGCGACCGTCGAGGAGATCTGCGCGACGCCCGGCATCGGCCGCAAGACGGCCGAGACCGTCGCCGCGGCACTGGCCGCGGCGGCCCCGCCCGCCCCGGCCGTCAACACGGCCACTGGCGAGATCATGGACGACGCGGAGGAATGATGGACCCGACCGCACAGGACGGCTGCGGCGGACCGCGCCCGGACCGGCGCGGTCCGTCGTCCGGGCCGCACGCCCGGGGAGGCCTCACTATGGAAGGGAAGACGACGCCGGTGGCGCCGTCGGCAGAACGGGGGAAGACAGCATGAACGCGACCGAGCGGGACGGAGCACAGGTGAGTACGGGCACGACGGCGGAGGCGACCGGTGAAGCGGCGGGTATCCCCGAGCTGGTGATCATTTCCGGCATGTCGGGGGCGGGCCGCAGTACCGCCGCCAAGTGTCTGGAGGACCTCGGCTGGTTCGTCGTGGACAACCTGCCACCCGCCCTGATCCCCACCATGGTGGACCTCGGCGCCCGCTCCCAGGGCAATGTGGCCCGGATCGCCGTCGTCGTGGACGTCCGCGGCCGGCGCTTCTTCGACAACCTCCGCGAGTCGCTCGCCGACCTGGAGGCCAAGAAGGTCAAGCGCCGGGTGATCTTCCTGGAGGCGTCCGACGACGCCCTGGTGCGCCGCTTCGAGTCCGTGCGCCGCCCCCACCCCCTCCAGGGCTCGGGCCGCATCGTCGACGGCATCGCCGCCGAGCGCGACCTGCTGCGCGAGCTGCGCGGCGACGCCGACCTCGTCATCGACACCTCCAGCCTCAACGTCCACGAGCTGCGCGCCAAGCTGGACGCCCAGTTCGCCGGCGAGGAGGAGCCGGAGCTGCGGGCCACCGTCATGTCCTTCGGCTACAAGTACGGCCTGCCCGTCGACGCCGACCTCGTCGTCGACTGCCGCTTCCTGCCCAACCCCCACTGGGTGCCCGAGCTGCGCCCCTTCACCGGCCTCAACGAGGAGGTGTCCGGCTATGTCTTCAACCAGCCGGGCGCCAAGGAGTTCCTCGACCGCTACACCGAGCTCCTCCAGCTGATCGCCGCCGGCTACCGCCGCGAGGGCAAGCGCTATGTGACGATCGCGGTCGGCTGCACCGGCGGCAAGCACCGCTCCGTCGCCATGTCCGAGAAGCTCGCCCACCGTCTCGTCTCGGAAGGCGTCGAGACCGTCGTCGTTCACCGGGACATGGGGCGCGAGTGACCGGCCGGACCTTCCGGATGCGTCGCGTCCGCAAGCTGGTGCCCGGCCGCTCGAGCGGCCGGGCCCAGGGCCGTGCGTACCGGGGCGCCCAGCCCAAGGTCGTCGCCCTCGGCGGCGGCCACGGCCTGTCGGCCTCCCTCGCCGCGCTGCGCCGGATCACCGGCGACCTGACCGCCGTCGTCACCGTCGCCGACGACGGCGGCTCCAGCGGCCGGCTCCGCGACGAGCTGGGCGTGCTGCCCCCCGGCGACCTCCGCAAGGCCCTCGCGGCGCTGTGCGGCGACGACGAATGGGGGCAGACCTGGGCCCGGGTGGTCAAGCACCGCTTCGAGAGCCAGGGCGAGCTGCACGGCCACGCCGTGGGCAATCTGCTGATCGTCGCCCTCTGGGAGCAGCTGGGCGACCATGTCCAGGCGCTGGACCTGGTCGGCAAGCTGCTGGGCGCGCACGGCCGGGTGCTGCCGATGTCGGCGGTCCCGCTGGAGCTCCAGGCGCTGGTCAAGGGCCACGATCCGGCCGCCCCCGACGAGATCACCACCGTGTGCGGCCAGGCCACCGTGGCGCTCACCCCGGGCGAGGTGCAGTCCGTGCACGTCGTCCCGGAGGACCCGCCGGCGGTGCCCGAGGCCGTGGCGGCCGTGCTGGACGCGGACTGGGTGGTGCTCGGCCCGGGCTCCTGGTTCTCCTCGGTCATCCCGCATCTGCTGGTGCCCGAGCTGCTGGAGGCGCTCCAGGAGACCAAGGCCCGCCGGGTGCTCTCGCTGAACCTCGCCCCGCAACCCGGGGAAACCGATGGCTTCTCCCCGCAGCGTCATTTGGAGGTTTTGGCCCGACACGCCCCTAAACTCGCCCTGGACGTGGTGCTGGCCGACGAGGCCGCCGTGCCCGACCGGGAAAGCCTCATCGATGCCGCGAAGCGGCTCGGGGCCACGGTCGAGCTGGCGCCGGTCGCCTCGCCCGACGGCTCCCCGACACACGACCCGGAGCTGTTGGCCGCCGCGTACGACCGTATTTTTCGGATGCATGGAAGGATCGGCCCATGGCGATGACGGCAGCGGTGAAGGACGAAATCTCCCGGCTCCCCGTCACCCGGACCTGCTGCCGGAAAGCGGAGGTCTCGGCGATCCTGCGGTTCGCGGGCGGGCTGCACCTGGTCAGCGGACGCATCGTGATCGAGGCGGAGCTGGACACCGGGATCGCGGCCAGGCGGCTGCGCAAGGACATCCTGGAGATCTTCGGGCACGCCTCCGACCTGGTGGTCATGGCCCCGGGCGGGCTCCGCAGGGGCAGCCGGTACGTGGTGCGGGTGGTGGCGGGCGGTGATCAGCTGGCGCGCCAGACCGGCCTGGTCGACGGCCGCGGCCGGCCGATCCGCGGGCTGCCCCCGCAGGTCGTCTCCGGGGCCACCTGCGACGCCGAGGCCGCCTGGCGGGGCGCCTTCCTGGCCCATGGCTCCCTCACCGAGCCCGGCCGGTCCTCCTCCCTGGAGGTGACCTGCCCCGGCCCGGAGGCGGCGCTGGCGCTGGTCGGGGCGGCCCGCCGGCTCCAGATCGCGGCCAAGGCCCGCGAGGTGCGCGGCGTGGATCGCGTCGTCGTCCGCGACGGCGACGCGATCGGCGCGCTGCTGACCAGGCTCGGCGCCCATGAGTCCGTGCTGGCCTGGGAGGAGCGGCGGATGCGCCGCGAGGTGCGGGCCACCGCCAACAGGCTGGCCAATTTCGACGACGCCAATCTGCGCCGCTCGGCGCGGGCGGCCGTCGCCGCGGGCGCCCGGGTGCAGCGGGCGCTGGAGATCCTCGGCGAGGAGGTCCCCGAGCACCTCGCGGCCGCCGGCCGGCTGCGGATGGAGCACAAGCAGGCCTCCCTGGAGGAGCTCGGCGCGCTCGCCGACCCGCCGCTGACCAAGGACGCCGTCGCCGGCCGGATCCGTCGTCTGCTGGCCATGGCCGACAAGCGCGCCCAGGACCTGGGCATCCCCGGCACCGAGTCGAACCTCTCGGATCTGTCGGACCTGTCCGAGGAGATGGCCGAGGGCATGGTCGGCTGACCGGCTCCACGCTGTCACCTCGACGCCGCCCCGCTCACCCGCAAGGGTGGCGGGGCGGTGTGCTGTCCAGGGCCGGACGGAAAGCGCACGGACGAAAGCGGACGGGCGGAAAATGCGTCGTTGACATGATCATGAGGACTCGGAACCCTGGCGTCCGTGTACCGACGTGACAGTCAATGGCAAGGGGGGCTCATGAGACGCAGGACGAGAACGGCCCTCGCGGCGGCCGCGCTGTTATGCGGCGGCGGCCTGGCGGCGGCACCCTTCGCCCAGGCGGCACCACCCGCGACCACGGCACCGCCCACGACCATGGCACCACCCGCGACCGCGGCACCACCCACCGGCCCCGACACCCTGACCGCGTGGACCGCCCAGGTCACCAGCGCCCAGGTCCCACTGCTGCTCCGGGTCGGCGTCGACGGCCACGAACTGGGCCGGCGCGTCGCCGACGGCCGGAAGAAGACGCCCGTCGAGGTCGTCCTCACCGGCAGGCAGGCCGAGGAACTGCGCCGCCAGGGCGTCGACATCACCGAAAAGCGCGTGCGCGACCATCAGGGACTGGGCGCCCGGGGCGACGGGGTCTTCCGCCCGTACAGCGGGAAGAACGGCCTCCAGCAGGAGATCACCGACACCGCCCGCACCCACCCCGGCCTCACCAAGGTCGTCAGCATCGGCAGGACCGTACGCGGCCAGGACATCCTCGCCCTCAAGGTCACCAAGGATGCCGCCGTACGCCACGACGGCGACCGGCCCGCCGTGCTTTACATGTCCAACCAGCACGCCCGCGAGTGGATCACCCCGGAGATGACCCGGCGGCTGATGCACCACTACCTCGACCGCTACGGCAAGGACGACCGGATCACCGGGATCGTGGACTCCACCGAACTGTGGTTCGTCCTCTCCGCCAACCCCGACGGCTACGACTACACCTTCCAGAGCCCCGCCACCCGGCTGTGGCGCAAGAACCTCCGCGACAACGACGGCGACGGAAAGATCACCGCGGCGGACGGCGTCGACCTCAACCGCAACTTCCCCTACAAGTGGGGCTACGACAACGAGGGTTCCTCCCCGCGCCCGTCCTCCGGGACCTACCGCGGGCCCGCCGCAGCCTCCGAACCGGAGACCAGGGCGCTGGACTCCTTCGAGAAGGACCACCGCTTCACCTACGCCGTCAACTACCACTCCGCCGCCGAACTCCTGCTCTACGGCGTCGGTTGGCAGGTGGCCACCCCCACCCCCGACGACGTCCTCTACAAGGCGCTCGCCGGCACCCCCGAGAAGTCCGCGATACCCGGCTACCGGCCCCAGCTCTCCTCGGAGCTCTACACCACCAACGGCGAGGCGGATGGCCACGCGGCCAACGTCAACGGCACCATGATGTTCACCCCGGAGATGTCGACCTGCGAGACCGCCTCCGCGGTCGACCCCAACGACCGCTGGGACCCGGCCGACTGCCGCTCCACCTTCATCTTTCCCGACGACGAGAAGCTGATCCAGCAGGAGTTCGCCAAGAACGTCCCCTTCGCCCTCTCCGTCGCCGAGTCCGCGCGCCACGCCGACCGTCCCTCCTCCTCGGTCGGCCTCGACGCCCCCGACCTCACCCCGCACGCCTTCAACGCGTCCCACGCCCGTGACGGCGAGCAGACCGTCGCCGTCACCGCCCGCAAGAGCCTCACCGAGCTCCGCGCCCACTACAGCGTCGACGGCGAGCCCGAGACCACCGTGCCCGTCAAGGCCTGGGACGGCGGCGACCGCTACGGCGGCGAGGACAACCTCCGCTTCGACCAGTACCGCGCCACGCTCCAGGGCGCCCACCCCGGTTCCACCGTTCGCGTCCGGTTCAGCGGCCTGACGCGCGACGCCCACCGGACCGCGAGCGAGCCGTTCACCTTCACCGTGGCCGACACCCCGCGCGCGGACACCCTGGTCGTCGCCGACGAAGGCCCCGGCGGCGCCTCCCGGCACGCCCCGACGTATGTCAATGCCCTCACCGACAACGGCCGCAAGGCCACCGTCTGGGACGTCGCCACCCAGGGCGCGCCGCCCGCGCTGGGCGTGCTCAGCCACTACGACACGGTCCTGTGGTACTCCGGGGACGCCCGCCCCGACGGCGCGACCCTGCTCGCCGTCCGCGACTTCGTCAACGAGGGCGGCAAGCTGATCGCCGCCGGCACCCGGGCGGGCGGCGACTCCCGGGTCGGCGAAGCCGACACGGACGACTTCGCCCAGTACTACCTGGGCGCGGACAGCCGCACCGGCCTGCCGGCGCCCGGGCGTTTCACCGGCGCCGGAGAGCTCACGGGGACCACGGCGGCCCTCGCCTCCGCCGGCGGTGCCGGCCCCCTGGCGACGGCCGGCGCGTACCGCCCGACCTCGGACGTGCTGTCGCCCGACACCTTCCCCCAGTTCCGCAGCGCGCCCGCCGGCGACTACACCGGAAAGGTCACCCTCCGTGACGGCCCGGACGGCTCTGCCCGCTACGCGGCGGCCGTCACCACCCGTGACACCGCGCTGCTCGGCTTCGGCCTGGAGAACGTCCCCGACGCCCGCGAGCGCGCCACGCTGACCGGCGCCGCGCTCCGCGCCGTCGGGGGCTGACGCCCAGGTCCCCGGCCCCCGGCCCCGTGGTCCCGCCCGCCTCGGGGGACCACGGGGCCCATTGCCGCCAATGTCACGTACCTTCCCTGTTAGAGGTAGGGTCGGTGGTGGTCGGGGACATCCCAATACAGCCGCCGGGCAGCCCGGCACACCAACGAGGAGATCGGTTCGTGACGATCCGCGTAGGCATCAACGGCTTTGGCCGTATCGGTCGTAACTACTTCCGTGCGCTCCTGGAGCAGGGTGCGGACATCGAGATCGTCGGTGTCAACGACCTGACCGACAATGCCACCCTTGTGCACCTGCTGAAGTACGACTCCATCCTGGGTCGTCTGAAGCAGGAGGTCAGCCACACCGACGACACGATCACTGTCGGCAACATGACCTTCAAGACGATGGCCGAGCGCGACCCGGCCGCCCTCCCCTGGGGCGAGCTCGGCGCCGACATCGTCATTGAGTCCACCGGCATCTTCACCAAGCGTGAGGACGCGGCCAAGCACCTGGCCGCCGGCGCGAAGAAGGTCCTCATCTCGGCTCCGGCCAAGAACGAGGACATCACCATCGTGATGGGCGTCAACCAGGACAAGTACGACGCGGCCAACCACCACGTCATCTCCAACGCCTCCTGCACCACCAACTGCGTGGCGCCGATGGCCAAGGTTCTCGACGAGAACTTCGGCATCGTCAAGGGCATGATGACCACGGTCCACGCGTACACCAACGACCAGCGCATCCTGGACTTCCCGCACTCCGACCTGCGCCGCGCCCGCGCCGCCGCGGAGAACATCATCCCGACCTCGACCGGTGCCGCCAAGGCCACCGCCCTGGTCCTTCCGCAGCTCAAGGGCAAGCTGGACGGCATCGCCATGCGCGTCCCGGTCCCGACCGGCTCGGTCACCGACCTGGTCCTCGAGCTCGACCGCGAGACCAGCAAGGAAGAGATCAACGCCGCCTTCCAGAAGGCCGCCGAGGGTCAGCTCAAGGGCATCCTCGAGTACACCGAGGACGCGATCGTCTCTTCCGACATCGTCAACTGGCCGGCCTCCTGCACCTTCGACTCCTCCCTGACCATGGTCCAGGGCAACCAGGTCAAGGTCGTCGGCTGGTACGACAACGAGTGGGGCTACTCCAACCGCCTGGTGGACCTGACCGTCTTCGTCGGCGGCCAGCTCTGATCCCTGTCCCGGAATCCCGGCAGCTCACCGCCGCGCCGCCGGAGTAGGGGCAGCGAGATGTGAGGGATGGGGCTCGTACGACGCGTCGGAGCGTCGTCCGGGCCCCGTCCCATGACCAATCCTTACGGACGTCACGGAGTCACTGCATGAAGACGATCGATGAACTGATCGAAGGCGGCATCGAGGGGAAGCGGGTCTTCGTCCGCGCCGACCTGAACGTGCCGCTCGACGGCAGCACCATCACCGACGACGGCCGCATCCGCGCCGTCGCCCCGACGATCGCCAAGCTCGCCGCCGCGGGCGCCAAGGTGATCGTCGCCTCCCACCTGGGCCGTCCCAAGGGCGCCCCGGAGTCCCGGTTCTCCCTCGCCCCGGCCGCGAAGCGGCTCGGCGAGATCCTGGGCAAGAACGTCTCGTTCGCCACCGACACGGTCGGCGACAGCGCGAAGGCCACCGTCGCCGCCCTGGCGAACGGCGAGGTCACGCTGCTGGAGAACCTCCGTTTCAACGCGGGCGAGACCAGCAAGGACGACGCCGAGCGCGGCGCCTTCGCCGACGCCCTCGCGTCGCTCGCCGACCTCTACGTCGGCGACGGCTTCGGCGCCGTGCACCGCAAGCACGCCTCGGTCTTCGACCTCCCCAAGCGGCTCCCGCACGCCGCCGGCGACCTGATCGCCACCGAGGTCGGCGTCCTGCGCAAGCTCACCGCCGACGTCCAGCGCCCCTATGTGGTCGTGCTGGGCGGCGCCAAGGTCTCCGACAAGCTGGGTGTCATCGACAACCTGCTGAAGAAGGCGGACCGCATCCTCATCGGCGGCGGCATGTCGTACACCTTCCTGGCCGCCAAGGGCCACGAGGTCGGCATCTCGCTGCTCCAGGCGGACCAGAAGGACAAGTGCCTGGAGTACCTGGCGGAGGCCGAGAAGCGGGGCGTGGAGTTCGTCCTGCCGGTCGACGTCCTGGTCTCGGCCGACTTCCCCGACCTGAAGACCAAGGCCCCGGCCTCCTACGAGGTCGTCGCCACGGACGCCATGCCCGCCGACAAGGAGGGCCTGGACATCGGCCCGAAGACGCGTGAGCTCTACGCGGCCAAGCTGGCCGACGCGGGCACCGTCTTCTGGAACGGTCCGATGGGCGTCTTCGAGCACCCCGACTACGCCAACGGCACCAAGGCCGTCGCCCAGGGCCTGCTGAACTCGGACGGCTTCACGGTCGTCGGCGGTGGCGACTCCGCCGCCGCCGTGCGCATCCTGGGCTTCGACGAGAACGCTTTCGGCCACATTTCGACCGGTGGCGGCGCCAGCCTCGAGTACCTCGAGGGCAAGACGCTCCCCGGCCTCGCCGCACTGGAGGACTGAACCACCGTGAGTGCACGCACCCCGCTGATGGCGGGCAACTGGAAGATGAACCTCAACCACCTCGAGGCCATCGCCCACGTCCAGAAGCTCGCCTTCACCCTCGCGGACAAGGACTACGACGCCGTAGACGTGGCCGTCCTGCCGCCCTTCACCGACCTGCGTTCGGTGCAGACCCTGGTCGACGGCGACAAGCTGAAGATCATGTACGGCGCCCAGGACATCTCGGCGTACGACTCCGGCGCCTACACCGGTGAGATCTCCGGTGGCATGCTCGCCAAGCTCAAGTGCTCCTTCGTCGCGGTGGGCCACTCCGAGCGCCGCCAGTACCACGGCGAGACGGACGAGCTCTGCAACGCCAAGGTGAAGGCCGCCTTCAGCCACGGCATCACCCCGATCCTCTGCGTCGGCGAGGGCCTGGAGGTCCGCAAGGCGGGCAACCACGTCGCCTACACCCTGGCGCAGCTCGAGGGCGGCCTCGCGGACGTCCCGGCCGAGCAGGCCGCGACGATCGTGATCGCCTACGAGCCCGTCTGGGCCATCGGCACCGGCGAGGTCGCCACGCCGGAGGACGCCCAGGAGGTCTGCGGTGCCATCCGCGTCCGCCTGGCGGAGCTGTACGACCAGGAGCTGGCCGACAAGGTCCGCATCCAGTACGGCGGCTCCGTGAAGTCCGGCAACATCGCGGCGATCATGGCGCAGCCCGATGTCGACGGCGCCCTGATCGGCGGGGCCTCGCTGGACGCGGACGAGTTCGTCAAGATCGTCCGCTTCGCAGACCAGTAGCAGCTATGACGACGGCCCCCCGCCGTCGTACCCTGTCGGGGCCGGGACCGGCGTAAACGCCGCTGCCCGGCCCCGTAGTGTTTTCCATCCAGTCAGTCCGAGAGAGTTGGTCCAGCCGTGGTCATCGGGTTCTCGATCGCCCTCATCGTCTTCAGCTTGCTGCTGATGATGCTGGTGCTCATGCACAAGGGGAAGGGCGGCGGCCTGTCCGACATGTTCGGCGGTGGTATGCAGTCCTCCGTCGGCGGTTCCTCGGTCGCCGAGCGAAACCTCGACCGGATCACCATCGTGATCGGTCTGCTCTGGTTCGCGTGCATCATCACGCTCGGCCTGCTGATGAAGCTCGACAGCTGACGCTCCGTCGCGGACGCGGCCTATGATTGAGGGCGCGTCCTCGCGGCCGGGCTGTAACTCCTGCCACTGGACGCGCGTTGGGCCTTACGTAGACTGAGGCGCCCGCAGCGGAGCGGACTGTCGACCCCGCGGCGCAGCCGCTGTTCGGCACAGTGCAGCACCATCACGCAGGGAGTTACGACCGTGGCAAGTGGCAACGCGATCCGAGGAAGCCGGGTCGGGGCGGGGCCCATGGGAGAGGCGGAGCGGGGCGAATCAGCACCCCGACTGCGGATCTCCTTCTGGTGTTCCAACGGGCACGAGACGCAGCCGAGCTTCGCCAGCGACGCCCAGGTGCCCGACACCTGGGACTGCCCCCGCTGCGGGTTCCCGGCCGGTCAGGACCGGGACAATCCACCGGACCCGCCGCGCACGGAGCCGTACAAGACCCATCTCGCCTATGTGCGCGAACGGCGCAGCGACGCCGACGGCGAGGCGATCCTCGCCGAGGCGCTCGCCAAGCTCCGTGGGGAGATCTAGAGCGACCGAGCGGCCCGGCCGGACACCTGGGAAGGTGTCCGGCCGGGCCGCTTCCGTTTGCACCGGGAATCGACGGCTGATCAATTAGGTTGGGGACAGCGGGGAAATCACGAGGAGAAGTGGACTGATGTCCGAGATGAACGCAGAGAGCCGCACCAGGCTGGACCGCACTCCCGAGTGGAACGCGCTCGCCAAGCACCGTGACGAGCTGGGGGAGGTGCATCTGCGGGAGCTCTTCGCCGACGACCCGAGCCGGGCCGACAAGTACACCGTCTCCGTCGGCGACCTCCACCTCGACTACTCGAAGCACCTGGTCACCGACGAGACCCTGCGGCTGCTGCGCGAGCTGGCGGCGTCGGCCGACGTCGCCGGGCTGCGGGACGCGATGTTCCGCGGCGAGCGGATCAACACCACCGAGGACCGCGCGGTGCTCCACACCGCCCTGCGCGCCCCGGAGTCGGCCGTTGTCGAGGTCGACGGCGAGAACGTCGTGCCCGCCGTCCACGCGGTCCTGCGGAAGATGCAGATCTTCACCGACCGGGTCCGTTCGGGTGAGTGGAAGGGCCACACCGGCAAGCGCATCAAGAACGTCGTCAACATCGGCATCGGTGGATCCGACCTCGGTCCGGCGATGGCGTTCGAGGCGCTGCGCGCCTACACCGCCCGCGACATGACGTTCCGTTTCGTCTCCAACGTGGACGGCGCCGACCTCCACGAGGCGGTCCACGACCTCGACGCCGCCGAGACGCTCTTCGTCGTGGCCTCCAAGACCTTCACCACGATCGAGACCATCACCAACGCCACCTCCGCGCGGAACTGGCTCCTCACCGAGCTGCGCGCCGACGAGAGCGCGGTCGCCAAGCACTTCGTCGCGCTGTCCACGAACGCGGAGAAGGTCGCCGACTTCGGCATCGACACCGCCAACATGTTCGAGTTCTGGGACTGGGTCGGCGGTCGTTACTCGTACGACTCCGCCATCGGCCTCTCCCTGATGATCGCCATCGGCGGCGACCGCTTCCGCGAGATGCTGGCCGGCTTCCACCTGGTCGACGAGCACTTCCGGTGCGCGCCGCCGGAGGAGAACGCGCCGCTGCTGCTGGGCCTGCTGGGCGTCTGGTACGGCAACTTCCACGGCGCGCAGTCGCACGCGGTGCTGCCCTACAGCCACTACCTGTCGAAGTTCGCGGCCTACCTCCAGCAGCTGGACATGGAGTCCAACGGCAAGTCGGTGGACCGTGACGGCCGGCCGGTGAGCTGGGAGACCGGCCCGGTGGTCTGGGGCACCCCGGGCACCAACGGCCAGCACGCGTATTACCAGTTGATCCACCAGGGCACGAAGCTCATCCCGGCGGACCTGATCGGCTTCGCCCGCCCGGTGGAGGACCTCCAGCCCGGACTGGTCGCCCAGCACGACCTGCTGATGGCCAACCTCTTCGCCCAGGGCCAGGCCCTCGCCTTCGGCAAGACCCCCGAGGAGGTCGCGGCGGAGGGCGTCCCGGCGGAGCTCGTCCCCCACAAGACGTTCAAGGGCAACCACCCGACGACGACGATCCTCGCGAGCGAGCTGACGCCGTCGGTGCTCGGTCAGCTGATCGCGCTGTACGAGCACAAGGTCTTCGTCCAGGGCGCGATCTGGAACATCGACTCCTTCGACCAGTGGGGCGTCGAGCTCGGCAAGGTCCTCGCCAAGCGGGTGGAGCCTGCACTGACGGAGGGCGCGGACGTACCGGGGCTCGACGCGTCGACGGCGGGACTCGTGGCGCGGTACCGCGAGCTTCGCGGGCGCTAGGCCCAACGGCGATGGCCCGCTCCCCTTCTCGGGGGAGCGGGCCATCGCCATATCCATGTGCGTACGTCAGGGCGACGCCGGCGGGTACAGGTCCCGCGGCAGTCGCGCCGCCGCGGCCTGGTCCAGCAGCCACAGCGTGCGACGCGTGCCGTACGCGCCCGCCGCCGGTGCCTGGACCTCGCCCGCGCCGCTCAGGGCCAGGGCCACCGCCCCGGCCTTGTCCTCGCCCGCCGCCAGCAGCCAGACCTCCCGGGCCGCCCGGATCGCCGGGAGGGTCAGGGAGACCCGCGTCGGCGGGGGCTTCGGCGCGCCGTGGACGCCGACGACCGCACGCTCCGTCTCCCGTACGCCCGGAAGCTCCGGGAAGAGGGAGGCGACGTGGGTGTCCGGGCCGACGCCCAGCAGCAGGACGTCGAAGGCCGGTACGGGGCCATGGTCCTCGGGACGGGCCGCGGCGGCCAGTTCGGCCGCGTAGGCCTCCGCCGCCGCGTCCGCGTCGTCGTACGTGCCGTCCGCCGCGGGCATGACGTGCACCCGCTTCGGGTCCAGCGGCACCGCGTCCAGCAGGGCCTCACGGGCCTGCGTGGCGTTGCGGTCGGGGTCGCCCTCCGGGAGGAAGCGCTCGTCGCCCCACCACAGGTCCAGCCGTGACCAGTCGACCGCGTCCCGGGCGGGCGCCGCGGCGAGGGCCGCGAGCAGCCCGTTGCCGTTGCGCCCGCCGGTGAGGACGACGGACGCGGAGCCGCGGGCGGCCTGGGCGTCCACGATCTTCGTGATCAGCCGGGCCGCCGCGGCCTGGGCCATCAGCTCCTTGTCCCGGTGCACGACGATCTGGGGCGTGCTCACTTCTTCGCCGCCTTCTTGGCCGGAGCCGGGGAAGGGGCGGGCTTCGCCGGGGCCGATTTCTCGGCGGGGGCCTCGGCCTCCGCCTTCGGCGCCGCCGGCGCCACGTTCAGCCGGTCCACGCCGTACTTGACCGAGGACGCGTAGATGTCGTCCGGGTCCAGCCGGCGCAGCTCCTCGGCGAGGAGCTCGGCCGTGTCGCGGCGCTTGAGTGCCACGGCCCGGTCGGGCTGGCCGCGCATGGAGAGCGTGGCCAGGGCGCCGTCGGGGCGGTCCAGGGTGATGACGCCGTTTTTGGTCTCCATGCGGACGGCCGTGAGGCCGGGGCCGCCCGAGACCGAACGCGTCACCGGCACCCCGAGGCGGTCGCCGAGCCACATGGCCAGCAGCTCACCGCTGGGGTTGTAGGGCTCGCCCTCCACCTCGGCCGAGGTGATCTCGATGCCGGGCTGCTGGTCCAGGGCGGCCGCGAGCATGGAGCGCCACGGCGTGATCCGGGTCCAGGCCAGGTCGGTGTCGCCGGGCGCGTAGTGCGCGGCGCGGGCCGACAGCTCGGCGACGGGCTCCTCGGCGGTGTAGGTGTCGGTGACGCGGCGCTGACCGAGTGCGCCGAGGGGGTCCTTGGCCGGGTCGCTCGGGGAGTTGACCGGCCACCAGACCACCACGGGGGCGTCCGGGAGCAGCAGCGGCAGCACGACCGACTGGGCGTGGTCTATGACGTCGCCGTAGAGCCGCAGCACCACCGTCTCGCCGGCGCCGGCGTCCGTGCCCACCCGCACCTCGGCGTCGAGGCGGGCCTGGGCGCGGTCGCGCGGCGAGCGGCTGACGCGCTTGATGACGACGAGCTTGCGCGAGGGGTGCTCGCGGGAGGCGTTGTTGGCCGCCTTGAGCGCGTCGTACGCGTGCTCCTCGTCGGTGACGATGACCAGGGTCAGCACCATGCCGATGGCGGGGGTGCCGATGGCCCGGCGGCCCTGGACCAGCGCGTTGTTGATCTTGCTGGCCGTGGTGTCCGTAAGGTCGATCTTCATGGCCGACGCCAGCTCCGTCCGTCTCGTGCGAGCATCTCGTCCGCCTCGACCGGACCCCAGGTGCCGGCCGGGTACTGCGCGGGCTTGCCGTGCTTGTCCCAGTACTCCTCGATCGGGTCGAGGATCTCCCAGGAGAGCTCGACCTCCTTCAGGCGCGGGAAGAGGTTCGACTCGCCGAGCAGGACGTCGAGGATGAGCCGCTCATACGCTTCGGGGCTGGACTCGGTGAAGGACTCGCCGTAGGCGAAGTCCATCGAGACGTCCCGGACCTCCATCGAGGTGCCCGGCACCTTGGAGCCGAAGCGCACGGTCACGCCCTCGTCCGGCTGCACCCGGATGACCAGGGCGTTCTGCCCCAGCTCCTCGGTGGCGGTCCGGTCGAAGGGGGAGTAGGGGGCGCGCTGGAAGACGACCGCGATCTCGGTGACGCGGCGGCCCAGCCGCTTGCCGGTGCGCAGGTAGAAGGGGACGCCCGCCCAGCGGCGGTTGTCGATCTCCAGCTTGATCGCGGCGTAGGTGTCCGTCTTCGACTTGGGGTCGGTGCCGTCCTCCTCGAGGTAGCCGACGACCTCCTCGCCACCCTGCCAGCCATGGGTGTACTGGCCGCGCACGGTCTCCTTGCCGAGGTCCTTCGGCAGCGAGACGGCGCCCAGCACCTTGGTCTTCTCCGCGGCCACCGCGTCGGCGTCGAAGGAGGCGGGCTCCTCCATCGCGGTCAGCGCCAGCAGCTGGAGCAGGTGGTTCTGGATGACGTCACGGGCGGCGCCGATGCCGTCGTAGTAGCCGGCGCGGCCGCCGATGCCGATGTCCTCGGCCATGGTGATCTGCACATGGTCGACGAACGACCGGTTCCAGATCGGCTCGAAGAGGGTGTTGGCGAACCGCAGCGCCAGGATGTTCTGGACCGTCTCCTTGCCGAGGTAGTGGTCGATGCGGAAGACCGCATCGGCCGGGAACACCTCGTGGACGATCCGGTTGAGCTCCTGGGCGCTCTTCAGGTCGTGACCGAAGGGCTTCTCGATGACGGCGCGCCGCCAGGAGCCCGCCTTCTGGTCGGCCAGGCCGTGCTTCTTCAGCTGCTGGACGACCTTGGGGAAGAACTTCGGCGGTACGGACAGGTAGAAGGCGAAGTTGCCGCCCGTGCCCTGCGCCTTGTCGAGCTCCTCGATGGTGGTGCGCAGCGTGTCGAAGGCGTCGTCGTCGTCGAAGTCGCCCGAGACGAACCGGCAGCCCTGGACCAGCTGCTGCCAGACCTCCTCGCGGAAGGGGGTGCGCGCGTGCTCCTTGACGGCGTCGTGCACCACCTGCGCGAAGTCCTCGTCCGCCCACTGCCGGCGGGCGAAGCCGATCAGGGAGAAGCCCGGCGGCAACAGGCCGCGGTTGGCCAGGTCGTACACCGCGGGCATCAGCTTTTTGCGGGACAAATCGCCCGTGACGCCAAAGATGACCAGGCCCGACGGCCCCGCGATACGCGGGAGCCGTCGGTCCAGAGCGTCACGCAGCGGATTGCTGCTGCTCAATTTCATGCCTCCGGAGCGAGGCGCTTGAGCTCCGCCTCAGTGGACTTCAGCAGGTCGTTCCACGACGCCTCGAACTTCTCGACGCCCTCGTCCTCCAGCAGCTGGACGACCTCGTCGTACGAGATGCCCAGCTTCGCGAGCGCGTCGAGCTCGGCCTTGGCCTGCTCGTACGTGCCGCGCACCGTGTCACCGGTGATCTGACCGTGGTCGGCGGTGGCCTCCAGGGTGGCCTCCGGCATGGTGTTCACCGTGTTCGGCGCCACCAGGTCGTCCACGTACAGCGTGTCCTTGTAGGCCGGGTCCTTGACGCCGGTCGAGGCCCACAGGGCGCGCTGCTTGTTGGCGCCGGACTTCTCCAGGGCCAGCCAGCGGTCCGAGGAGAAGACCTCCTCGTAGGCCTGGTAGGCCAGGCGGGCGTTGGCCAGGGCGGCCTTGCCGCGCAGCTCCTTGGCCTCGGCGGTGCCCAGCGCGTCCAGCCGCTTGTCGATCTCGGTGTCCACGCGGGACACGAAGAAGGAGGCGACCGAGTGGATCAGGGACAGGTCCTGGCCCTGGGCCTTGGCCTTCTCCAGACCGGTCAGGTAGGCGTCCATGACCGCGCGGTAGCGCTCGAGGGAGAAGATCAGCGTGACATTGACGCTGATGCCCTTGCCGATCACCTCGGCGATGGCCGGCAGGCCCGCCTTGGTGGCCGGGATCTTGATCAGGGTGTTGGGGCGGTCCACCAGCCAGGCCAGCTGCTTGGCCTCGGCGACCGTGGCGACCGTGTTGTGGGCCAGACGGGGGTCGACCTCGATGGAGACCCGGCCGTCCTGGCCGTGGGTGGCGTCGAAGACCGGGCGCAGGATGTCGGCGGCGTCGCGGACGTCCGCCGTCGTGATCATGCGGATGGCCTCGTCGACGGTGACCTTGCGGGCGGCGAGGTCGGTGAGCTGCTGCTCGTAGCCCTCGCCACCGGAGATCGCCTTCTGGAAGATCGACGGGTTGGTCGTCACACCCACCACATGGCTCTGGTCGATGAGCTCGGCCAGGTTGCCGGACGTGATGCGCTTGCGGGACAGGTCGTCCAGCCAGATCGCGACGCCTTCGTCGGAGAGGCGCTTGAGTGCGTCTGTCATGGGTTCTGCATCTCCTACAGGTTGTATGCGGGCGCCGTCAGCGACGGGCGGCGTCGGCGATCGACTCGCGGGCGGCCTCGACCACGGCGTCCGAGGTCAGGCCGAACTCGCGGTAGAGCACCTTGTAGTCGGCGGAGGCGCCGAAGTGCTCCAGCGAGACGATCCGGCCGGCCTCGCCGACGTAGCGGTACCAGGTCAGGCCGATACCGGCCTCGACGGCCACCCGGGCCTTGACGTCCGGCAGCAGCACGCCGTCGCGGTACGCCTGGTCCTGCTCCTCGAACCACTCGACGGACGGCATCGAGACCACGCGGGTCGGGACGCCGTCGGCCTGGAGCGCCTCGCGGGCCTCGACGGCCAGCTGGACCTCGGAACCGGTGGCGATCAGGATCACCTGCGGGCGGCCGCCCTCGGCGTCGAACAGGACGTAGCCGCCCTTGGCCGCGCCCTCGTTGGCCTCGTACGTCGGGACGTTCTGGCGGGTGAGGGCCAGACCGTGCGGCGCGGGCTTGGCGGTGTGCCGCTTGACGATCTCGCGCCAGGCGATGGCCGTCTCGTTGGCGTCGGCCGGACGGACCATGTTCAGGCCCGGGATGGCGCGCAGCGCGGCCATGTGCTCGACCGGCTGGTGGGTCGGGCCGTCCTCGCCGAGACCGATGGAGTCGTGTGTCCAGACGTAGGTGACCGGCAGCTTCATCAGCGCGGCCAGGCGCACGGCCGGGCGCATGTAGTCGGAGAACACCAGGAAGGTGCCGCCGTAGACGCGGGTGTTGCCGTGCAGCGCGATGCCGTTCATCGTCGAGCCCATGGCGTGCTCGCGGATCCCGAAGTGGATCGTGCGGCCGTACGGGTTCGCCTCCGGGAGGGGGTTGCCCTCGGGGAGGAAGGACGACGACGGGTCGATCGTGGTGTTGTTCGAGCCGGCGAGGTCGGCGGAGCCGCCCCACAGCTCGGGGATCACGCCGCCCAGCGCCTTGAGGACCTCGCCGGACGCCTTGCGGGTCGCGACGTCCTTGCCGGCCGGGAAGACCGGGAGGGCCTTCTCCCAGCCGTCGGGCAGCTCGCCCGCGGTGATGCGGTCGAGGTCGGCGGCGCGCTCCGGGTTGGCCTCGCGCCAGACCTGGACCTGCTTGTCCCAGGCGGCACGGGCCGCGCGGCCGCGGTCGACGACCTGGCGGGCGTGCGCCAGGACCTCGTCATCGACCTGGAAGTGCTGCTCCGGGTCGAAGCCCATGACCTTCTTGGTCGCGACGATCTCGGCCTCGCCGAGCGCCGAGCCGTGCGAGGCCTCGGTGTTCTGGGCGTTCGGGGCGGGCCAGGCGATGATCGTGCGGGCCGCGATGATCGACGGACGCTCGGTCTCGGCCTTGGCGGCCTGGAACGCCGCGTACAGCGCCTTGACGTCGAAGTCGCCGTTGGGGGCCTGCTCGATGCGCTGGACGTGCCAGCCGTAGGCCTCGTAGCGCTTGAGGACGTCCTCGGAGAAGGCGGTCTCGGTGTCGCCCTCGATCGAGATGTGGTTGTCGTCGTACAGGGCGACGAGGTTGCCCAGCTTCTGGTGACCGGCCAGCGAGGACGCCTCGGCGGAGATGCCCTCCTCCAGGTCGCCGTCGGAGACGATCGCCCAGACGGTGTGGTCGAAGGGGGACTCGCCCTTCGGGGCCTCCGGGTCGAACAGGCCGCGCTCGTAGCGGGCGGCCATGGCCATGCCCACCGCGTTGGCGATGCCCTGGCCCAGCGGGCCGGTGGTGGTCTCCACACCGACGGTGTGGCCGTGCTCCGGGTGACCCGGGGTCTTGCTGTCCCAGGTACGGAAGGCCTTGAGGTCCGCCAGCTCCAGCCCGTAACCCGCCAGGAACAGCTGGGTGTACAGGGTCAGGCTGGTGTGGCCCGGGGAGAGGACGAATCGGTCCCGGCCGACCCAGTCGGCGTCACTCGGGTCGTGCCGCATCAGCTTCTGGAAAAGCAGATAGGCGGCGGGAGCCAGGCTCATGGCCGTGCCGGGATGGCCGTTGCCGACCTTCTGCACGGAGTCCATGGCCAGGACGCGGGCGGTATCGACGGCCCTCTGGTCCAGTTCGGTCCATTCGAGGTCTGTGGTGGTCGGCTTGGTGCTCACCCTCGGATCAGGGCTCCTCTCCACATATGCGATCTGCCGGGGGCGGTATGTTCCGCCACGACGCGGCGCTGACGAGCCTACCCCCGCCTGGACGGGCGTTTTTTCGACTCACAGTCGGGCCGTGCGGCTCTCATTTGATCGTCGAGTTCGCGTCGAGCGATCCTCGATCATCTGATCGCCGACCCGGGCAACCGCACCCGGAGGGGAATCATTCCCTCCCCGGTGCGGGGGCCTCCACTCCAGCCTGCCGGGCCCGGCGCCCGCCCGCCTCCCGGAGGGGACCGTTCTGCCGGGGTTCGGCCCCGTTCGGCCCGGTGGACCCGGCGCCTCAACACGAGCCCACCCCGGCGGAGGCCCCGCTGTCCCCTGCGTCTAGAGTGGCGTAGTACGCGCAAGCCTTTACCCGGGATTTCACGCCCGGACGAGCTTGCTGGCCTTATCTCTCTCAGGGGTGTGCGTGACGGCCGTCGAATCCCGTCCTGCGGGGGTGCTCGTCGAGAGCCCTGGTCACCGGCCGTTCGGGGCCCGGGTCAAGGGTTTCGTGGCACTGACGAAGCCGCGCGTCATCGAGCTGCTGCTGATGACGACGGTGCCGGTGATGTTCCTCGCGGCCCAGGGCGTCCCGGACCTGTGGCTGGTGCTGGCCACCTGCGTCGGCGGCTACCTGTCCGCCGGTGGCGCGGGTGCGTTCAACATGTACTACGACCGCGACATCGACGCGATGATGGACCGTACGTCCCAGCGTCCGCTGGTCACGGGCATGGTCTCGCCCCGCGAGTGCCTGGTCTTCGCCTCCGCGCTGACCGTCGGCTCCACAGTGTGGTTCTGGTTCCTGGTCAACCCCCTGTCGGCGATGCTCTCGCTCGGCGCCAACGCGTTCTACGTCGTCGTCTACACGATGATCCTCAAGCGGCGTACCGCGCAGAACATCGTCTGGGGCGGCATCGCGGGCTGCCTGCCGGTCATCATCGGCTGGTCCGCGGTGAAGAACGAGGTCTCCTGGGCCTCCCTGATCCTCTTCCTCGTCATCTTCTTCTGGACGCCGCCGCACTACTGGCCGCTGTCGATGAAGGTGAAGGACGACTACGAGCGCGTCGGCGTGCCGATGCTGCCGGTCATCGCGGGCAACAAGGCCGTGGCCAAGCAGATCGTCCTCTACAGCTGGGTGATGGTCGGCGTGTCGCTGCTCCTCCAGCCGCTGGGCTACACCGGCTGGTTCTACACGGCCGTCGCCGTGCTGTGCGGCGCCTTCTGGCTGAAGGAGGCCCACGCCCTCCAGTCCCGCGCCAAGGCGGGCGTCACGGGCGCGAAGCTCAAGGAGATGCGGCTGTTCCACTGGTCGATCACCTATGTGTCGCTGCTGTTCACTGCGGTCGCGATCGACCCGTTCCTGCGCTAGGACCGCGGACCGTCCGGTGGGCGGCGCGGGTGGCCAAAGCCACCCGCGCCGCCCATCGCCGTTTGTGCTACCCGTCGGTAGCATCCTGGCCATGGCAGACACCAAGCAGGCAGCCGACAAGCAGGCTGCGAACAAGCAGGCTGCGAAACTGGCGAAGCAGATCACCGCTTTCGCCAAGAGCCACGGCGGTGGCGCGGAGGGCCAGCTCGCGCACATCGCCCGCGGCACCACCCGGATCGCCCTCGTCGGCGCCAACGGCGAATGGGGCAACCTCGTCGCCCGCGACTTCGAGACCGCGCGGCAGGCGGCCGAGCTCGCCGGGATCACCCTCCACGACGACTTCGACGGGGAGATGGCCGCCAAGGTGCGTACGGGCCCCTACGAGTGGTCCCGTATGGCCGGCATCCAGATCGGCGGGCCGAGGAACCCCGGCGATAACTGACGGCCCCCTCGTCCGTTAGACCCACCGGGAGCGGCGCCCCGGCGCCGCGCGGTGGGGACCGGCGAGGAGGGGGCGCGATGGACGGCAGGATGGACGGCGGCATACCGCCGCTCGTCGACCAGTACAGCCACGGCGCCGTCCACACGGATCTGGGGCTCGGGGAGTTCGAGACCCATCTGGCCGAGGCCGCCGGGTCCACCGGGCCCGCGCCGCCCGGCACCACCTTCTTCGACAGCCGCGCGGGCCTGGCCGTACGCCGCTGGTGCCCGCCCCTGCTGGGGCTGGAGCCGCACTGCGCGCCCGTGAGCTATCTGGCCCGCCGCCGCGAACTGGGCGCCTACCGCGCCGGCCGTCTGCTGCTGCGCGGCGCGGGCATCGGGACGTTCCTGCTGGAGGCGGGCGCCACCGGCGCCCTCACCTCGCCGGACGAGCTGGCCAGCGCCGCCGAGGGCCGCGCCCACGAGGTCGTCCGGCTCGAACCGCTGGCCGCGCGGATCGCCGACACGACCGGAGGTTTGGACGCCTTCCTCGCGTATACGGCCGAAGCCCTCTACGCGGCCTCCGGAAGCGCCACCGCCTTCGCCACCGGCGTCACCTTCTGCGACGACAGCCCACCGGACGCGGCCGAGGTGCGCGAGGCCGCCGGACGGTGGCTGCGCACGCGCCGCACCGGAGACACGCCGGACGACCCCGTGCTGATCCGTCATCTGCTGTGGAGCGCGGTCGCCACGGGCCTGCCCGTCCAGCTGCACTGCGCGCG
Organism: Streptomyces hesseae; assembly: GCF_031845785.1. Taxonomy (NCBI): domain Bacteria; kingdom Bacillati; phylum Actinomycetota; class Actinomycetes; order Kitasatosporales; family Streptomycetaceae; genus Streptomyces; species Streptomyces hesseae. The sequence continues at coordinate 156,826 of NZ_JAVRFI010000015.1, forward strand.
GCCGCAGCGGCTCACCGGCTTCCTGCGGGCCACCGCGAGCCGGGGCGTGGACCTGGTGCTGCTCGCGGACCCCTGGCACCGGCGGCAGGCGGCCCAGCTGGCCGCCGCCTTCCCGCACGTCTACGCGGACGTCGGGACCCGGCCGGAGGAGACGCTGCGCGAGGCGCCGTTCGGCAAGCTGCTGTTCTCGACCGGGGCACGGGCCCTGGCGGAGCTGTACGTGGTGGCCGCCCGGCTGTTCACCCGCGCCATGGAGCGGCTGATGCGCGACTGGGTGGCCGACGGATGGTGCCGGGCGGCGGAGGCGGCACGGATCGCCTCCCTCGTCGCGGCCGGCACCGCGCGCAGGGTCTACCGGCTGGACGCGGCGGCCGTCTGAAGCGCCTCGTGCTCACCGGCGGGAGCGGGCAGCACCGGCGCCTCGCCGCGCTCGCGCAGCGACAGGAAGACCCGCAGCACGGCGACCCACATCAGGCAGGAGCCGAGCATATGGGTGCCGACGATCACCTCGGGCGAGTCGTTGAAGTACTGCACATAGCCGATCGTGCCCTGGAGCATGATCACGACGAACAGCTCGACGACCCTGCGGCGCGGCCCCCCGGGGGACTTCACGGCCCGCAGCGCGAACCACAGCGCCACGGTGAGGCCGATGACGATGTAGACGAAGTCGACGTGCAGCTGGGTGACCTCGTGCCAGTCCAGAGGGATGCGGTGGACGTCCTTGGAGGCGTCGCCCGCGTGCCTGCCCGAGCCGGTGACCACCGTGCCCGCCACGATCAGCAGGGCGCTCGCGACGACCAGCACCCAGCCGAGCTGGCGCACCGGACGGGCCACCACGTCGCGCGGCTCGTCGTCGCCCTCACGGGTCCGCAGCCACATGATCGTGGCCACCGTCAGCAGCGAGGTCGCCGCCAGGAAGTGCGCGGCGACGATGTACGGGTTGAGGCCCGTCAGCACGGTGATGCCGCCGATGATGCCGTTGCTCGCGACGATCCAGAACTGGGCCCAGCCGAGCTTCGTCAGGCTGCGGCGGCGCGGGGCACGCGCGCGTGCCGCCACGATCGCCACACTGACCACCGCGCACAGCACATAGGTCAGCATGCGGTTGGTGAACTCGATGACGCCGTTGATGCCCATCGCGGGCGTGGGCGTCAGGCTGTCCTCGGTACAGGTCGGCCAGGTGGGGCAGCCGAGCCCGGACTGGGTGAGCCGCACCGCGCCGCCCGTCACGACGATGATCACGGACATGACCACACAGGCGAGCGCGGCCCGCTCGACGAAGCGGGCGGAGGGCTGCCAGCGGTCGGCGACGAGCTGGAGGGGGTTCAGCGTTTTCGGCACGGAAGTCATCGTAAGGGGACGCTTGTGCACGGATTCACGAGGGTCCCGATGTGCCCCGGGCGCGTCCTACTCCCAGCGGAAGAACCGCGCGGCCGCGCCCAGGCCCAGGACGGCCCAGACGGTGAGGATGCCGAGGTCGGCCCAGGGCATGCCCGCGCCGTCGCGCAGCACGTCGCGCAGGCCGCCGGAGAGCGCGGAGATGGGCAGCGCCTCCAGCGCCGTGCGGACGGCGCCCGGGAACTTCTCCAGCGGGACGATCACGCCGCCGCCGACCAGCAGGAGCAGGAAGACCAGGTTGGCCGCCGCGAGCGTCGCCTCGGCCTTGAGCGTCCCGGCCATCAGCAGGCCCAGCCCGGAGAACGCGGCCGTTCCCAGGACGAGCAGCAGGACGACGGCCAGCGGGTTGCCGTGCGGCGACCAGCCGAGCGCGAACGCGATGACCGTCAGCAGCGTGATCTGAAGGACCTCGGTGACCAGCACCGAGGCCGTCTTCGCGGTCATCAGCCCCCAGCGCGGCAGCGGGGACGCGCCGAGCCGCTTGAGCACGCCGTAGCGGCGCTCGAAGCCCGTCGCGATGGCCTGCCCGGTGAAGGCCGTGGACATCACGGCGAGCGCCAGGACGCCCGGTGTCAGGAAGTCGACGGCCTTGCCGGGGCCGGTGTCGACGATGTCGACAGCGCTGAAGAGCACCAGCAGCAGGGTCGGGATGACGACGGTGAGCAGCAGCTGCTCACCGTTGCGCAGCAGCATCCGGGTCTCCAGCGCGGCCTGCGCGCGGATCATCCGCGACAGTGGCGCGGCCCCGGGCCGGGGGGCGAAGGTGCCGGTGGCGGTCATGCGCGCAGCTCCCTACCGGTGAGTTCGAGGAAGACGTCCTCGAGCGTGTGCCGCTCGACCGTTATGCGGTCCGGCATGACCCCGTGCTGGGCGCACCACGACGTCACCGTCGCGAGCAGCTGCGGGTCGACCGTGCCGTTGACGCGGTACGACCCGGGGGCCGGCTCGGCGGCGGCGGAGTCGGCGGGCAGCGCCTTGAGGAGCGAGGCGAGGTCCAGGCCGGGCCGGCCGCTGAAGCGCAGGGTGTTCTCGGCGCCGCCCTTGCAGAGCTCCTCCGGGCTGCCCTGGGCGATGACCTTGCCGCCGTCGATGATGGCGACGTCGTCGGCGAGCTGTTCCGCCTCGTCCATGTAGTGCGTGGTCAGGACGACCGTGACGCCGTCGGCGCGCAGCTCGCGCACCAGGTTCCAGGTGGCGCGGCGGGCCTGCGGGTCGAGGCCGGCCGTCGGCTCGTCGAGGAAGACCAGCTCGGGGCGGCCGACGACGGCCATGGCGAGCGAGAGGCGCTGCTGCTGGCCGCCGGAGAGCCTGCGGTACGTCGTACGGCCGCAGTCGCCCAGCCCGAGCCGCTCGATCAGCATGCCCACGTCCAGGGGGTGGGCGTGGAGGGACGCGGTGTGGCGCAGCATCTCCGCGGCGCGCGCGCCCGCGTAGACGCCGCCGCTCTGGAGCATCACTCCGACGCGTGGGCGCAGGCCGGCGGCGTCGGCGAGGGGGTCCAGGCCGAGGACGCGGACGGTGCCGGCGTCGGGCCGCCGGTAGCCCTCGCAGGTCTCGATGGTGGTGGTCTTTCCGGCGCCGTTGGGGCCGAGGACGGCGGTCACGCCGCCGCGCGCGACGGTCAGGTCGAGACCGTTCACCGCGGTTTTCGTCCCGTACCGCTTGACCAGGCCGTGGACCTCGACCGCGGGCTCTTCATGCATGCGGGGAAGTGTACGGAGGGCGGGGCGGAACGGACCCCGGCGGGGGGCTCGGTTAGGTGACCCTAAGTGATCAAAGCCACCGTTCCGTGACCCGGTGGAGCTTGTCGCCCTTCGGGCAATTACGCAACAATGGTGTTGTGAAATACGCGGGCGAGGCTTCACACAGCCCCGTGGCCGAGGCGGCCGCCGGGTCGCGCCCGGCCCTGCCCGCACCGTCGCGGGAAGCGCCGGCTCCCGAGCTGCGCGCTCATGACGAGCAGCACGGCACCCGCAATCGCGTCGCCCGGTCCATCCTCGACCACGGGCCTTCCACCGCCGCCGAGCTGGCCGTGCGGCTGGAGCTGACCTCCGCCGCCGTCCGCCGGCACCTCGACACCCTCGTGGCCGACGGCGTCGTCGAGGCCCGTGAGAAGCGCGTCTACGGCGCGCGCGGCCGCGGCCGGCCCGCCAAGGTCTTCGCCCTCACCGACTGCGGCCGGGACGCCTTCGACCAGGCCTACGACAAGCTCGCCCAGGACGCCCTGCGCTGGATCGCCCAGTCCGCCGGGGGCGGCGAGATGGGCGAGGCCGCCGTCGCAGCGTTCGCCCGCGCCCGGATGGCCGCACAGGCCGAGGGGTATCGCGAGGCCCTGGAGGCCGTCGCCCCCGAGCGCCGTACAGAGGCTCTCGCCCGGGCATTGACCGCGGACGGGTACGCTGCTACGGCGCGTAGCGCACCGGTCGGCGAACAGCTTTGCCAGCACCACTGCCCGGTCGCCCATGTCGCCGAGCAGTTCCCGCAGCTGTGCGAGGCGGAGACCGAGGTCTTCTCCCGCCTGCTCGGGACACATGTGCAGCGTCTTGCCACCATCGCCCACGGCGACGGAGTGTGCACGACGTTCATCCCCAAAACCACCACCGCATCCACCAGCACGGCCGGGAGGAACCCCGCATGACTCTCCCCACGGAGACTGCCCACCCTGAGCTCGAGGGCCTGGGCACGTACGAATACGGCTGGGCCGACTCCGACGAGGCCGGTGCCGCGGCCAAGCGCGGCCTCTCCGAGGAGGTCGTCCGCGATATCTCGGCGAAGAAGTCCGAGCCCGAGTGGATGCTCAAGCTCCGCCTGAAGGGCCTGCGGCTCTTCGACAAGAAGCCCATGCCGACCTGGGGCTCGGACCTGACCGGTATCGACTTCGACAACATCAAGTACTTCGTGCGCTCGACCGAGAAGCAGGCCGCTTCCTGGGAGGACCTGCCGGAGGACATCAAGAACACCTACGACAAGCTGGGTATCCCCGAGGCGGAGAAGCAGCGCCTGGTCGCCGGTGTCGCCGCGCAGTACGAGTCCGAGGTCGTCTACCACCAGATCCGTGAGGACCTGGAGGAGCAGGGCGTCATCTTCCTGGACACCGACACCGCGCTGAAGGAGCACCCGGAGCTCTTCCAGGAGTACTTCGGCACGGTGATCCCGGTGGGTGACAACAAGTTCGCCTCGCTGAACACCGCCGTGTGGTCGGGTGGCTCGTTCATCTACGTCCCCAAGGGTGTCCACGTCGACATCCCGCTCCAGGCCTACTTCCGGATCAACACGGAGAACATGGGCCAGTTCGAGCGGACGCTGATCATCGTCGACGAGGACGCCTACGTCCACTACGTCGAGGGCTGCACCGCGCCGATCTACTCCTCGGACTCGCTGCACAGCGCGGTGGTGGAGATCATCGTGAAGAAGGGCGGCCGCTGCCGCTACACGACGATCCAGAACTGGTCGAACAACGTCTACAACCTGGTCACCAAGCGCGCCGTGGCGTATGAGGGCGCGACCATGGAGTGGGTCGATGGCAACATCGGCTCGAAGGTGACGATGAAGTACCCGGCCGTCTACCTGATGGGCGAGCACGCCAAGGGCGAGACCCTCTCCATCGCGTTCTCCGGCGAGGGGCAGCACCAGGACGCCGGGGCGAAGATGGTCCACATGGCGCCGAACACCTCCTCCAACATCGTCTCCAAGTCGGTGGCGCGAGGCGGCGGCCGCACCTCCTACCGTGGCCTGATCGAGATCGGCGAGGGCGCGCACGGCTCGAAGTCGAACGTGCTCTGTGACGCTCTCCTCGTGGACACGATCTCCCGGTCGGACACCTACCCGTATGTCGACGTCCGTGAGGACGACGTCTCCATGGGTCACGAGGCGACCGTCTCCAAGGTCAGCGACGACCAGCTCTTCTACCTGATGAGCCGTGGTCTGTCCGAGGACGAGGCCATGGCGATGATCGTGCGTGGCTTCGTCGAGCCGATCGCCCGCGAGCTGCCCATGGAGTACGCGCTGGAGCTCAACCGGCTGATCGAGCTGCAGATGGAAGGCTCCGTCGGCTAGCCGCCGCCACCGCCCCATCGCAGCGAACCCTTTGTGACAGGAAGAGAGCACGACGACAGCCATGGCTGACAACACTCCCGCCGGCAGCACGACCGACGGCGCCATCCAGGTGGGCGGCCCCCGGCAGCCCATCGACGCGCGAGTGAGCGCGCCCGCCTCGTACGACGTCGCCGATTTCCCCGTGCCCCACGGCCGCGAGGAGGAGTGGCGGTTCACCCCGCTCCAGCGCCTGCGCGGTCTGCACGACGGCACGGCGGTGGCGAACGGCGCCGGCGTCAAGGTCGAGGTCGAGGCCCCCGAGGGCGTGACCGTGGAGACCGTCGGCCGGGACGACGCCCGGCTGGGCCGGTCCGGCAAGCCGGTCGACCGGGTCGCCGCCCAGGCGTACAGCTCCTTCGAGAAGGCCTCGGTCGTCTCGATCCCCAAGGACACCGTGCTCTCCGAGCCCGTGCGGATCTCCGTGCGCGGCCAGGGCGGCGTGGCCTTCGGTCACGCGGTCGTCGAGATCGGCGCCTTCGCCGAGGCCGTCGTCGTCATCGACCACACCGGTGACGCCACCCTCGCCGCCAACGTCGAGTACCTCATCGGCGACGGCGCCAAGCTCACCGTCGTCTCCGTCCAGGACTGGGACGACACCGCCGTCCACGCCGCCCAGCACACCGCGCTGGTCGGCCGTGACGCCTCCTTCAAGTCCGTGATCGTCACCTTCGGCGGCGACCTGGTCCGCCTCCACCCCCGGGTCGTCTACGGCGCCCCCGGCGGCGAGGCCGAGCTCTACGGTCTGTACTTCACCGACAACGGTCAGCACCAGGAGCACCGTCTCTTCGTCGACCACGACACTCCGCACTGCCGCAGCAACGTCGTCTACAAGGGCGCGCTGCAGGGCAAGGACGCTCACGCGGTGTGGATCGGCGACGTCCTCATCCGTGCGGAGGCGGAGGGCACCGACACCTACGAGCTCAACCGCAACCTCGTCCTCACCGACGGCGCCCGCGTCGACTCGGTCCCCAACCTGGAGATCGAGACCGGTGAGATCGTCGGCGCCGGCCACGCCTCGGCGACCGGCCGCTTCGACGACGAGCAGCTCTTCTACCTGATGGCCCGAGGCATCCCGGAGCACGAGGCCCGCCGCCTGGTCGTCCGCGGCTTCTTCGCCGAGCTCGTCCAGCAGATCGGCATCCCCGAGCTGGAGGAGCGCCTCATCGCCAAGATCGAGGAAGAGCTGAAGGCGGCGGTCGCATGAGCGAATTCGTGAAGGTGGCCTCCCTCGGCGAGCTCGAGGAGGACACGCCCAAGCGCGTCGAGGTCGACGGCACCCCGGTGTCCATCGTCCGCACCGAGGGCGAGGTGTTCGCGATCAACGACATCTGCTCGCACGCGAACGTCTCCCTCTCCGAGGGCGAGGTGGAGAACTGCCACATCGAGTGCTGGCTGCACGGCTCCAGCTTCGACCTGCGCACCGGCAAGCCCGACTGCCTCCCCGCGACGCAGCCCGTCCCCGTTTACCCCGTCAAGATCGAAGGGGACGATGTGCTCGTCTCCGTCACCCAGGAGTCCTGAGTTCCCCATGGCTACGCTTGAGATTCACGACCTGCACGTTTCCGTCGAGGCCGAGAACGGCTCCCGGGAGATCCTCAAGGGCGTCGACCTGACCGTGAAGCAGGGCGAGACCCACGCCATCATGGGCCCCAACGGCTCCGGCAAGTCCACCCTGGCCTACTCCCTGGCCGGTCACCCCAAGTACACGATCACCGGCGGCACCGTCACCCTCGACGGCGAGAACGTCCTGGAGATGTCCGTCGACGAGCGCGCCCGCGCCGGTGTCTTCCTCGCCATGCAGTACCCGGTCGAGGTCCCCGGCGTCTCCGTCTCCAACTTCCTGCGCACCTCCGCCACCGCCGTGCGCGGCGAGGCCCCCAAGCTGCGTACCTGGGTGAAGGAGGTCAAGGCGGCGATGGAGCAGCTGCAGATGGACCCGGCCTTCGCCGAGCGCAACGTCAACGAGGGCTTCTCCGGTGGTGAGAAGAAGCGCCACGAGATCCTTCAGCTGGAGCTCCTCAAGCCGAAGATCGCCATCCTCGACGAGACCGACTCCGGCCTGGACGTCGACGCCCTGCGCATCGTCTCCGAGGGCGTCAACCGCGTCCGTTCCACCGGCGAGGTCGGCACGCTGCTGATCACGCACTACACGCGGATCCTGCGCTACATCAAGCCCGACTTCGTGCACGTCTTCGCGAACGGCCGCGTCGTGGAGTCCGGTGGCGCCGAGCTCGCGGACAAGCTGGAGAACGAGGGCTACGAGGCGTACGTGAAGGGTGGCGTAACGGCGTGACGATACTGCTGCCGGGCCTGCTGGACACCGACGCGATCCGTAAGGACTTCCCGATCCTGGACCGTGTGGTCCACGGCGACAAGAAGCTCATCTACCTGGACAACGCGGCGACCTCGCAGAAGCCGCGCCAGGTCCTGGACGTGATCAACGCCCACTACGAGCGGCACAACGCCAATGTCCACCGCGGCGTGCACGTGCTCGCCGAGGAGGCCACCGCCCTCTACGAAGGCGCCCGCGACAAGGTCGCCGCGTTCATCAACGCGCCGTCCCGCGATGAGGTGATCTTCACCAAGAACGCCTCCGAGTCCCTCAACCTCGTGGCGAACATGCTCGGCTGGGCGGACGAGCCCTACCGGGTGGACCACGACACCGAGATCGTCATCACGGAGATGGAACACCACTCCAACATCGTCCCCTGGCAGCTGCTCTCGCAGCGCACGGGTGCGAAGCTGAAGTGGTTCGGCCTCACCGACGACGGCCGCCTGGACCTGTCGAACATCGACCAGGTCATCACGGAGAAGACGAAGGTCGTGTCCTTCGTCCTGGTCTCCAACATCCTGGGCACCCTCAACCCGGTCGAGGCGATCGTCCGCCGCGCCCAGGAGGTCGGCGCGCTCGTCGTCATCGACGCCTCCCAGGCCGCGCCGCACATGCCCCTGGACGTCCAGGCCCTCCAGGCCGACTTCGTGGCCTTCACCGGCCACAAGATGTGCGCCCCGGACGGCATCGGCGTGCTGTGGGGCCGCCAGGAGCTGCTGGAGGACCTCCCGCCGTTCCTCGGCGGCGGCGAGATGATCGAGACCGTCTCGATGCACTCCTCCACCTATGCCCCCGCGCCGCACAAGTTCGAGGCCGGTACGCCCCCGATCGCCCAGGCCGTGGGCCTGGGTGCCGCGGTGGACTACCTCACCTCCATCGGCATGGAGAACATCGCCCGTCACGAGCACGTGATCACGGAGTATGCGATCCGGCGCCTCCAGGAGGTCCCGGACCTGCGGATCATCGGCCCCACCACGGCCGAGGACCGCGGCGCCGCCGTCTCCTTCACCCTCGGCGACATCCACCCGCACGACGTGGGCCAGGTCCTCGACGAGCAGGGCATCGCGGTCCGGGTCGGACACCACTGCGCACGCCCCGTCTGCCTGCGCTACGGAATTCCGGCGACCACGCGAGCGTCGTTCTACCTGTACTCCACGCCCGGCGAGGTCGACGCGCTGATCGAGGGCCTGGAGCACGTACGGAACTTCTTCGGGTGACAAGGGCTGACTGTGAAGCTTGATTCGATGTACCAGGACGTGATCCTGGACCACTACAAGAATCCCCACGGGCGCGGCCTGCGGGACGGCGACGCCGAGGTCCACCACGTCAACCCCACCTGCGGCGACGAGATCACGCTGCGCGTGCGGATGTCCGGTGAGACGATCGAGGACGTCTCCTACGAGGGTCAGGGCTGCTCCATCAGCCAGGCGAGCGCCTCGGTGCTCAACGAGCTGCTGGTCGGCAAGGACCTCGACGAGGCCCGCCGGATCCAGGAGACCTTCCTGGAGCTGATGCAGTCCAAGGGCCGGATCGAGCCGGACGACGCGATGGAGGAGGTGCTGGAGGACGCCGTCGCGTTCGCCGGCGTCTCCAAGTACCCCGCACGCGTCAAGTGCGCTCTGCTGAGCTGGATGGCATGGAAGGACGCGACCGCCCAGGCGCTGGGCGAGGGCGCTGAGAGGAAGACCGCATGAGCGACAACGCAGACGCCACCACAGAGGCGGCCGGCGAGGTGACCACCAAGCCGGCCACCGAGGAGGAGGTCCGCGAGGCCCTCTACGACGTGGTCGACCCCGAGCTGGGCATCGACGTGGTCAACCTCGGCCTGATCTACGGCATCCACATCGACGACGCCAACATCGCCACCCTCGACATGACCCTGACGTCCGCGGCCTGCCCGCTGACCGACGTCATCGAGGACCAGGCGAAGTCGGTGACCGACGGCATCGTCAACGAGCTCCGGATCAACTGGGTCTGGATGCCGCCGTGGGGCCCCGACAAGATCACCGACGAGGGCCGCGAGCAGCTCCGCGCGCTGGGCTTCAACGTCTGAGCGACACGCCTTCGACAGCGGCCGGCCCGCCTCCTGAACCGTCAGGAGGCGGGCCGCTGCTGTGTGGCGCAGTGGATGCCGCCGCCGCCCTCGGCGAGCGTGGGGATGGCGACGGTGCGCACCTCGCGGCCCGGGTGGAGGGAGCCGATGATGGAGGCCGCCTCCTCGTCGGCGCCGCGGTCGCCGAAGCGCGGGACGACCACGGCGCCGTTCGCCACGTAGTAGTTGACGTAGGAGCCCAGGAAGTCCTCGCCCCGCTCGCCCAGGGCGGCCGGGTCGGGCTCCGGGAGCTCGATGATCTCCAGGGCGCGGCCCCGGGCGTCGGTGGCCGACTCCAGGGCCGCGCGGGCCTCTTCGTACACCCGCGTCCACACATCGGGCGCCGTGCCCGCGGGCGGGCGGCTGAGGAGCACGGTGGCGGGCCCGGCGAAGCGCGCGAGGGCGTCGACGTGGCAGTCGGTGATGTCCTCGCCGCGCACACCCGGAAGCCAGATGACCTTCCGGACGCCGAGCAGCCGGACGAGATCCCGCTCGATGTCGTCGCGGGTCCGGCCCGGGTTGCGGTTGTCGTTGACCAGCGAGCTCTCCGTGACGAGCAACGTGCCGTCGCCGTCGGTCTCCAGGGAGCCGCCCTCGGCCACCAGGGGCGCCTCGATCCGCGGGACGCCGAGCAACTCCAGCAGACGGCGGGCCACCAGGCCGTCCCGGGAGTGCCCCTGCTTGCCGCCCCAGCCGTTGAAGCCGAGATCGACGCCGGAGACCGTCCCGTCCTCGCCGGTGACGAACACCGGCCCGGAGTCGCGCAGCCAGAGGTCGTCCACCGGCATCCGTATGATCCTCGCCGCGCCGCCGCACGCCCGGTGGGCGTCCGCGTCATCGCCCGGGGAAGCGAGCATCATGACCGGCTCGTAGTCGGCGATCGTACGGGCGATGCCGACGATGTCCTCGCGCACGGCGGCCGTCCACTCGCCCCAGACCGGGCCGGCCGGTGGCCAGCCCATGAAGGTCGCCGCGTGCGGCCGTGCCTCGGACGGCAGATGATTCATCGTTGGATTCCCTGGCGCCGGCGGCATGGATTCCCACGATTGTCCGTCAGAGGCTGCCCGTGTACAGCAGCCGGTTCGGCGTGCCCGGCTTCACATCCGTCACCACGTCCTTGGTGGACTGCGAGATGAGCCAGTTGACGACCGTCGCCGAGCTCGCGGCGGGGTTCTGCGCCTTGTACAGGGCCGCGGCGCCCGTGACGAACGGGGTGGCCTGCGAGGTGCCGCTCTTGGTGGTGGTGCCGCCACCCACCCGCAGCGAGAGGATCTCCTCGCCCGGGGCGAGGATCCGCGCGCACGGCCCGTAGCTGGTGAAGTCCGTCATCTGGTCCATGCGGTTGGTCGCGCCCACGGCCAGGGCCTGGAGGGCGGCGGCGGGGGAGTGGTTGCAGGCGCTGTCGTTGGAATTGCCGGCCGCGACCAGCGCCGGCGTCCCCTTGGCGGCGACGCTGTTGGCGGCGTTGTCCATGGCCTGCGACACCGGGCCGACGAGGGACGCGTTGAGGACCGAGGCGGGCGGCGCGCTCGTGGCCACGTACTCGAAGCCCGACACGATGGCCGACGTCGTACCCCGCCCGGCGCAGTCCAGCACCCGCACACTGACCAGGGACGCCCGGCGCGCCACGCCGTATGTCGCGCTGCCCACCACCCCCGCCACATGCGTGCCGTGGCCGCTGCCGGTCGCGCAGTCACGGCCGTCGCCGCCCGAGGTGACCTCGTCGACGCCCTTGCGGGCGCGGCCGCCGAAGTCGGGATGGGAGTAGTCGATGCCGGTGTCCATGATGTAGGCGGTGACGCCCTCACCGGTGCCGTTGACGGTGAACCGGCCGTCCAGGGGGAGACTGCGCTGGTCCACGCGGTCCAGGCCCCAGGAGTCCGTCGCCGCCCGGGAACGTATGGACGGGGGGCCCTCGGCCGCCTGGGCGTAGACCGCGTCCTCCTCGACGGCCTCGACCTCCGGGGAGCTGCGCACGGCCTCCAGCTGCTGCGGGGTGAGCCGGGCGGCGAAGCCGGTCAGGGTGTGGGTGTAGATGCGGTCCGGGACGACGCCCAGCACGCTCGTCAGCGTGCGCGGGCTGGCGCCCTTGCGCAGGGTGACGATGTAGTGCGCGGGCACCGGCTCGCCGGCCGTCCTGCGCAGCGGCGCCCGGTGCCCCGGGCGCCCGGGGCCGTGGTCGGCCGCCGCGAACGGGGCGGCGGTGAGCGGGAGGGCCAGGACCAGGGCCGTGGTCAGGCAGCGTCGGAGCTGTCTCATGCGGCATCCGTTCACGACGGGACAGTGGAGCGGGCGGGAGCGCCCACTCCACTGGATATGCCGGTTCATCCGCGCGGGCGACGCGAGCGCGGCCGACCGGCTGGCGGGGCTGCGCCATCCGTGTGAGCGGAGCGCCGAGGGGCCGGTAAGGGGTGGGGAGGGGCGGCCGGTTCGCCTTGGACGGGCCGGTCCGGTTAGGTTTCCGGACATGACCGATGCTGTTGCCACCGCTTCCCGTACCACCGGCGCCGTCGCCGCCGGCCTCGCCACCCTCGCCGAGGACGGTACCGTCCTCGACACCTGGTTCCCGGCCCCCGAGCTGACCGACGCTCCCGGCCCGGCCGGCACCGAGCGGCTGACCGCCGAGCGGGCCGCGGAGCTGCTCGGCGAGGGCGCCCTCAAGGCCGTGGGCCCGGACCCGCGCCGCGGGGTCGAGGTCGTCGCCGTCCGCACGGTCATCGCCTCGCTCGACGACAAGCCGGCCGACGCGCACGACGCCTACCTGCGACTGCACCTGCTCTCCCACCGTCTGGTCAAGCCGCACGGCCAGAGCCTCGACGGCGTCTTCGGCCTGCTCGCCAACGTCGCCTGGACCTCGCTGGGCCCGGTCCCCGTCGACCGGGTCGAGGCCGCGCGCCTCGCCGCCCGCGCCGAGGGCCTCCACCTCCAGGTCACCAGCGTCGACAAGTTCCCGCGCATGACCGACTACGTGGTCCCCTCCGGCGTCCGCATCGCCGACGCCGACCGGGTCCGCCTGGGCGCCCACCTGGGCTCCGGCACCACCGTCATGCACGAGGGCTTCGTCAACTTCAACGCCGGTACGCTCGGCACCTCCATGGTCGAGGGCCGGATCAGCGCGGGCGTCGTCGTCGGCGACGGCACCGACATCGGTGGCGGCGCCTCCACCATGGGCACCCTGTCCGGTGGCGGCAAGCAGATCATCTCCATCGGCGAGCGCTGCCTGCTCGGCGCCGAGTCGGGCATCGGTATCGCGCTGGGCGACGAGTGCGTCGTCGAGGCGGGCCTCTACGTCACCGCCGGCACCCGGGTCACGATGCCGGACGGCGAGATCGTCAAGGCCCTGACGCTCTCCGGCGCCGACAACATCCTCTTCCGCCGCAACTCCACCACGGGCGCCGTCGAGGCCCGCCCGTACAAGAGCACGTGGGGCGGGCTCAACGAGATCCTCCACAGCAACGACTGAGGCGGCCGGGGCGGGGCTCGCACCCCGCCCCACCCGCCCCACCCGCCCCTTCCCGGACGCCCGGGCGGGCAGGATTACCGCCCGCCCACGCCGATCGCTTCCTTGTACGCCTCCAGCAGCGCCTCGGTGCGCTCCTTCGACGCCGCACGCAGCGGCGCCCGCACCGCCCCGCCCGGGAGGCCCAGCGCTCCCAGCAGCGCCTTCGCCGTGACCGTGCCGGGGAGGCCCGCGGCCATCATCTGTTCCGCCAGGGGCAGGACGCGCTGGTGGAGCCGGGTCGCCTCCGCGTTCTCGCCGCGGTCGAACGCGTCCAGCACGGCGGCCAGCGCCGGGCCCGCGACGTTGGCCACGGTGCTGACATAGCCCGTTCCTCCCACCGCACGCAGCGGAAGGTTGAGTTCCTCGCAGCCGGAGTAGTAGGCGAGGCCCGTTGCCGCGATCACCTTCGAGCTGCCGAGCAGGTCGTACGCGCAGTCCTTGACCCCGGCGATGCGCGGGTGCTCGGCCAGTCGCAGCATGGTGTCGGGCTCGATGCGGGTGCCCGTGCGGCCCGGGATGTCGTAGAGCATCACCGGGATGCCCACCGCGTCGGCCACCGTGCGGAAGTGCTCCGCGATGTCCTCCTGCGGCGGCCTGCTGTAGTACGGGGTGACGACCAGGACGCCGTGCGCGCCGGCCCGTTCGGCGGCCCGGGCCAGTCCGGCGGTGTGCCGGGTGTCGGCCGACCCCACCCCGGCCGTGATCCGGGCGCGGTCGCCCACGGCCTCGACGACGGCCGTGACGAGGGCGCTCTTCTCCGTGTCGGTGGTGGTCGGCGACTCGCCGGTGGTGCCGCTGAGGACGAGGCCGTCGCAGCCGCCCTCCGTGACGAGGCGGTCGGCGAGCCGCTGCGCGCCGTCGAGGTCGAGTGCGCCGTCGGCGGTGAACGGGGTCACCATCGCACAGACGGTACGGCCGAAGGGCTTGGTGGGTGGCATGGCGTCACGCTCCGGGTTCGGGTGCCTCCCCCGGATTCTGGGCCCTTCGACCGTACAGGTCCATTTAAATGTTCTGACCAAATCACATAAGAACTGCTACGGCTTCCAGCGCAGCACCTGCGGGTCGTGGTCGCTCGCCTGGTCGGCGAACTCGGCGTTGATGTGGACGATGTCGTAGTCCACGCGGCTCACATGACGGCTGGTGAGGATGTGGTCCAGCACCTGGGAGTTGCCCTGGAAGACATAGCCGTACCGTTCCTTCGCGGGGAGCCGGGTGACCTGGTCCGTCAGGGCGCCGCCGGCGGTGAGGGCGCCCAGGGCGGGGGAGAACTGGTAGTCGTTGAGGTCGCCCGCGACGATCACATTGGCGTTCCGGTCGGCGGCGAGGAGCTGCTTGACGAAGCCGTTGACAAGCTTCGCCTGCTGGAGCCGCTGGGTCTCGGACGTCCGGGCCGGGGACTGGAAACGGCTGTCGAGACCCTGGTCGCCGCCCTTGGAGTTGAAGTGGTTGGCGACGACGAAGACGTCCTTGCCCCGGAAGGAGAACTGGCCGGCCAGCGGCTTGCGGCTGTTGGTCCAGGCGGCGTCGCCCGGCTGGATACGACCGGGGGAGGCGGAGAGGCCGGCCTTGCCGCCCTCCCGGACAACCCGCACGGCCGTGGTGGAGTCGCCGCCGGGGATGTCCTTGAAGGAGACCCGGGCCGGGTTGAAGAGGAAGGCGGTACGGATGTTGCCGCCAGGCTGGCCGCCGTCCTTGCCGTCGACGGGGTCGATCTGCCGCCACTGGTAGGCGGGACCGCCCGCGGCGGCGATGGCGTCCGTGAGCTTCTTCAGCGTCTGCGTGGCATCCACGACACCGCCGTTCGTCGTGCCGTCGTTGTCCTGGACCTCCTCCAGGGCCACGACGTCGGGCGAGGCGAGGTTGGTCACCAGGGCCCCGGCGAGGCGGTCGAACTTCGCCTGCGGGGTCTTGGGGGAGAGGTTCTCCACGTTGTACGTGGCGACGGCCAGCTCGTCGCCGCGCTGCTTGCGCGTGGTCTCGCGCTGGAGCTTGTGGTCGGCGAGCGCGCCCAGTTGGGTGGCCTGGATGGTGTAGCCGCCGTGGTTGTCGTAGTCGAGCGGGCCCGCCGTGACCCCGGAGAGCTCGTCACCGACGTTCGCGACCGGGAAGGGGTGCTGGGCGTAGGGGAGCAGGGAGGCGACCTTCACCCGGCCGGCGTTGGGGTCGGCGTAGGAGCCGTAGAGGGTGCCGCCGCGCCCGGTGCGGTTGTGGCGGGGCGCCGCGGTGACCCACAGGTCCTTGTACTCGCTGGTGGCACCGACGACGGGGGCGTCGACGACCTCGACCCGCATGCCCTCCAGGGACTCCAGCCGGTCCAGCGCGTAGCGGCGGGGCTTCAGCGGCAGCTTCTCGATCGAACCGCCGTGCGCGTCGGGCGCGTAGCGGGACGGAAGGGCGGCGGCGTTCAGCCGGACGGCGGCGGGCAGGGCGTTGCCGGAGGACCGCACGGTCACGGTGGGCTTGGTCAGCTGGGTGACCGACTGGCCGCCCGCCGCCTCGCCGCCGGGGTAGTACTCGGTGACGGTGCCGGAGACGAGCACGGAGTCGCCGACGGCGACGGCCGGGGCGGTCGCGCCGGTGAAGACGAAGATCGCCTCGCTGGTGGCCTCGTCGCGGTCCGGGTGGGGGTCCTGGACCCAGAAGCCGCGCGCCGAGCCGAAGTTCTTCACGGCCGTGACGATGCCCGGTACGTCCGTGACCTGCTTGCCGGCGAACGGCGAGATACGCGTGGTGCCCTGGATGTCGTGGACGCGGACACCGGCGTCGGCGGCGCTCGCGGACTGGGCCGGGGCGATCAGCCCGGCCGCGAGCGCGCCGGCTATGAGGGAGCCGACGGTCGTGGCACGGCGGCGATGGGACAGCACAAAGTCCTCCGGTGGGAACGATGAGGGGGCGACCGGGATGCCGATCGGATGAGATCACCCGCCGTCATCCGAGCGACAGGCGATCTACGCGCGTCAATGTCCGCTGAATTCCGGCCAGTTGTCAAGGGTTGGCGGGCAACCCGTGGACGAACCGCCGGTAACGGGCTCCGCGACGCGCGAGCCGGCGCGGAAAACCCGTCTAAGGTGGGGCACTGCGCGCCCGGGACCGCGGCGCGGCCGTCACGACGAGGAGATGCCCCCCTGATGTCAGGAGACCGCCCGACCATGCCGCCGGTGCGGCTCCCCTCCGACGCCGAGCTCGCGCGCGACGCGCTGTCCGCGCCGCTGTTCGTCCGCGCCGCGAAGCTCGCCCGCTGGGCCGGCGAGGGCACCCCGGTCGGCGCGGGCGGCGAGCTGCTCGCCGGGCAGCTGAAGACGGCGACCGGGCTGCTCGGCCTGGAGGACGACGAGGACGGCCCGGCGTACGCGGCCGAGGCGTGGCAGCTGGCGCTGGACACGGGCCTGGTCGAATTCACCGAGTCCCCGGACGAGCCCGCCGACGCCTCCTCCGACGAGCCCCACGGCACGGCCGTCGCCGGCGAGGAACTGGCCACGCTCACCTCCGGCAGCCCCCAGGACATCCTGGACCTGTGGCTCGGCGGCCTGGAGACCGTCCTGGCCGATGCCGCCGCGCCCGACCTGGGCGACCTCGTCGAGCAGCTCTCCGAGAGCGGCGACGGCGACCTCGACCTCGACGCGATCGACTGGAACCCCGAGGAGGAGGCCGACTTCCTCGACGGCGTCCTCGGCAACCTCTACCTGCTGACCGCGCTCGACGAGGGCTCGCCCGACCGCCCCGTCCCGCTGCCCGCGCTCGCCGCCTCCATGATCGTCCCGGATGACATGGACGAGCCCACGGACGACGTCCTGGAAGAGGTCTCCGACGCGATGATGCGCCTGGACGACCAGTTCCGGATCCTCGCGCCGACCGGCCTGGTGCGCTACCAGCCGGTGGACGAGTCCCTGATCGAGGTCGTCGACGGCGAGGGCCACATCCGGGAGTCCGTCGACGGCGTGACCTCCGACCTCCCCGAGGAGGAGGACGTCAGCCGCTACGGCATGGTGGCCCTCACCCCGCTCGGCCTCTTCGCCGTACGGTCCCGCATGCTCGACGCCGGCATCGACGCCCCGGCCGTCGGCGACCTCGCCGAGTCCTCCGCCACCGACCTCCTCGCGGCGCTCCCTGGCCACCCCGGCTTCGCCGTGCGCGCCGAGGCCGAGCTGTGGCTCGCCCGCCGCACCCCGCTCGACGCGGCCCGCGAGCTGCTCGCCGCCGCGCGCGGCGCGGACGAGGAGGCGCCGGGGCGCCGCCTCGTCTGCCAGCAGACGCTGTCCCTCGTCGGCCCCGAGGCCGAGCCCGCGCTCCGCGAGGTCCTCGACGACCCGCAGCTCGGCGGCCTCGCCCGCGTCTGGCTCGCCGAGAACGGCGCGACGGACGTACCGCCGCCCGGCGAGGACATGGTCTTCTGGCTGACCGTCGACACGATCGCCGCCCGGCTGGACACGGAGGCCGACGACCCGGAGGAGCTCCGCGAGCTCGTCGAGGGCCTCGTGAGCGGGCACAGCGGCTTCTTCGACACCGTCTGGCGGGTGGAGCACCCGGCGACGGCGGACGTCCTGGAGGCGATGGGGAGGCTGCACCCGGACAAGGCGACGGCGAAGGCGGCCCGTAAGGCGGCCTTTAAGGCCAGGTCGCGGGGCTGACCTTTCTCGTGCCGGGTGCGCCTGTCGCTTTCCGGCGCCCGCCGGTGGGGGTTTCCGCGCCTTCGGCGCGGGTTTCGCCCACCCGCCCGCCCGATTGCCCGGCACGGATTGCCCGGGTAGGGGGCGCGGGTAGGGGGCGGGCGTTGAGGGGCGGCCTCGGCCCCCCGGGTAGTGACGTGAGGGGGCGGGGTGGGGTGGATGGGCCCTGGT
>NZ_JAVRFI010000016.1:0-157471 GCF_031845785.1 Streptomyces hesseae
CCGCCCCAACCCCCCGCCGCCCCCGCCACGCATCCCGGGAACGCCCCCTCGCCCGGCGGCACACCGTCCCCCGACGCCCTGCTGATCCGTCGCACGCTCGCCGAGATCGAGCCCATCGCCGACAAGGTCACCTCGTACTTCTACGCCCTGCTCTTCGTCCGCCGGCCGGAGCTGCGCGCCCTCTTCCCCGCCGCCATGGACACCCAGCGCGACCGGCTGTTCAAAGCGCTGCTCACCGCCGCGCGCCACGCCGACGACACCGCGATCCTCACCACATACCTGTCCCAACTCGGCCGGGGGCACCGGAAGTACGGCACCGCCCCCACCCACTACCCCGCCGTGGGGGAGTGCCTGATCGACGCGCTCGCCCGCCATGCCTCCCGGACCTGGAACGACGCCGCGCAGGCCGCGTGGGTGCGGGTCTACACCGCCATCTCCCAGATCATGATCGACGCGGCCGCCGAGGACGAGCGGAGCTCCCCGCCCTGGTGGCAGGCCGAGATCGTCGGCCATGAGCCGCGCACCTCGGACGTCGCCATCGTGACCGTACGGCCCGACCAGCCCTATCCCTTTCTCGCCGGCCAGTACGCGAGCGTGGAGACGCCCTGGTGGCCGCGCGTGTGGCGGCACTACTCCTTCTCCTGTGCCCCGCGCGAGGACGGCCTGCTCTCCTTCCACATCAAGGCCGTACCGGCCGGCTGGGTCTCCGGTGCCCTGGTCCACCGCGCCCGTCCGGGCGACGTCATCCGGCTCGGCCCTCCGGCCGGCTCGATGACCGTCGACCACGGCAGCGACAACGGACTGCTGTGTCTCGGCGGCGGTACCGGAATCGCTCCGATCAAGGCATTGGTCGAGGATGTCGCCAGGCATGGGCGAAGTCGTCCCGTCGAGGTCTTCTACGGTGCCCGTCATGATGATGACCTCTACGACATAGACACCATGCTGCGACTACAGAAGTCGCACCGCTGGCTCTCCGTGCGTCCAGTGATCTCCGACGGCCCCACACTCGGCCTGAGCGGGCAACTCCCCCAGGTCGTCCGTAAGTACGGCCCCTGGAACGCCTACGACGCCTACCTCTCCGGGCCGCCCGGAATGGTCCGCAGTGGGGTGGACACCCTGGTCGGCATAGGGGTCCCGGCGCACCGGATCCGCCATGACTCGCTAGACGAGCTGATGGCCTCGGCGGCGGGCTGAGGAAGCGCCGACCGGGGCCGTATCAGGGGGAGTATCAGGCCAGGTCGTGCGCGAGCAGGGCCTGTACGCCCTCGATGTTCGCGCGCAGGAACACCCGGAGGGAGGGCGGCACGACCTCCACCGAGTCGATGCCCGCCCGGGTGAAGGGGACGCGTACCACCTCGTACGTCCCGCACGGTTCGTCGACCTCGGGGCCGTGCCGTCGGGACAGGTCCATCGAGGCCAGCCGGCAGACGAAGAAGTGCTGCACCTTCACACCGTGGGCGGCGTGGTGGAGGGAGTGGGAGACGGTGTCGACGAAGGCGGGGACCACATCGACGACCTTGGCGCCGAGCTCCTCGTCCACCTCGCGGTGGAGGGCTGCGACGACAGTGCTGTCCTCGGGCTCGACCCCGCCGCCGGGGGTGATCCAGTACGGCGCCTGGCCGGGCTTGGTGCGTTTGATCAGGACGAGCCGGAGCGCCTCGGAGCCGGGTTCGCCGTCGAGCAGGATGGCGCGGGCGGTGCGCTTGACCACGGGCCGTTCGGTCATAGGGGACATCTGCCGCGCGAGCCCCCTGGTGAAACCCCTTCTCACCAGGAAACGGCAGCGCGCAGCAGCCACTCGTGCGCCCGCGCGAGATGGGGATGCGCCAGCGTGCCGGCCCTGACGACCAGGAAATAGGTGCGCAGCGGTGGTATCGGCGGATCCAGGAGCGCCACGATCTCGCCGGTGTCCAGGGCCTCTCCGCACAGATAGCGCGGCAATACGCCGATGCCGGCCCCCGCGGCGACGCAGGAGAGCACCGCGCGCAGGTCGGGGACGATGACGGTGCCGGTGGCCAGCGGTTTGGAGTCGAAGACGGCCGACCAGTAGCGGGAGACGAAGGGCAGGCTCTCGTGGACCTCGACCACGGGCAGGTGTTCCAGGGCCTGGAGGCCCTTGTCGCGGACGACGGCCGGGCCGCCGAGCCGGGCCGCCCAGCGCGGGGCGGCGACGAGGACGTGTTCCTCGTCGCAGAGCGGTGTGGTGGTCAGCAGTCGGCCGCGTGGCCGGGAGGTGGCGATGGCGAGGTCGTGGTGCCCATCGGCCAGGCCCTCGAAGAGCTCCTCGGCCATGCCGTGGGTGGCACGTACGGTCAGGCCCCGGCCGATCAGGGGGACGAGCGCGGGCAGGGCGCGCAGGGAGGTGAACTCGGGAGGGCCGGCGAGGTGGAGGGTGCGGCTGGCCCACTGGTCGTCGAGGTCGGCCTCGGCTATCTCCAGCAGTGCGTCGACATGCGGGGCGATCTTGTGGGCGAGTTCGTCGCCGATGGCGGTGGGACGGACCCCACGCGCCTGGCGGAGGAAGAGCGGCCGGCCCAGTTGTCGCTCCAGCGTCCGGATCTGGCTGGTGACGGCGGGCTGGGAGAGGCCGAGGAGCGCGGCGGCCCGGGTGAAGGAGCCGGCCCTGTGCACCATGACGAATGTGCGCAAAAGGGCCAGATCCATGTCGTCTCCCTGAGATGCCGCCACCGATCGTGAAGGAACTATAAATAAGTCGATAGGGCTGTGCCGCTAGGGTGATTGGACACTGACGCAGAGTCAACTAGCCTGGGTCGCGCGGTTCTTCGCGCGTGGAGCCGTGGCGGCTCGAGCCAAGAGGGGGGAGACTCGAGCCGTGGACCCTACCCGTACCGTCTGACCTGCGGGTTTGTGGTGCGGGTAGGGCTTCCAGATGTGCTCTGGGGAGAATCTGGGGAGTTTCAGCGCCGGGGGAGCAGTGGGCGGCACGGGCGGGACGTAGCCCATCATGCGGTCGACGGCGTCAGCCCCCTTCTTACCGGACTGCGGCATGAAGTGCGCGTAGTGCTCGAACGTGATCGTGGGCGTCTCGTGGCCGAGCCAGTGAGACAGCGTGACGATGTCCTCGCCGCCCTGGAGCACGGTGGAGGCGTACGTGTGGCGGGTGACGTGGAAGCCGTACTTGCGCGGCATCTTGAACGTCCCGCGCCGCGCTCCCGGGAGCGGAGCGGGGATCACGCCGGCTTTGACGAGGGCGGGTTTCCAGGTCCGGATGTTCCAGGTGTTGAAGTTGTTCGCCGCACCGTGGACCGTGGTCATCACCAACGCGTGGGCCTGCGTCTCCTCCGCCGTCGACTCGCCCCACGGAAGCTCCACCACGACGGGCGGAAACTTCGCCATGTGGTCAAGCACCTCCGCTTCGACCGAGGGAGCCATGGGTACAACGCGGGTCTTGTTCCCCTTGGGGAGCTTGTAGAAGATCCGGTTGTTGATCATCTGCACCTGTCGGCGCACATGGATCACATGCCGTTCGAAGTCGAAGTCACCTTCCGCGAGCCCGAACACCTCACCCTGCCGCAGGCCGCACCCGGTGCCGAGCACGACTGACAGGCGGTGGCGGGGGGAGATGGCTGCTAGGACACGCCGGACGACCGCTGCCGCCCACGCTTCCCGCTGCTCCTTGATCTTCTTCGACGGGAAGACGACTGACTTGGACCGGGTGGGGTTCTTCGCGAGCCGCTTGTCGTCCACCGCAACGTCGAGAATGTTGCGGAGGGTAGAACAGATGCTGTGCGCATAGGTGTTGGCGAGCTTGGCCTTCTTCTCCAACTGGACGATGAACTTGCGCACGGCCGCGGCATCGATGTTAATCAGCGGCAGGTGCCCGAGGAAGTTGTGTATGTGGTTGAGCTGGTGGCGGATGTTCCGCTCGCTCTTCTCCGTGCCGCCCTTCCCCTCCAACCACACGGTGGTGATGTATTCGGAGAGGGTGATCAGGCCGTCGCGCGGGTCGGCGAAGGTGCCGCGGCTTACGTCCGTCTGAGAGCTGGAGAGCCACGTCTTAGCGTCGCTCTCCAGCGCGAACGAACAGTCCGCGACACCGGGTATGCCGGCGACCCGGTAGCGCTTGCCTTTGCCGTAGCGGCTGGTCCGCCGACGCTTGCCGGTGACCGGGTCTTTCTTCTTGGTCAGCCAGCGATCCTCAATGTATCCGGGCATTCAAGGTCGTTTCTGTAAAGGCGGAGCCGCACACGGAGCATGTGTTCCGTGACTTGCAACTCCTGCGCCGCTTCTTCGTGGGAATGCGCCCAGCGCATCGCGGCCTCAAGGGCGGCGGTGGAGATCAGCCGGCGGGCCGCGGCCTCGTCGGCGCGGCTCTCCTGTCGACGTCCCCATGTGCGGGCGGTCGGGTGCTCAATCACGCGGCAGTCGACGTCTCCGCGCTGGGCGTGCTCCAGCTCGTGGGCGAGCGCGCAACGCTCCTGGACTGCCGTAAGGCCATTGGAGAGGATGATTAGGCGTCGGGACGGGACCCACCATGCCCATGAGTCGGCAAGCGTCGCGTACCGAACATGCAAGCCGAGTTCCTGCGCCCGCTCCAGTGGAGCGTAGGGCTTACCGGAAGCCTCCGGCACTCGGGCGCACACAGGGTCGATCAGCGAGAGCCGCGTGGTGCGGTCTTTCCGATCGAAGGCATGGTTCATCGCTTCGTCCCCCCAATTCAAGCTGAGTAGCAGTCACCAGATGATGAAACGTACACACAAGTATGTGCAAGTGGCATTCATAGTGGTATTCGCTTGAAACGGGGTATCCCGGCGGGGACGAAGTCGTTACAGGTTTTCCTGATCAAACCGGCGGATGGTCTCGTCCACCACGCGACGGTCGCTCTCGGGCCCCCCGTCACCTGCGGGTGAGTGGGCGACTGCTTCGAAGTGATCCTGGGTCAGCCTCGGTCGTCCCGACCGGGCTTGAACGGTGGATGCAAACAGCCTTTGCGTGGCTGCCTCGAAATCAGCCAGGGCGTGCGCCGGGGCCCCGTTCTGCTGACAGGCCATTTGGAACTTGAGAGCGCCGTACATGGCCGTGGTCAACTCGTCCAGCTTCGGCTCCACTTCCACGACCGTGACCGCTGGGGCTGAAGCCGGGGCGGCCTGGCCGGAAAGGATGTCGTCGATGCAGCTGGGTGCCCAGTTCAGGGCGACCGCGATATTCGTCAGCGTGTACGGGCGGCGGCCTTTCGGGGCCACGCCCTTCTCGGCGTTCTTCACGCTGCCCACGGACACGCCGGCCCGGTGGGCGAGCTGCAGCTGACTCAGGCCCTTGCGTTCCCGTTCCTGCCGCAGGGCGGTGCCGAGCCGCTGCCAGCGCTCTTCTGACACGTTCACGATCCTTGCCCCGTCGTTGGCTGCTGGGTTGCCTGCTCATAGTCAAGGTACGTCCCCCCTTTCTTGATCTGCAACGCGCTGGAACGCGGTGCAACGCCATGGAACGACATGAGACCAACGATGTCAATCGAATGGCATTTACGCTTGTTTCGTTGTCCCTCGTTGTCTAAGTTGATGGCACGGGGGCAACAAGATGCCCCGCTGAACCCAGGGGGGTTTTGTGATCACTGGTGCCGTCATCGGCTCATCCGCGGCCCAGAGGGACGTCATCCGGCCTGCCGTCCTGCGCACCGCGCAGGCCGCCGCTTACCTTGGCGTTGCTGTCCCCACGCTGCGCACCTGGCGCCACCGCCGCCGCGGACCCAAGTCCTTCCGCATGGAAGGCCACGTGGTCTACCGGCTTGCCGAGCTGGACGCCTACCTGAACGCCTGCGAGGCCGCCGACTCCCGGTCGAACCCGGAGCTGGACCCCATCAACCAGGCGCGGCCGAAGCGTGACCGGTCCGGCCGCCGCGTGGGTGAGCGGTGGGCGGCATGAGTGCCTGGATCATCATCGGAGCCCTGATCGTCGGCGGGGCGACCGTGACGTGGCTCATGCACACGGAGGGCCTGCACGGCCGTCGACGCGGCCGACACCGCGGGGGTGACGCCCGATGACCACACCTCGCATCCCCGCCGCCCGTTTCCTCGGCGCCCTCGTACCCGGAACGGCTGAGTGGGACCGCGCCCGGTCGGGCCTCGTCATCACGGCTACCGAAGTCGCCGCCGTCATGGGGCTATCGCCCTGGCAGACACCTTCTTCCCTGTGGCACCGGAAGGCCGGAACCGCACCGCGAAGGAAGACCGCACCCACGGCCGCCATGAAGTGGGGCATCCGCCTGGAGCCAGTGATCGCGGAGGTCTTCGCGGAAGCCCACCCGGACCTCGCCGTCCACACCACGGGCACGTGGGCCTCCAGGACAAGGGGATGGCAGCGCGCCACCCCAGACCGCATCATCACTCCTGCCGATGGTGGGCCGGCGGCCCTGCTGGAGATCAAGACCAGCCGCGATGCCGAGGACTGGGGGGCGGGGGTGCCCTCCTATTACCGCTGTCAGGTCTTGTGGCAGCTCGACACCCTCGGCCTCGACCGGGGTCACGTGGCGGTCCTGGTAGGAGGTCAGGACTACCGGGAGTACACCGTCACCTACGACGCCACCGAGGCGGAGGAGATGCGGGAGACGGCAGCCGAATTCCTGCGCAGCATCGCCGCGGGCGAGCCGCCGTCGGACGAGTCCCTGGCCGTGTCCCCCAGTGACCGGCACCTGCCGGACCCGGTGGGCAATGTCGACATCGAACCGGACCTCGCCGAGGCGTACCGCTCGGCGGTCCTTGCCTCCCACCGCGCCGCCGCCCGGAAGACGGACATCGCCGCCACCGTCCTAGCGGCGATGGGCGATGCCCGCCACTGCCGCTCGGCTGGACAGACCGTCGCCACCCGGTCGGTGCGTCCCGACGGCACCACCCGTTCTCTCATCCCCAACCGCACCTACATGAAGGCATCATGACCAGCTCGACGCAGGCCGCCGCCGTTCACACCGTTCGGGACGACGCCGCGATTACGGCCGGGAAAGCCGCCGGCGCAGTGCAGCTTGACCAGTTCCGTGCCGAGCGACGCGCCAACCGCATGCTCGCCCGCATCCGCGCGGCGGCCGGACGCGATCAACTCTCCCTGGTGCAGGCGCTCATCTGCGACCACGGCCTGACGGTCGGGGAGTTCTCCGCGAACGACTTCCGCCTTCAGCTTCCGGACCTGCCCCACGGACTTCTCGGCGCCGCGGTGCGCGGACTGGCCGCGTCCGGCGCGATCACCGCCACCGGCCGGACGGTGCCGAGCACGTCGCCAGCCACGCACGGCCACCGCATCAGCGTCTACCGCGTCACCGCAGCGCCAGGGGAGACAGCGCCCGCGGCGTGAACACGCCCGTCCAGCGACTGGGCTGGGCCGCGTGCAGTCAGTCAGTACCAGGGGAGGGAAAAGAATCATGTGGGCGCGGCTGGACGATGGCTTCCACTCACACCCCAAGATCATCCGGGCGGGCAACGCTGCTGCCGGTCTGCTCGTGCGAGTGATCTCGTATGCCGGGCAGCACCTGACGGACGGCGTGGTCCCGGGGGCGGTCGTGCGTGAGTACGGCACCGCGGTTCAGGTCCGGAAGCTGTCCGCCGTCGGGCTGCTGCATGCCGCAGGGCACGACTGCACACGCTGCCCACAGCCGGACGCCGGCGACTACCTCGTCCACGACTTCCTCGACTCCAACCCCTCCCGGTCCCGCGTCAATGCCGATCGTGAGCGGGCCGCGGAGCGCCAGCGACAAGTGCGGGCGGCGAAGACCGCCGTGGCTCCGGACGCGAACAGTCCGCGATCTGCAACCGGATCCCGCCCGAAGCGCCCGCGAAACGACCCTGATTCGGCCCCCCATTTTCCCGCGGAACCGCAGGTCAAAGCGGTACGTCACGCCGGACGCCTCGCGGGCGCGCACGTAGACCCGACCCGTCCCGACCCGAGTTCTATCCCTGACGGGATAGAACAGTCCCCCCTTCACCCCCCGCAGCGGACAGGGACCGGACCGGAAGCCGCCGGCGTCCCCGCCTTCGCGCAGGCCCTTGCCGACCAGCTCACCGCGGCCGGATGTCACGTCGGGTGGCGGACCGACGGCGCCGACCGCGAGGCACTCCACCGGCACCTCGACCGCATCCCCACCGATCGGCTCGTGGACGCCGCACGCCGCGCGTGGAACCCGCACAACCCGCCGAGGACCATCCGCTACCTGCTGAAGGTCTGGGATGCCCTCCCCGACACCCCCGCGGACGCACCCGCCGCACCTTTGCCAGGCCCCTTCGTGGAACGGCACCAAGCAGCTAGCGACGACCAGTTCGCCCGCGCCATGGAACGCGCCCGCGCCCGCATGGCTGCCGAAGGCGCCACCGAGACCAACGCACAGAAAGCCCTGCTGTGACACCTGAAGAAACGGTTGCCCTGACCCGGTACGTCCGCGCCATCTGCCCCGGCCAGCGATTTGACGAGTACACCCCCGACGCCTGGCACGACGTCCTCGCCCCCTACAGCCTCGCCGATGCCCGCGGCGCCGTCATCGCCCTCGTGGACAGCGGCAAAGCCTTCGTGGCCGTCGGGGAGATCACGGCCAAGGTGCGCGAGCTGCGCGCCGGCCGGTCCCGCCACATCCACGGCCCCGGGCAGCCCCCGGAGGTTCCTGACGCGGACCCCGACGACGTCGCCGCCTACCTACTTGCCGTCCGTGCCCAGCGCATCCGAGCCGCCGACCCCACCGCCCGCCGCCGCCCCCTGGCCGAACTCCTCGCCGCCACCGGCCGACACGTCACCAAGGAACTCCGCCCCTGACCGCCGCAACACCATCCGCTTTCGCCCCCCACCTCTCCAACCCCGACCGCCCCAGTGCCTTCACCAAGGCCACCAACAGCCACAACAGCCCCTCTCGCCGCACGACACGACGTGCCCGCCCTCTTCCCGCCGGGCATCCGCGAACGTCTCCCACGGGCCCGTCCGGCCGTTCGAAGCGTCTCGCCCGCCCCTACCTGCCGACCGACCCGAAAGCGCCCACGTGTCCCTGATCCAGATCACCCCACCGCCCTACGTCCCCCGCAGCGACGAATACCGCGTCCCCTGCACAGACGCACCCGAACACTTCTTCCCCCCGGACCGACAGGAGCAGCCGGACGAAACGACGGCGCGCGTGGCCGCCGCCCAGGCCATTTGCTTCCGCTGCGCCATCCGCATCACCTGTGCCACCTGGGCCCGAGATCACCGAGAGTGGGGAATCTGGGGCGGGCGCACCGAGGCGGAGCAGAACTACCGACCCACCACCCGCCGACTCACCACCCGCACGAGAGCCGCCGCATGAACCGGGACACCGCGACCACCATCACTGACGAACGCCTGGACGACCTTTACGAGCGGCTCGCCACCGCCGCCCACATCGCCGACACCCTCCTGACCGCCACCCGCCGACACGGGGACATCGTGATGGCGCTCCGCGCCCTCTGCGTCGGCGACATCACCCCCGAAGACGCCATAGCCCAGTCCGCCGGCTGACCCCGTCCGCAGCGAGGAGAAGCGCCAATGACGCACACCGACCGCCCCACCTGCACCGTCTGCACCCGCCCCTTGTGGGACGCCGAGCGGCACCGGTACGCCTGCCGTCCCTGCGAACGACGGATCGCAGATCACCTTGACCAGCTCCCGGACCTGATACACGACCTGCATGGTCTGCTCGCCCCCGGTTCCGGCCGCGCACTCGACGGCCCCCGCACCCGCGCCAGCAGCGAACCCCAGGCGCCGATCCGCCTCCACATCCTCGACCGCATCGCCGCCGCCACGGCCACACTCGACAGCTGGCTCGCCGACTGGCACGACCACCTCGAATGGACACCCCCGACGTACCGTGCAGACCCGTTCACCGAGGCCGCCACCGCACTGCGCGCCAACCTCCCCTGGGCCGTCGAACAGCACGCTGCCGTGGACGATTTCGCCCGGGAGATCGCCGAGTTGCACAGCGACGCAACGGGCCTCCTCGACCCAGCCCGGCGCGCCCGCCGTATCGGCCACTGCCCCGCCCCCGCGGCCGACGACCCCACGCAGGCGTGCGGCGCCGTCCTGCGCTACGTCCCCGGAGCCACCACAGTCACGTGCCGGTGGTGCCGAACGGTCTGGGACGCCATCGACCTGGGCGTCGCCCTGGCCCTAGCTGTCTGACCAGCACGGGTGTTTGGGGTTTCCCTCCGGCCGTGTCACACTCAATCGCAGCACCCCCCGTATGTCCGCATACCGGTGCGAAAGCCAGAAAGCCCCTTCGGCCCCTCCCCCCCGGGCCGGAGGGGCTTTCGCGTATCGAGGCGGTGGCAGACGCACGTGTCCCCAACTACCCCCGTCATCTGCGACACCGTCGCCGCCGCCACCTACGTCAAGGTCACACCCGCAACAGTCCGGCAGTGGATACGCCGCGGCCACATCCAGCGAACTGGATACGACACCGCCGGCCGGGCCCTGGTCGACCTTCGCGACGTCCGCGCCTACCTCACCCAGCGGAGCACCACGGCAGCGTGAGCGCCCGCACGAAAGGTCGCGCTGTGTCCCAACTGGCCCTGATAGACGCCGCACCGGTGACCACCGGGCGCGGCCTGCCGGGCATACAGCCCTTCTCCGTCCTCCGGACAGACCTAGGCCCATGGCGTGACCGCCGTCGCGCCTGGGAAGACCTCGGTCTCCACAGCCGACGGGGGCGCGAGCACGTCACCACCTACAAGACGGCGGACGCCTTCGGCCGGAAGATGGCAGCGGTCAACGCTGGGCTCTCCACCTTCGACCCGGTCCTCGCCGAAGCCTCCTACTCCTGGTACTGCCCGGAAGGCGGGCGGGTCCTTGACCCCTTCGCCGGCGGCTCCGTGCGCGGCCTCGTCGCTGCCAACGGCGGTTACCAGTACACCGGTGTCGACCTGTCCCCCTTCCAGGTCGACGCCAACGAGGAAGCCGCCGCCGACTGGCGCGCCCGTGACCTACTCGCCGCCGAACCCCGTTGGATTCACGGCGACGCACTCGAAGAACTCCCCGCCCTCCCGGCGGGACACGCGGACTACGTCTTCACCTGCCCGCCGTATCACGACCTGGAGCGGTACAGCGATCACCCGGCGGACCTGTCCGCCATGAGGTGGCGCGAGTTCGCCGCGGCGTACAGCGCGATCATCGCGGAGACCGTCCGATGCCTGGCGCCGGACCGATTCGCCACCTGGGTCGTGGGGGAGGTCCGCGGCAGCACCGGATACCTGCGCGGCCTGGTCCCGCTCACCATCGCCGCCCACGACGCCGCAGGCGCCCGCCTGTATAACGACGCCATCCTCGTCAACACGCTCGGCACCGTCCCCATGCGGCTTGGCGCCCAGTGGCGCGCGTCCCGCAAGCACGGCCGCCACCACCAATACGTTCTGACCTTCGTCAAGGGCGACCCCCGGAAGGCCACGGCCGCACTCGCGTCCCTGTAACCCCGCCGCCGCCCCCACGTGGGGATGGCCAGGTCCCGCCATGGAAGTCCCCTGCCCGGGGGCGAGTCGGTTCGACTCCGGCCGGGATCACCAGGAGTCCGCACCGCCCACTAGTAACCGGTCCTCGGCCCGCCGTCGAGGACGAGCCGAACGGGGTCGCAAGCCCGTGCGGACTCCCCACACGCCCGCCTGACCCAAGGGAGAGGTGCGCGGCCACTGCGCGGCCACTGCGCTGCGGTTATGCCGCAGAGATCCCGGTTCGAACCCGGGGGCGGGCACCACCTTCACCGTCACTGACCTGCCCGGAGGTGACGGCCCCTGCCCTGGAACACCAGCAACCGGGCCGCCCGCCTGCCGGGGAACTGGTCGGTGATCCGCACCCGCGTTCTCACCCGCGACCCGGTGTGCCGCATCTGCGGCGTCCGTCCCTCGACGCAGGTCGACCACATCAAGGCCATGACCGACGACCACCGTGACCGGGCTCTACAGGGCGTTTGTGGCCCCTGCCACGCCCAGAAGAGCGCGGCAGAGGGTGCCGCCGGCCGCGCACGTCGGCCCGGCCGGCGCCGCCCCGACGACCCCCACCCCGGCCGACTGGGGTAACTCTGTGTGACTACCCCTGGGGGGTGGCCCCCCTCCCCGGTTCCGACCCAGGGCGATGGGCAATGCACTTGTCTGTCTGTACGGGTTTCCGAGCCCGTGAACCGGGGTCCTTCGACTCGTTGCCCGTGCATCACGCACCCCGCCGTTACTCGGAGTGGTCTGCCGAGGTCGTGAGGCAACGCGCGGGAACCGCCCGCCCGAGACGAGTAACCCGCCACCACAGCGGCCGACAGGGGCGTCCGGCGGGCGGTCTCCCGCTCCCTTTCACCAGCACACAGCAGTACCCGGAGGTGATCGTGTGGGTGCCCGCGGACCTGTACCGAAGCGTTCCGCAGAGCGGCGCCGGCGCAATAAGGACGGCGCTGAACTGGTACACGCCACGTCCGCTCCCGGTCTGGTCGAGTGGCCCGACCCTGACGCGAGTTGGCACGCCATCGCCTGTGACTGGTACCGCAGCCTGGCCGCCTCGGGGCAGGCCCAGTTCTACGAGCCGTCCGACGTGGCCACCGCCCGTTACGTCGCCGAGGCCATGAGCCGCAACCTTGCGGCCGGACAGCGGTTCTCCGCGCAGCTCTTCGCCGCTGTCTCCTCCGCCATGACGGAACTCCTCACCACAGAGGGCGCCCGCCGTCGGGTTCGGATCGAGCTGGAGCGGGCCCCGGCCGAACAGGAGACTCCGGCCGGCGTAACCGCCATCGCGGCCTATCGGGCCGCCCTCGGCGCCTGACGAAGGGGGTGGTCCCCGTGACCGCCCCTGCTCCCGAGGACGATCTTCCGCCGGACGTCATCGAGCCCGTGACCATCGGGCCGACGTGGCGCCGGGATGGCGAAGGCCGGTTCGTCCTCCCCGAATCGTCGCTGGGGTGGCACGTCCTGTCGTGGACCGCTGAGTATCTCCAGCACTCCGCCGGTACGCCTTGGACGTACACCCCGGAGCAGGCTCGTTTCACGCTCTGGTATTACGCGATCGACCCTGTGACGGATCGATTCCTCTACCGGGACGCCGTCTTCCAGCGGCTGAAGGGCCACGGGAAAGACCCGCTCGCAGCGACCTACGCCGCCGTGGAGTTCGTGGGCCCGTGTCGGCCGTCAGGTCGGGTCGCAGGCCCCAATGACCCCTCGGGTGTTCCGGAGGGGCAGCCACTTGGGCAACCGCATCCGGAGCCCTGGGTGATGCTCGCTGCGGTCACACAGGCGCAGACCCGCAACACCATGATGATCTTCCCTGGGCTCTTCACTCAGAGGGCCATTGAGGAGTACTCCATCGACCTCGGCAAAGAGGTCATTTACGCCCACAGGGGCCGGGCCCGGATCGAGGCCGTCACCAGCTCACCGCGTGCTTTGGAGGGCTCCAGGGCATCTTGGAGCTTGATCAACGAGCCGCATCACTGGCTGTCGACCAACGGGGGCCATGAGATGGCGGCTGTCCTGGAAAGGAACGCCACCAAGAGCGCCGACGGGTCCGCGCGCAGTCTGGCGATCACGAATGCGTTCGAGCCGGGGGAGGACAGCGTCGCGGAGCGGACCCGTGAGGCTTGGGAGGACGCGCAGGCCGGCCGTGCCGTGGACACCGGTCTTCTCTACGACTCCTTGGAGGCCCCGCCCGGCGCGAAGCTGAATGCGGCGTGGGCACCGAAGGTCATCGAAGCGGTCCGCGGGGATGCCACCTGGCTGGACATCGACCGCATCGTGGCGTCCATCCTCGACGTCCGGAACCCCGCTTCCCGGTCACGGCGCTTTTGGTACAACCAAGTCACGGCCGCCGAGGACGCGTGGTGCGCGCCCTACGAGTGGGATGCCTGCGCCCGCCCCGACCTGGTCCTGTCTGACGGCGACGAGGTCGTGTTGTTCCTCGACTGCTCCAAGAGCGACGACGCCACCGGCTTGGTGGCCTGCCGCATGTCCGACGGCCACGTCACCACCCTTGGGGTGTGGCAGCGCCCGCCGCAGGTCGACGTGTGGAACGTCCCGCGTGAGGACGTCGACGGAGTGGTGGACAACGCGTTCGCCCGGTTTCGGGTGCTCGCGTTCTTCGCCGACCCGGGCACCGGTGAGGACCAGTCCGACGGCGGTCGTTACTGGGACCGGTTCATCGACATGTGGGCGGACCGCTACGGCGCCCGGCTCCTGGTCCACGCCGCGACCACCGGCAGCCGTCGGCATGCCGTGGAGTGGGACATGGGCGGCGACCGGCGCCGCCAGGAGGAGTTCACCCACGCTGTGGAACGCGCCCACATCGACATCTTCGAACGGCAGTTGACGCACGACGGACACAAGATCATGCGCACCCACGTCCGCAACGCGCGGCGGCGTACCAACGCTTTCGGGATCACGATCGGCAAGGAACACCGAGCGTCCTCGCGCAAGATTGATCTTGCCGTGTGCATGGTCGGCGCGCGCATGCTGCGCCGCCTAGTGATCACCAGCAGCAAATACGGCAAGCGCCCCCGGGCGCGCGGTAAAGGACGCGTGATCGTCCTCGGCTAGGTGCGAGGGGGGGAATCCCCTTGCTCATCCCTGCCCTGCCCTCCCTGTCCCTGTCCGATGCCGAGCGCGACGCCGTCGCCTTGCTGTCCGCGACGGCCACTGAGGACACGTGGCGTTTGCGGACCCTGGACTCGTACTACGAGGGCCAGTCGCGGGTGGCAAATCTGGGCATCGCCGTCCCGCCGGCGCTTCAGGCCGTCCGCACGGTCACGGGCTGGCCCCGCCTTGTCGTGGACGCCCTGGACGAGCGCCTTGACGTCGACGCCCTCCGTTGCCCGGACGACGACGGGACGGAAGGCGACCTATCGGCGATCTGGGCCGCTAACGACCTGGACAATGAATCCCAGTTGGCCCACGTGGACGCCCTGATCTACGGCAGGTCCTACCTGGCGGTGGGCGTGGGCGATGACGGGGCCCCGCTGCTGTCGGTGGAATCGCCGCAGCACATGAGCGTGGACTACGACGTCCGTACCCGCACCCTGCGCGCAGCCTTGCGCTTGGTGTCCGCTGGTTCCCAGCGATCGGCGACGCTCTACCTGCCCGACCAGACCGTCTACCTGGAAGGCTCCGGGACCGGCTGGTCGGTGACCGACCGCCGACCGCATCAGCTCGGCGTCGTCCCGGTCGTCCGCCTCGCCAACCGCCAGAGGACTGCCGACCGCGCAGGCTCCTCCGAGATCACCGAGGAGGTGCGCGCCCTCACCGACGCCGCGTGCCGAACTCTCCTCGGCCAAGAGGTCGCTAGAGAATTCTTTGCCGCCCCGCAACGCTACGTACTGGGCGCGTCGGAAGGCTCGTTCCAGGGGCCGGACGGCACCCAGCGGAGCGCGTGGGAGACCTACATAGGCCGCTACCTCGCGCTGGAGCGCGACGAGGACGGCGCGGTCCCCGAGGTCGGGCAGTTCCCCGCCTACGACCCGGCCGTCTACGGCCGCATCATCGACACGTACGCCCGCCTCATGGCTGGGGCGACCGCGCTACCCGCGCACATGCTCGGCTATACCACCGACAACCCCGCGTCGGCGGAGGCCATCCGCTCCTCGGAGGCCCGGTTGATCAAGAAGGCCGAGCGTCGGCAGCGGGCTTTCTCCGCCCCCTGGTCGCAGGCTATGCGCCTGGCCCTACGGCTGACCGGCGCCGAGCAGGTGCCGGTGGTCGAGGTGCAGTGGCGCGACGCCGCTACCCCCACGGTGGCCGCGCAGGCGGACGCCACGACGAAGCTGGTGTCCGCGGGCATCCTGCCGGCGGAGTCCGAGGTCACCCTTGAACGTGCCGGGATCGACCGTGCCCAGCGCCTGCGGATCGTCCACGACCGCCGCCGCGCCGCCGGGAACGCCGTACTTGAGGACCTGGCCCGCACCTTCACCACCGATGGCCCCCGGCCGGACCAGGCGGAGGCAGCGTGACGAAGGTCCGCGCCCTGGCCCTGATCCACCGGCGCCAGCAAACCGCGCTCCTACGGCTGATGCGGACCGAGTTCGACGCCGCGCGGCGACGCTACGACGCCGCACCGGCCGGCGCCCGGACCGAGCAGGCGTGGACAGCCACCCTCGCCCACCTGGTCCACCGGTTCGGCACTGCCTCCGCCTCGCTGGCCGCCGAGTCCTATGAACAGATGCGCCGCGCCGCAGGCCACCGGACCCCGTTCACCGTGCCGGTTGCCGACCCCCCGCCGCTGGCCCAGATCGCCGCCGCCCGCCGGTGGGCAGCGAACGAGGCCCGGAGGGCCGCCGACCGGGCAGAGGCGGCAGAGCGGAAGGCCGGGGCCGACGAAGCCACGGCCGCCGCCGCCCGCACCGCTCCCGACCTGCTCCGCAAAGCCCACGACCGCGAGGCCGCCGCGATGCAACGCCTAGCCGCACTGCCCGGCCGCCGCACCATCGAAAAGGCCACCCGCATGGACCCGGCCGCCCTCGGCTGGGCCCGGATCACCGAGGGCCCGTGCTGCTCGTTCTGCGCCGTCCTGATCCTGCGCGGCCCGGTCTACGCCAACCGGCAAAGCGCGGAGACCACGGTCGGCGGCGACCCGTACCACGACCGGTGCGACTGCACGGCCGAACCGGTCTTCAAAGGCCAGAGGTGGACGCCCACGCCCGAGGCCGGCGAGTGGGAAGCCCTCTACAACTCCGCCACGCGCGGCGTCTACGGCGCCGACATCCTCCGCGCCTTCCGCCGTGCCTTCGACGCCGAACACCGCCAGCGCGAGCCGGCGGACGTCACCGCCGCGCCCACGTCCACCTAACGCCGGCCGCTCCTTCTTCCCCCTGCCCGCCAGCCCCGTCACCGCTGTGGCGGGTCTCTCGCATGCCCAGAGGTACCCCCGCGATGACTCACCCCGACCCGCCCGCCGCGGCAGAGATCACCGACCCGCAGGAACGTTCCGCCCAGCCGTGGGAGGACCCGGCCGCCGCCCGCACGGAGATCGAACGGCTTACCGCCGAACTCGCCGCCCGCGCCGCCAAGGTCGCCGAGCTGGAACCGGCCGCCGCCGAACTGCACCAGATGCGCGAGGCGGGCAAGTCCGACTCCCAGCGACTGACCGAACGGGCCGAGGCCGCCGAACGGCTCGCCGACCAGGCCCGCGCGGAACTGGTCCGCGCGCAGGTCGCCCACGCCAAGGGCCTGACCCCCGGGCAGGCCGCACGGCTGATCGGCACGACCCGCGAAGAGCTGGAGGCGGACGCCGACGCCTTCCTGTCCGACCTAACGCCCGCCGCCGATGCGAACCCCGGCCGGCCCCTGATGCAGCCGGACCCCACTCAGGGTTCCTCCGGCCAGCGGGCAGCAGCCGACCCGGCACAGATGTTCGCCGGAATCCTCCACAACTCCCTGCACCACTAAGGACGTCCGCTCATCTCTACCGCCGTCGCCCCCATCCAGACCGGAAGCATCCCCGCCCAGCTCCTCCCCCCGGAGATCACCGGGCCGATCTTCACCAAGGCGGTGGAGAACTCGGCCGTCATGCAGCTCGCCCGTAAGGTCCCTCTGCCCCTCAATTCCTCGACCGCCATCCCCGTTCCTGGCGACGTCCCCATGGCCGACTGGGTGGACGAAGGCGGCGCGAAGCCGCTGGGTACCAGCGGTATCGGCATGCGCAAGATGCGGGGCAAGAAGGTCGCCGTCCTCGTTGCCGTGTCGCATGAGGTCGCCATGACCAACGCGGCCGGCTTGTACGAACAGCTCCAGCACGATCTACCCACCGCGCTGGGCCGCGCCTTCGACCGCGCGGCCATCCACGGCAAGACCATGAGCGGCGCACGGGGCCCGTTCGAGGACTACCTGACCGCCACCCCGAACACCATGGCCCTGGGGACAACTGCCCAGGCCAAGGGCGGCATTTACGCCGACGTGGTCACCGGCACCAAGCTTGTCGCCGCCGCCGGCCATGACACCACCGGTTTCATCGCAGACCCGCTGCTGAAGCCCGAAATGCAGCTCGCCACCGACACCACCGGCAGGCCCATCTTCGTACAGGACCCGGCCGGCCCGGGAACCGTCTCACGCGGCACCCTTATCGGCTACCCCATCGCCTACAACCGGGGCGTGGGCGGCAAGCTGGCCCGGCAGTCCACGACCACTGATACCGGCCTCCGCGCGATCGCTGGTGACTGGGACCAGGCCATTTACGGCTCGGGTATGGACATCACGATCAAGACCACCGACGTGGGCACCTACGTCGACGCGGACGGGCACGTCCATTCGGCCTTCCAGGAGAACTTGATCCTTCTGCTGGCCGAGGCACATTTCGGTTTCGCGATCGGCGATACGAGC
Organism: Streptomyces hesseae; assembly: GCF_031845785.1. Lineage (NCBI taxonomy): Bacteria > Bacillati > Actinomycetota > Actinomycetes > Kitasatosporales > Streptomycetaceae > Streptomyces > Streptomyces hesseae. The sequence goes on from NZ_JAVRFI010000016.1 coordinate 18,261, forward strand.
GCTTTCGTGACCTACACCGCCCCCGGCAGCACCCCCACGCCGCCCAAGAGCTAGCGCGCGGAGCAGGCGAAAGGCGGTGATCCGTCATCGCCACCGTCACACCGCAAGACCTCGCCGACATCCTCGGCCAAGACGTGCAGGACGACCGCGCCCGGCTGATCATCGCCCAGGCCGATGCCCTGTGCCGGGCGGTCGTCACTCCGCTGCCGGAAGGCGCCGGAGCCGTCGTTCTCTCCGTCGCCGCCCGCACCTACGCAAATCCCATGGGGCTCAGCGCGGAGACGATCGGCCCGTACCAGGTGCAGCGACCTGCCAGTCAGGCCGGCCTCTTCCTGACACGCGACGAACGCCGTTCCCTGCGGCTCATGGCGGGGCGGGGTGGCGCGTTCACCGTGAACCCCACTCCGGCCGACGCCGGCCCCCCACCGGGCTACCCCGGCTCCTGGGGCATGCCGTGGTGGTACGAGTGATCGCCCTACCGCCACCAGCGTTCGGCGAGGTCGTCACCGTGCTGCGGCCCGGCCCTGCCGTGCTCGACATCTACGGCAACGACACCCCCGGCAGCGACCACGAGCACCCCCTTCACGGGTGCGTCGTCGCCCCCGCGCCCGGGACCGAAACGCTCGGCGGACAGAACACGGTCACCGACCGCGTCGTGATCTACGCCCCCGCTGGCTCCGACGTCCGCCCCACCGACCGACTCCGTGTCCGCGGCGTCGTGTTCACCGTCCACGGACCAGCGGAGGTCTTCCGGTCCCCACTGACCGGCACCCACGCAGGCGTGCAGATCGCCGCCCAGTGCGTCACTGGCTGAACCCCACCCGGGCGGCCCGACGAAAGTAGAGGTGACGTGGCTGCACCGAAGGTGAAGATCAACCGGTCAGGTATCCGCCAGCTCCTCAACTCCTCAATGATCACGGCCGCATTGGTGTCGCACGCGGAGGAGATCAAGGCGGTGGCCGAAGCTACCGCCCCGGTGGATTCCGGCACCTACAAGGCGTCGTTCGAGGTGTGGGCCCGGCGCCGGATGGGCGTGCGCAAAGACCGCACGGGCGCCGTGGTGCTGAACACCGCGCGCCACGCCCGGTTCGTGGAGTATGGAGGTGACGGCGCCCCGGCACATCACATCCTTCTACGGGCCGCAACCAGCCGCCGGGACATGTGATGTGGCCGGATGCCGAAGCCGCGTTGATCGCCTGGCTCACACCACGCCTGGGCGTCCGGGTGTGCACCGACGCCCCCGCCGACCTGGACCACGCCGTCCCCCTCCTGCGCCTCCAGCGGATCGGGGGCGGCGACGACGGGTTCCGCGTCGACCTGGCCGTGGTCGATATCGACGCCTTCGCCGCAACCAGGGCCCAGGCCGTCGACTTGGCCGCCCGTACCCGTGACGCGCTCCTGGGCAACCTGCCCGGGGCTATCGCGCCGATGGCCGCCGCGGTGTTCACCGCCGCCTCTACCGTCTCCGCCCCGGCTTGGCGCGCGTGGGAGAACCCGGCCGTGACGCGGATCGGCGCCACCTACGCGATCCGCCTGCACCGGCACCCCTGAACTACCGCTGCGCCCCGCCTCCCCACCTTGGCGGCGGCCTGCCCTTTCGAAGGAAGACCCCTCTTGATTCAGATCACCCGTGCGGCCGACCTGGCCATGGTCGGCGCGAACGGCGGCGGTTGGGTCGCGCCGGAAGGCACCGCCGGCCCGATCGCCCTCGGCGTCCCCGCCGCCCCCTGGGCGGGCCTGGGCGCCATCTCCGACGACGGACTCAAGTACGGCATCGACGAGGACTCGAAGGAGTTCACCCCATGGGGCGTGACCTCCGCTTTCCGTACCCAGGTCACCAAGTCGGTGCGGACTTTCGGAGTGACGATGTGGGAAACGAAGAGCCCTGTCGTCAAGAGTTTGATGTTCCGCATCCCCGCCGCTGACCTCGCCCCCGGCCCTGACGGTGTGGCCAAGTTCGCGGAGACCGCATCCCCGTCGCCCGACCGTCGGTCGTTCTACTTCATCGTGGCCGACGGCGACTCGCTCGAAGGTTTCTACGTGCCGTCGGGCGAGGTCACCGACCGGTCGGATGTCCAGTACAAAGGCGAGGACATGGTGGGCTACGAGGTGAAGATCACCGCTTACCCGGACGCGGCGAACAACACCGTGTACCACCAGTTCACGGCGAAGGCCCCGGTCGTGCCGAAGGATCTGCCGACCACCAAGAGCTGACCCGCCCCGGCGGTCCGCGCCCGCTTCTCCTTCTCACACCACTCTGGCTCAGCCGGCTGAACCTCTAAGGACCCATGACCGTGACCACGACCGCCCCGTCCACGACCAACCGCGCCACGACGGGGCAGGAGACCGACGCCACCACCGACTACGTGCCGGTGGAGCTGGCCGGCTACCCCGTGCGCGCCCTGCCCTCGCAGCGCTGGCGCGCCTCCCACCTGCGCGCCCTGAATTCCGGTGACCTCGACCGCTTCGCCGAAGGCGTGCTTCACCCTGACGACGTCGACGCCTGGTACGAGGGCGACCCGACGCAGGACGAGATCGGCGAGTGGGTCGCGCAGGTCGCCGAGACCAGCGGCGAGGCGCTGGGAAAGTCCAGTGGACGCACCAGGTCCTCGAAGAGCACGCGGAAGCGGTAGAAGCGGATCTTCGCCGCTACTACCCCGGTACGGACCTGTTGGACCTGCACAGGGGCCGTCTCACCTGGCGGCAGGTACGCGTGATGATCGAGCACCTGCCACCCGAGGCAGCGACCATGACCGCCCTGCGCAACAACGCGGCGCTGGCCGACCTCGACGCGCAGACCGAGGGCGCCGATCCGTCGCGGGGCCGCTGGTCACAGACTGATCTGCTCCTCGCGCAGACCATCGACGCGGTCAATCGCCTCACGCACTACTACGCCCTGGTCAACACCAGCGGCGGCAAGCGGCCAGACCCGCCCTCACCGGTCCCGCGTCCCGGCGTTCCCCGCACCCGAGAACACCGCCCGCGCATGAGTGATGCGGCGGCGCAGACGCTGTTGCAGATCATCAACGGCACCCCCGACCCCGCGTAACGCCCGCCTGATCGGCGGCCACTCCCGAACGTAAGGAGGGCCGCCGTGGCGATCGTCGTCGGCTCCGTCGAGGTCCAGGTCATCCCCAACACTCGGGGAATCGGCCAGCGTCTGCGGACCGCACTTGCCGAACCGGCCACGAGTGCCGGGCAGGAAGCCGGACGCCTAGCTGGCCGCGCCTTCACGCAGGCCATGACCGCCGGGGTCGGCGGCGGCGCACAGATCGGCACCACCCTCGGCCGCGACATCGCCGCCGCGCTCGTTCCCGCGATCCGCAACGCCATCCCCGACGCCGTCCGGCAGGGCGGCACCCGGGCCCGCCGCGACGCCACCCGCGAAGGCAGCGAGACCGGCGGGGCGTTCGCCCGGTCGCTGAAGACCCGGCTCGAAGCCGCGTTCCGGACGCTGCCGAAGATCACCATCGGCGCGGACACCGACGAGGCCGATGCCGATCTCCAGGCCCTGCGGGTGCGCATGGAGGCCCTGGCCGGCAAGACGGTCGGAGTCGATATCGACGCGACGGCGGCCCGTGCAGAGGCGGAGGCCCTGGAAGCCGAGCTTCTGCGCCTGGGCGCCGCACACCCGGACGTCACGGTCCGCGCGGACACCGCCGCTGCCCGTGCCCACCTTGCCGCGGTCCGCGAGGAGATCGACCGCATCACCGCCCGGCCTGGCGTCATCCGCCTGGAGACCGACGGCGGTTTCGGCGGGCGTCTGCGGGCCCAGGTCCAGGCCGCGCAGGCCGCGTTGCCCGAGATCAACATCAGCGCGGACACCGCCCCTGCCCGCGCCGAGCTGGCCGCACTGCGCGCCCAGCTCACCACGCTTGCCACGGCCCGGATCGGCATCGATGTCGACGCCGGCGCGGCCATGGCGCAGATCGACACGGTCCAGGCCCGGCTGGCCGCCCTGTCCGCGTCGGATGCGGACATCGACGTCAGGGTCGACGCCGCGCAGGCATCCGCCGCCCTCGCCGCCGTCCGCGCGCAGGCCGACGCCCTCGACGGCAAGCGCATCGACTTCGATTTCTCCCCGGCCCTCCTGGGGACGCTGGGCCTGACCCTCGCCCTGGCCGGTCTCGCCGCCGTCCCGGGCGCGGAGATCCTCGCCGGGCAGGTCGCCGGCCTCGCCGCCGCAACCGTCGTCGCCGCCTCCGGCTTCGCTGTCCTTGGTGCCGTCGCGGCTCCGGCGATCATCGGCATTGCCCAGGCCCTCCAGGCCAAGAAAGCGGCGGAGGACGCGGCTACGCAGGCCAGCGACAACGGCGCTCGAGCCGCCACCGCGGCCACCCAGCGCGCCGCCCAGCAGGAGAGTGCCGTTCGCGCGCTGGCCGCGGCCCAGCGCAACGCCGCCGACCAGATCGCCGCCGCACACCGGCAGGTCGCCCAGGCCGAAGACGGCGTCCGCCGCGCCGAACAGCAGCTCACCCGCGCCCAGGACGACGAGCGCCGCGCACAGCAGGCCCTGACCAGCGCCCGCGCGGACGCCGTCCGGCAGCTGGAGGACCTGACCGACCAGCTCGCCGACTCCGCCCTGAACGAGCGGGCGGCCACCCTGCGCTTGACGCAGGCCAAGCAGGACCTCGCCAAGGTCCGCGCCGACCCGGCTGCCTCGCAACTGGAGCGGGATCAGGCCCAACTCACCTACGACCAGGCCGTGCAGGGCCTGAAGGAACAGTCCCTCGCGCACAAGCGCCTGGAGGCCGACACCCGCAAGGCGAACGCCGCCGGCGTCGACGGCGCGGACGGGGTCCGGCGCGCACAGGACGCCGCAGCCCAGGCCCACGAACGGGTTGCCGATCAGGCCCGCGCCGTTGCTGACGCACAGGCCGGGGTCGGCGACGCCGTCCGGAATGTGGCCAAGGCCCAGGCCGCAGCGGCGGACGCCATTGCGAACGCCGAGCGGCAGGTGGCCGCCGCGCAGATGCAGACCGCCGACGCCACGTCGGCAGCCGACACTGCCGCACAGAAGTACCGCCGTGCGCTCGATGCCCTGTCGCCCTCGGCCCGCGACACCTTCGATGCCTTCGTTGCGCTGAAGAGCGCGTTCAAGGACTGGTCCGCCGCCCTTCAGCCGGAGGTGATGCCGCTTTTCACCCGCGGCCTCAACGGCGCGCGCGCATCCCTGCCCGCGTTCACGCCGCTGGTGCGGGAAGCGGCAGCCGGTACCCGGGAGCTGATGGACGCCACTGCGGCGGACTTCAAAACCCCTTTCTGGAACCGCTTTCGCGATGACCTGACGCACGCCATCCGGCCTGCCATCCGCAACACCGGGATCGCCCTCGGGTACTTCTTCAAGGGCTTTGCCGGCGCCCTGGACGCGGCCCTTCCCCACACGGAAAGCTTCACTCAGCGCCTGGTCGATCAGGCGAAACGGTTCTCTGAATGGGGAGACCGCCTCCGCGACTCACCCGGCTTCGCCGCCTTCCTCGCGCGAATTCGCGAGAACGGGCCGATAGTTGGCGGAATCCTCCGGGATATCGGCACGACGCTGGGCAACGTCTGGACGGCGATGGCGCCGATGTCCGGCGTCACGCTGCTGTTCGTCGGTGACCTTGCCCGCCTCGTCTCCCTGGTCCCGCCGGGAGTCCTGGAGGCCATCGGGGTTGCGTTGATCACTGTCAGCCTCGGCCTGCGAGCCGTCGCGCTGGCGGAATGGCTGGTCAACGGGGCTACGGCCGCGCTGGCGCTCCTCGTGCAGGCCACGCCCATCGGCTGGACGATGGACGTGATCCTGCTGGTGATCGGCGCCCTCGTCGCCTTGGGTCTGGCCGTCGTCTACCTCTGGCAGCGGTTCGGCTGGTTCCGCGACGGGGTGATGGCGGTCTGGGACGCCATCAAGGCGGCCTGCCTGGTCGCCTGGGCGACGGTCATTCAGCCGGTGTTCGGCTGGATCGCCGGCATCGTGATGGGGCAGGTGGTCCCGGCCTTCATGTGGCTGTGGAACTCCACGCTGTCCCCTTTTTTTGCCTGGATATCGGTCCAGTTTTCAACTATCTGGGCGACGGTCATTCAGCCGGCGTTCTCCTGGCTCGCCGACGTCATCATGGTCCGCGTCGCGCCGGCCGTCCTGTGGCTTTGGCAAAACGCGTTCCTTCCTGCGTTTCAGATGATCGGGCAGGTTGTGTCCGCCGTCTGGTTCGGGGTGCTTCAGCCGGTCCTTCTGGCTTTGTGGTCGGTGATCGCGAACACCTTGTTCCCGATCGTTCGCGACTTCGCCATGGTCGTTGTCTGGCCGATGTTCCAGTTGATCGGCCAGGTCATAAAAACCGTCTGGCTGGACGTGATTTGGCCGACGCTTCAGTTGTTCTGGTCCTTCATTAAGAACATCCTGTGGCCGGTCATCGTGCTTCTCTACGACGCCGTAGTGAAGCCCACCTTCGACCTGATCGGCGCCGCGATCGTCGTCGCCTGGTCCTACGTCATCAGGCCCGCGGTGGATGCCTTCGCCTGGTTCCTGAAGAACGTGCTCGGGCCCACGATTTCGTGGCTTTACAACAGCATTGTGAAACCGGTTTGGCGGTGGATTTCTGACGCCATCGTGTGGGGCTGGGAAAACGCCATCCAGCCTGCTTTCAGTGCACTGAAGGACGGAATCAGCAGCATTTCCAGCGCCTTTGCTCATGCCAAGGACGGAATTGCTGTTGCTTGGAAGAAGATCGAAGGCGCCACGAAAGATCCGATCAATTTCGTGATCGGGACCGTCTGGAACTCCGGCGTCCTCGACATCTGGAACACGCTGACCGGCTGGATTCCCGGCATCGGTGACAAGCTGAAAATGGAGAAACTCCCTCTCCTTGCTGCCGGCGGTCCGCTCCCTGTCCGCCCCGGCGTTTTCAATCAGCCGACGGCGATCGTCGGCGAGGGCAACCCTCGCTATCCGGAATACGTCATCCCGACCGATCCGCGATACCGGGCGCGCGCCCTGGGCCTCCTCCAAGCCGCAGGCACGCAGATGCTCGCCAAGGGTGGCGTTCTCGGGTCCGCCCTCGACTGGGGCAAGGAAAGCGCCGGTAAGGCGTGGGACTGGACGAGCGACAAGGCCACCAAGGCGTGGCGCGGGGTCAAGGGCGCCGCGGACATGCTGGCCAACCCCGGCCAAGCCATGGATGCCCTGCTGAAGCCGGTGCTCGGAGACCTGGACAGCCTGGACGCGGCGAAGTGGTCGCAGATGATCGGCGAGGTGTTCCGGACGCCGGTCACGGGCTTGAAGGACACCGTCACCGACTTCGTGAAGGGCTTCTTCTCCGCAGGCGGAAGCCCGCAGATGGGAGGTGACACCGGCGGTAGCGGGGTCACCCGCTGGACGCCTCAAGTGCTCCAGGCCCTGAGCATGCTCGGGCAGCCGGCCTCTTGGCTCGACACCGTCCTCCGCCGCATGAATGATGAATCGGGCGGAAATCCAGATATTGTCAATACCTGGGATATCAATTGGCAGGACGGTACCCCGTCGGTCGGATTGATGCAGGTAATTGGGCCGACCTTCGATGCGTATGCGGGGCCCTTCCGGGATGTTGGTCCGTTCTTGTATGGAACCTCCGTTAATCCCCTTGCCAATATCTATTCTGGCTTGAATTACGCGCTGCATAGATACGGGTCGCTATCCGCCCTGGATAGGCCAGGCGGCTACGACTCCGGCGGCTATCTGCCCCCGGGTCTGTCCCTCGTTTACAACGGGCTCGGCCGCCCCGAGCCCGTTTTCACCCCCGCCCAGTGGGACCTGATCGCCGACTCCAAGGGGCTCGCCCCCTCGACTGAGACCGGCCCAACCACCGGGGCGGCGCCGGTCATTCACCTGCACGCCGTCCCCGGCATCCCCACCGAGCAGCAGATCGTGTCCGCCCTGAAATTCGCGGACGCCCTGTACGCCTGACCAGTACGGCCCACGCGCCAACTACCCATGACTGAAAGGGGGTTGGTGCGTGAGCTTACTGGCCGCGCTGAATTCCCCGTCCGCGGTCGTCTCCACCGGCGTCCTCCCCGGACCGGAGCACGCCGCAGCCGACGCCCCACCCCGCGTCACTCTGACCACCGGCAACGGCCAAGAGTTCCTTCTGACTGCGGACCTGTCCCACCAAGGGGCCTGCATCGCGATCCTCCCCGGCCCCACCGGCATGGACGCCCCGCCGGTCCAGGCCACCGTCACGGAGTACGCGGGGATGGACGGCGGCCGTGTGGTGAAGACCCGCGCCGCCTCCCGCCGCCTCCAACTGCCGCTCCTGCTGTGGGCGCCCACCCGCCCGGAGCTGCTGGCGCTGAAGCGGCGATTCGTCGCCGCCCTCGTCGCCGAGCGGGGCCCGTGCGTGCTGCGGGTGGCGGAGGCCGACGGCACGGCGCGCAGCATCCGCGTCCACTACACCGGCGGCATGGAAGGAGATGAGGGCAGCGACGGCGCCGGCCTGACCTACGTCCGGTACGGGCTCCAGCTCACCGCCCCCGACCCCTATTGGCACGGAGACGAGCGGGCCGAGACCTTCCGTGTGCACGGCGCGCCTGCGTTCCTCTCCCACCCCGCCGGGTCCTGGACAGTGCTGCTGTCCGACACCATGAACAACCCCTCCGCCTGGACCGGCGGGGCCGGAACGGTCCTCAAAGACCCCCGGGTTACGGACGGCCAGTACACCCGCCTTGCCGCCGGTATCCGGGCGGAGGCGACGACCGCGGTCCCCTATGACGGGACGAGCCTGTACCGGCTGACCGCTCGGGTCCGTCGCAGCAGTGCGGCTGCCGCCGACGCACAGACATCCGTGTCGGTCGGCCTGGTCGGCCTCACCACCGCCGGAGCGCCGGTGCCCGGCGGGGCCCGCTTCATCAGCGCCGCCGACCGTCCACTCGTGGACGCCGACGGGTGGGTGGACGTCATCGGCTACGCCCGGGGACGAGGCCACGGCAACGCCTCCCCGGTGGGCAGCGGGGCCCACCCAATGGAGTTTGACCCCGGGACGGTGCCCGGCGGCACGGCCACCGTGCGAGCGGTCATCCAGGCCGACGGCGCCCCGCTGGATGTCGACCACCTCACCCTGTCCCGCCTCGACCTCGCCACCACCGGTGAGCCGCACATCAGTCCGTTCTTTCCGATGCGGATCGCGCCGAGCGTCATCGGTGACGAGGGTCTGCCGGTTCAAGCCACCACCGACGTGGACGCGTGGCCGGTATGGCGGATCACTGGTCCCCTCGGCCAGCAGGACGCAGGCCAGCCCGTCATCCCCCTACGGCTGGCCAACCGCAGCACCGGCACGGAACTGACCTTGGCCTACGGCATCCCCGCCGGCCGAACGGTCGTGATCGACACCCGCCCCGGCATCAAGGCCGTCTACCTGGAGAACCCCGACGGCACCCGAGGCGAAAACCTCTGGCCCCACCTCGTCGGCCCGGCCTCCCTGTGGCAGCTCGTCCCCGGGGAGAACGTCATCTCCCTCACCGCCACCGGCGCGTCGGAAGAGTCCGCGGTCACCCTGACCTATCAGCCACGACACCTCGGAGCCTGACCCTGCGGCGCTACCGCGTCGACGTCCGCGACGCGGCCCTCCGCCGTGTCGGACAGATCGACTCCTACACCTCCCTGGACGTGATCGTCCGCCACCTCGACGTCGGCGCCTGGACCCTCGTCCTCCCCGCCGACCACCCCCACGCCCACCTGTTCGCCACCGGCGGCCACGGGGTGATGATCTGGTCCGACGACGCTACCGAACCCCTGCTGACCGGACCCCTCACCAGCATCCGCGACAACTGGTCGGCCACCGGCGGAACGCTGACCTTCTCCGGCGTCTGCGACAACGCCGCACTTGCCACCCGCCTCGCCTTCCCCGACCCCACCCGCGCCCCCGACACCGGCAACGGCCGCTACGCCGTCGACTACTGGTCGTCCGCGGGCCCGGCCGGCGACATCATCACCCGCCTCGTCGCCGCCAACGCCGGGCCGACTGCATTGCCGGGCCGACGCGTCCCGGGCCTGGACCCCGGCCCCACCACCGGCCTCGGCGCCCCCACGAAGATCTCTCTGCGCTTCGACACCCTGTTGTCCGCGATACAGACACTCGCCTCCACCGCCGGCCTGACCGTGCGGGTCACCCAGCCCGACCCCACCACTCCCCGGCTCGCCCTCCAGATCGGCACCACCCGCGACCTGCGCGGCATGATCCGCTTCTCACCCGGGCTGGGGAACCTGTCCTCTTACTCGTACCAGCTCACCGCGCCCCGCACGACGCGCGCCATCATCGCCGCCCAAGGGCAGGGCAAGGACCGCTTCTTCTGGCAATGGGACACCCCCGACGCCGAAGCCGAGTGGGCCCGGGTGGGGGAGACGTTCGTGGACCAGCGCGACACCGCCATCCCGGCGCGACTGGACGCCAGCGACGACCAGTTCCGGTCTCTGCGTACCTCGGCCGCCAACGCCCTCCAGCAGGGCGGAGCGCAAGCCGACCTGTCCCTCGCGCCGATCGACACCGAGCAGTGCCAGTACGGCCGCGACTACCGGACGGGCGACACGGTCACCGTCACCACCACCGCCGGCACTGACCTCGTGTACCCCGTGCGCGAGGTGCACCTGACGGACGCCGCGGACGCCAGCTCCGTACAGGCCACCGTCGGCACCGAGGCCGCCACCCAAACGCCGGCCCTCTACGCCCAGGTGCGGCGACTGTGGCAAGCCGTGCACCAGCTCAACACCCGCTACTGATCATGGAGTCCGCTTGGCCGAGTACTACTTTCCCTTCGACAGCGGCGCCGGCACCACCGTGACGAGCGAGCAGTGGTCGCAGATGACGTCCATGTGGCAGACCGACGGCATCCGCGCCCCGCGTACCAGCGACCCCGCCGACCCCCTCGCCACCACGGCCACCGGTCAGGACATGACCGTCAACATCGCCCCCGGTCACGCCACGGTCCAGGGCTTCCACTACTACTCCGACGCCGAACGCCACGTGGTGATCGCCGCCAACACCGGCACTCAGCCGCGCGTCGACCGGATCACCATCCGCCTGACCCGCACCGGACAGCGCATCTCCGTCGCCTACCTCCAGGGCACCCCGGCAGCCCAGCCTCAGCCCCCCGCCCTCAGCCAAGGACAGGACGGCGTCTTCGACGTCCCCCTGTGCCGGGTAACCGTGGCCCCGCAGGCCGGCGCCATCGCCCCCCGGGACATCGTTGACGAACGGATGTACGCCCTGACGCAGACGGTGTACGCCACCGCCGCCGCCCGCGCGGCGTCACCGGAACGACCGGTGCCCGGAAAGCTCGCCTACCTCCAGGCCGAAGACCGCATGGAGATCTACACCAACGGCACCTGGACGCCCTTGTCACCCGGCCCCTGGCAGCCCCTGCCCCTGCCCTCCGACGTCGCCGCGCACGGCGGCAACCCCCGATGGCGTCTGGTGAACGGCACGCTTGAGTTGAGCGGGTCCGTGGAGCGCAAGGACGGCAAGGACTTCAACGTCGCGGACAGCTGGCTGTTGGCCGTCCTGCCACCCGAGGCGCGGCCGAAGTACATGCGGTCCTTCATCTGTGCCACCAGCTTCAACGCGGTCAAGAACTCCAGCATCCGCATCGACGTCACGTCCGGCACCGACCCCTACCCGGGCCAGCTACAGGCCCAGGTGCAGTCACCGGTGAAGTGGATCTATTTGGACAGCATCAGGTTCGCCATCGACGCCTGAATCACCGCCCGGCCGTCGTGAATGGCCGCCACCACCTTTATTCCTCCACGCCCCGCGCCATCCCGGCCGGGGCCTCTTCATGCCCCAACAGGAGCCATTTGTATGACCGTTGCACTTGATGTGATCAATACAGCCCGCGAGGAAGTCGGGTACCACGAAGGCCGCGAAGACGGCGACTGGAACAACATCCAGAAGTACGCGCCGGCCGTGCCCGGACTTGAGTGGGCCCAGGGCGAAGCCTGGTGCCACACGTTCGTGAGCTGGTGCTTCCAGGAGGCCGGAGCCGTCGACCTCGCCCCTGTCACGGCCTCCTGCTGGGAGGGGGTCCAGTGGTTCCAGGACCGCGACCGCTACACCGACTACCCCGTCATCGGCGGCATCGTCTACTTCGGCGCAGGCGGCGGCTCCCACACAGGCATCGTCGTCGCGTACACGGACGACGAAATCACCACCGTGGAAGGCAACACGAACTCGAACGGGTCTGCTGAGGGCGACGGCGTTTACCTGAAGACCCGCCCCCGCCACAGCTCTTACATCCACGGGTACGGCATCCCGGACTACCCCGAAGGCGTCGTCCTGGCCGACCCGGAATGGCGGGGTCGGTCCGGCATTACGTTCTTCGGCCACGAGGCCAGTACGGACGACATCCCGGCCGGCGACGAAGGGGCCGATCACGGGCGGGACCGCGGGAACAGTGGGTTCGAGCCGTTCCCCGGCGAGGCTTGGTTCCGGGATGCGCCCAACTCGCCGATCATCACGGCCATGGGCCGACGCCTGGTCGAGGAGGGCTGCTCCGCCTACCGCGAGGGCCCCGGGCCGCAGTGGACGTCCGCCGACCGTGAGAGCTTCCGGAAGTGGCAGCGCAAGATCGGCGACGCGCCGCACGAGTGCGACGGCTGGCCCGGCCCCCTCCAGTGGGCCGCGCTGAAGGTCCCGCGCACTACCGCGTGACCACCGGCGTTCTGACCCAGCCCCTTCCCGGCTCCCCGCGCCGAAACTGGGGCCCCGCGGAGACGGAGGCTGACGGGCAGGCGTTGCGGATCGGCTCCCTGTGCTCCGGATACGGCGGCCTCGACATGGCCGTGCAGGCCGTATTCGGCGGCACCGTCACGTGGGTTGCAGACCCCGACCCGGGCCCCACCCGCATCCTCGCTCACCACTACCCCGACGTTCCCAACCTCGGCGACATCACGGCTACTGACTGGACCGGTGCCGAACCGGTCGACGTGCTCACAGGCGGCTACCCCTGCCAGCCCTTCAGCACTGCCGGCCAGCGGAAAGGAGTGAATGATCCCCGGCACATCTGGCCCCACATCGCCGCCGCCCTTGGCGTTCTACGACCCCGACTCGGGGTCTTTGAAAACGTCGCAGCTCACGTTGGCATGGGCTTCGGCGACGTCCTCGCCGATCTTGCCCGCATCGGGTTCGATGCGGAGTGGACTTGTCTACGTGCGTCCGACGTGGGCGCCCCCCACCAGAGAAACCGCCTCTTCCTCCTCACCTGGCCGACCGACCCAGGCCACCCGCCACGGCACGGCCACAGGTCAGACCACACCCGGCCGTCTGCCCTCCGCCGGCGGCACGCTGACCGTTCCGGCTGCTCCGATCCGGCCGGGCGGACGTCAGCCACGCTGTCCGACCGCTGCCGCCCTTCTCCTGCCCACCCCATCAGCCTCCGAAGCGGCCGGGGCGGGACACCAGGGACGGGCCGGTGGCATGAACCTGCGCACCGCCGTCGACCTGCTCCCCACCCCCAGAGCGTCACCGAACGAGGACCGGCAGACGCGCCGCACCCCGTCACAGGAAGCCGGCACACACGGCCGGTCCCTGGCCGCGGAGGTCTGCACCGTGGCCGGCCCTGCCACACCGCCCCACACCAGGAACCCCACCACCACCTCGTCGGGCACACGGATCGGCAGGCGGCACGCGGCACAGATGCGCCAGACCCCGCCTCCGTGCTCGCGCCGGAAGAAATCTGGGGACCGTATGCCGGGGCCGTGGCCCGATGGGCCCCTGTCATCGGCCGTACCGCTCCCCGCCCAACCGACGCTATGGGACGACTGAACCCCGGCCTAGTGGAATGGATGATGGGCCTACCTCCAGGCCACGTCACCGCCGTTCCCGGCCTCTCCCGGGCCGCCCAGCTCAAAGCCCTGGGCAACGGCATCGTGCCGCTTCAGGCCGCGACGGCCGTCGAACACCTTGCCCAACGCGCCCGCGCCCGCGGCGCACCCATTCCCGCGCTGATCGACATCGACCCCTGACCCCAGAGAAGGAACCACGACGCGTGACCGACGCTACCCGTCGCACTATCCGCACGACCGTTCAGACCGCGATCACCCTTGCTGCGCTTCTCCCGGTGATCGTTGACGCCGCAGGTATCCCTGCGACCCTGCCGTGGGCGGCCGGCGCCCTTGCTGTCGCCGCCGGCCTTACCCGCATCATGGCCATCCCCGGGGTGCAGGCACTCCTGCCCCGATGGCTGCGCACCGAATCGGCCGTTCTGTCGGCCCCCGTGGACAAGGGGACCGTGTGACCGACCCGACCCCGTCGGATGTCGCCCTGGAACTGGAGCGGCTCCGGGGAGTCATGGAGGTGGGATTCGCGCGCGCCGATGGCGCCCTCGCCCTTCTGGTTCAGAGGGGCGACCAGACCGACCAGCGCCTGACCGACCTCGACACCCGCCTCGACGCCGTCGAACGCGGCCGATGGCCCCTGCCATCCCTCGCCGCCTTGGTCAGCATCGCCGCGGTGATCGTGTCCATCTGGCAGGCGACCACCACCCACTGAACAGCGCCCCCGGTACCGGCTTCCTGCCGGTACCGGGGGCCTTTTGCCGTTGACGCTCGGGCCATGAACTCACAGGCGTGGGCCTACCATCGGAATTGACGCCGCAGAGTTCTAGCTGACTCCCCGAGGTGACCGTGAGCAACTGGGCTGACCTGACAAACGGTAAGCGAATCAAGCACCTTCGGGGCTCTGATCTGACTCAACAGGGCCTAGCTGAGGCAGCAGGCGTATCTCTTGCCCTCGTGCAGAAGGCGGAACAGGATCGCGGCGAGCTGTCCGTCGGCTCGCTCCTCAAGCTTGCCAGCGCACTGAACACCGATGTTGGCGTGATCCTCGGGCAACAAGCCCCCCGCCGCGGCATGAACGGCAGCGATCGCGCGGCACTGCGCCAATTGTCCGATGCGGTGCATGACAGTGCCCTCGGTGAGTGGGACGGCATCGATGACCCGAGCTCGGTCGAAGAACTGGGCAGGGCTCGTGACCTCGCCTGGTCCGCCTTTTGGAAGAGCGACACCGCAGCACTTAGCAACCTTGCCTCGAAGGTGCTTATGGAGGGGCACGTCAGGTACGACAGCGCAACGGGCAGGGAACGCGAGCAGGTCGGCCTCATCCTGGCCAGCACGTACCGCGTAGCCGCATCCTGCGCTAACGGATTCGGGCAGAGGGACCTCGCGTTGAGCGCACTTACGTCGGCGAAGCTGCGCGCCCGGGAGGTAGACGACCCCATCATGATGGCGCTCCTTGAATCCACGCTGTCTTGGATCTACTTGCGCGGGGCCAAAACGCCCCGAGCGGTCGCCGTGGCGGAACGCGCCGCGCTGGCGATCGAGCCGTCCTTCAGGAAGGCGTCCCGCCCCCAACTACTTGCCTATGGGCGCCTGATGATCTCGGCGGCCGTGGCGGCATCGCGTCGGGAGGACGAGGCGGCAGCCGACGACTACATTTCGCAGGCTCACGCGGCAGCCGCCCGACTCGGCCGTGACGAGAAGCTGTACGGAACCGCATTCGGGCCGACCGCGGCGAAGACAGAGGCCGTTGGAATTCACGTGGCCCTCAAGAACTACGGGCGCGCCCTCAAGCTGGCGAACGAGAAGGACATGGCCGACATCCCCCGGCAGATGTCCACGGTTGCACGGAACAGGTACAAGCTCGACGTTGCCCTCGCCCAGTGCGCTGCTGGCCTCCACGACCAGGCGGCCAGCACCTTGATCGAGGTGGGTCTCGACGCCCCCGAGTGGGTTCGGCACCAGGCTTTGCCTGGCGTCATCGGCCAGCGCATCGCGAAGGTCTCCACGGCCAAGGTTCGCCACATCAGCGAGGTTATTGGGGTTCCCTTGATCACGTGAGTCATACGGAGCGTACGAGTCGTCACCCACGATCTAGCAGGGTCGTACGCTCCGTCACTTCAGCTCGGCCCCGCGAGCTAGCACCATGCCTGCATGGTCAGTAACCAGAGGGCCGAACGTCAGCAGCACCCGCCGTCCGCGCGCCGGACGGAAGGCGACCGCCAACGACGGCGCACACTGGCAGACACGGCAGCCGGCCTTACGGCGAAGGTCAAACGCTTCCGGTGCGTCATCTACCTCTCGGGTGTCGAGGGTGTCGACGTCGACCTACATCGTCAGGGGTGCCAGGAAACCGCCGAGGTCCTCGGATGGGACGTTGCCGCGGTGATCGTGGAGAACGATCGTCGCGCCGTCCCGCCGTGGGAGCGCGAAGGGTTGACCTCCGCCCTTGGCCTCCTCCGCCGCGGTGAAGCCGGCGCGATCCTGACCGCCTGGCGTTCGATGATCTCGCCGTCGATTGACGAGTACAAGCGGACCCTCCGTGAGATCGACGAGGACGGCGGGTTCGTGTACGCGAAGCGGCTCACCGGCCCCGGGGAAACGAACGGGGCGACACCGTGACCCCTGGACCGAGCAGGGCACGGGCCGCCCTCGTCCGCGTCGCTACCCGCGGTGCTGACGGCGTCCTTGTGGTGCGTAGAGACATGGGGGAGCCGACGGACGGCCCGAAGGTGATCTCTCTGCCGCACTCGTCAGGCCCGCCCGTGACCACTGTTGGCAAGGAAGTGGATGAGTGCACGGAGTGCGCCCGCTTGATCGCTGATCGAGAGGCGGCGCATCGTGGCCAGAGGTAGACCACGCGCCATCAGGGACACGGCCGCCGGGTGCCACACCTGCGGTGAGATCCGCGCTGTTCAGCACGAGGCCGCCCTTCAAGGGGACGTGGCCAAGATCCAGATGGCCACTGCCGTTCGCACCTACCACGAGAGGCAGGTGCACCATGGGTGAGGAGCGTCCCACGTTTGTGGTGTCCCGGAGCGGGACCGTGAAGTGGTCCCCGAAGATCGGCGACTTGGTGACCGACACGTCGCGCGACCGCGTAGGTAAGGTCGTCGGCTCGGACGGCGACACCGTCAGCATTGCTCCGCTGGACGGCGGGGAGACGTGGCGCACCACCACCTACCGCCCCGCTAACGGGAACGACCGACTCAGAGCCCGCGTCGCACTGATCAATCGAGAGCGCCGGGGGCACCTGTGGTAACCCGCGCCAGAATCCGGCATGTCCAGTACAAGATCACTACGCGCCCCACCACCGTGACGTATGGCGCTGACTGCCTCGGCTGCGCATGGAAGATCAAGGGGCAAGGGTCGGCTGAGCCCATGCACGAGGCGTGCGTGGAGCATGGCGGCGGCAAGTCCGGGCACGTGCAGTTCCGCATCCGTGCCCAGGGCATTTCCTACGTGCTTCGCCAGCCCCCGGGCGCCCGCGAGTGGCCGAAGCCGCTGAAGGTTGAGGTTCCCTCGGACGCCAGTGACCGGAACGACCTCGGCGTCGGTCGCCACGATCCCGTGGTGACGGACAGCAACGCGCACCAAGCCGCCCACACGATCACCGTGCATCCGGAGACGGTGACGTACAGCGCGGACTGCCTGGGCTGCGCGTGGAAGGTCAGGGGCGAGGAGGCGCCTGAACCCGTGCAGGATGCCTGCATGGCGCACGCCGCCCGGGACTGGCACATGGAGTTCCGCACGGTCGGGGAGGGCTTCGCCTATGTGCTCTCGAACGGCAGCGATGTCCCCAAGGAAGCCGCCCAGGACAGGGCCAGGAACACCTAGAGCCGCCTGCCCCTCCACCGGATGCCGGGCGACGCCGATGCGTCCGCCTGGTGAAGGGGCGGGCTCCAAGACGCCCGTCCGGCCGATCCTGGGGAGTTTCGGCCGGGCGGGTGCACCACCCGCACCACCGCACGACGGTATGGGGACGTTCCCCGTACCGCATCGCGTAGGAGGAGCACAGTGGACGAATTCCTGCCCCCGCCGAAGCGGGTGCGACACGCCGAAAAGCTCTTCACGACCAAGGTGCAGCGGCGGGTCCAGTCACCGGCCGAGACCCACGAGTACAAGAAGGAATCCGGCTCGTCCGACGGCGCCATGACCTACGACACCACCAAGGTGTGACCACCACACCCTGATCACCCCGGGGCACGGCCCGCGCGGTCGTGCCCCGGACCATCTGGAGGCATCGTGATCAAGCTGCGTCTTACCCCCTACGCCGCCGACACCGGCTGGTCCTGGAACGGGAGCAGGTACACCACCGCCGACCTTTCCAGCGAGGTCACCCCCTACGCCCACCCCATGGTGGAACAGCTCGCTGTCAGCGACGGCCACCGCACCCTGCTCGTCGTCCGGGAGAGGGTGGCGGGCCGTCCCCCCTGCACCCCCGCGCCCCGCGCTGTCAGCCCCAGCGAGTACGACACGTTACGGTGCCTGACCGAGCAGTGGCCGACGGACTACGTGCTGGTGGAGACCACGCCGCAGGAGCCGGTACGGGTCACGGCCGGCGCGTGCCGGACGACACCGCTCTACCTGGCTCACGACGACACCAGCCTTCACGGGTCCTGGGACATGGCCGACCTGCGAGCCCACATCACCGGACTGAACTCCCGCGAGGTGGCGCGGCTGCTGATCTACCGGCCGCGCTACAGCAGCGACACCCCGTTCCGCGGAATCCACCGGCTCACCGAACGGGCCACCGCCCACTACGGCGGCCACCTCGTTCTGCGCTACCCCGCGCCCGCCCTGCACAGCGGACCACGCGAACTTGCCCCGGACGCCGACGTCCTGGCCGCCTTCGTCGCGACCATGGACGACGCCATGGACTTGCGCCCGCTGGACCCCGCCAAGACCGTCTTCCACCTGACGGGGGGATTCGACTCCGGCACGCTGGCGACCCGAGCCGCCGAACGCTTCCCCGGACAACTGAACACGTCAGCGCTCCTGATCGGCGGCCCCGGTCGCGCCCAGCAGATTCGCCGGCGCAAGGAGATGCGCGCCGCTGTTCCCTTCGCCGCCCGGGACGACCTGATCGACGCCATGAGGGACACCCCCCTCCATCCCGACTGTGATCGGGTCCGCGGTGCCCTCATCAGTCCCTACGAGGAGCCGCTTCACTACCCGTTCACCCGCATGACCAAGATCCTGGCCGCGGCCGGCGCCCACACCGTGGTCACCGGACTCTGCGGGGACGAAATGGTGGCCCTGTCGCAGGAGGAGTACCCGCACAAGGCCATGGGCGACCTTAAGGACGTCCACCTTCTCCCGTGGATCGGCGAGCACGCGGCGGCGGCCCTGGAGTTCTCGGATGATGGAATCGCCCCGCCGGCCGTCGTCAACTCCATGAGCCTTCTATCTCTGGAGACCACTGCCCCGGTTCTCCTGCGCGAAGGAATCTGGCCCGTACACCCGTTCGCCGACCCCGACATGGTCCAGCTCGGCGAGTGGCTACCGATGGACTGGCGCGAACTCAAACAGCTCCAACGGCGCCGACTCACCGCACTGGGACTCAGCGAAGACGTCACCCATCCCGCGGAGCGCGAGTCCTTCGCGGAAGTCGTCCAGCACGCCCTGAAGACCCACGGCCGGCCCCTCTTCGCCCGCATGCTGCACGAGGGATCGCCGCTCTTCGACCACGGACTCGTCAAGCCCGACGGCCTCCGAAAGGCCGTGCGCCGTCTCAGCGAGGGGACGTATCGAGAGGACGGTGACGCGCAGCTTCTCCAGGTCATCGACCTCCACCTCGCCACCCGCGCGTACCTGTAATCCCCACGGGGGTTCCGCTGTCCTCCCGGACCGGAACCCCCCGCACGCAGCCCCTGACCGTGGGAGGCTGCCACAGCCCCTCGACGATGCGGAGGTCACAGATGTTCGCCATGCGCCCGGCCACGGCCGCCGACATTCCCGGAGTCGCGGCCATGATCCGGTCCCGCTCCACGTGGCTGGAAGGCCGCGATATGCCCTCCTGGCGTGAGAGCGCCGACAACTTGGCCGCCCAGGCCGAGAACTCCCACGGCGGCATGTGGGTGCTGGAGGAGGACGCCTCCCGGATCGTCGGCTGCACCACCGTGCAGGACCAGACCCCGCCCTGGGGATGGACGCCCGAAGAGCTCGCTGAGCCCGCCCACTACCTCTTCACCACGGTGACCGATCCGGCCTACCGTGATCAAAAGCCCGGAACCCTGATCGCCCTGTGGGCAGTGGACCACGCTGCCCGCGAGGGCAAGGAGTGGGTCCGGCGCGGCTGCATGTTCCCGGGGCTGGTCCGCTACTACGAGACCCAAGGGTTCACCCTGCTGCACGAGGTGCAGCGCACCCGCAACCGCGTCTACCTCATGGCACGCCGCGCCGAACGACTGCCCGATCTGAGCGCCCTGTTCAGCGGCCATGAGGCCAGCACGCCCACCGGCCGCCCCTGACCCAGCGGACCCGGCCACTAAGCCGCGCCCGTTGCATTTCCGCTGATCCCGTCCGCGCCCGCAAGGCGTGCGCGGACGCGGTCTTCGCCATACCCACCGAGGGCTGACGGATCACCCCTCGCCGTCGTCGGCGCGCTTAACGAACGTGCCCTTGCCCCACTCGGTCTCGACAAGCCCGCGTTCCCGAAGCTCACGCAGCGCACGGCGGGCAGTCATCCGCGCCACTCCAAAGCGCTCGGTCAGTTCCGGTTCGGACGGAAGCTTGGCGCCCGGCCCGTACTTGCCCGCCTCGATCTCTGCGAGGAGCGCATCAAGCACCCGCATGTAAGGGGCGCGCGGGCTGTGGGGATCACTTGGACGCTCAGGCATAGGCAGAGCGTAGACAAACCGGCCATTGTTCGAACACTTAGACAGGTAGACAGCGCATAACGGTGGACAGGTTAGACAAGTAGGAATAGCGTCCCCCTGAAAACGAAAAGCGCCCCGAAGGACCGTTGCGACCGGTCCGACGGGGCTTAGCCGACCAGCTATGTAGGAGCTGACCAACTCAATGCGCGATCCTATCGCCCGCGCCTTCCAATGGGTGCTTCGATTCCTGCTGCCCACCGCCGGGAAACACCGGGCCGTCGGCGGCAGGGCCACCAGGACCACCGCCTCGCCCGTGCTCGCGAAGGGCGCCCCGCCCCTGCCGCCGAGCCGTCCTGTCATCTGCGCTCCCCGGACCCCCATCCCTGTCCACGTCCTCGCCAGGACCATGCCCATCCCGCCGGGCACCCGCCCGCTCGTCCCGCTCTACATGCAGCATTGGCAAAAGGAGCTGGAGAAGCGGGAGCGACAGCGGCGACGATGCGTGGCCCTCGTGCCCGGCGCCATGGGCTATGACTACGAGTACACCTACGACGGAGCCCACGCGTACGCGGCGGTGGTGACCGCATGAACTACGACGAACTGTTCCCCGAGGTCCCAGCGAATCGCCCGGCTCACTGCTGCAACTGCAATAGAGAGACAGTGGCCCCGGTGACCATCGCCTACATCCCGAGCGCAAGTGGACCCGGGTACGCCCGAGTTGCGTGCCCCGACTGCGCCCCGAGGATCGCGCCCATGGGTGCCCACAGGTCCACGCTGATCTGATCGCAGGGCAGGAATCCGCCCCGTCCGGCCGTCGGCCGGACGGGGCTCTGTCTTGTTCGCCCACAAGCCGGGGGCAGTTGAGTTCGAGGGGCCGTCGCCCCGTCCGTCCGCTGGCGCCCGGCCATCATGCAGTGGAGGCCGGATAGCAGGACGCCCCCCGGCTCGGACGTGCGGAGCGGGGGGCGAAGCGGGCCCTCCCCGTGGGGAGAATCTGGGGAGAACGGGGGAGCGTTTGGGGGGCGCGAGCCCCCAAAACACAGCGATGCGGGAAACGCTCTGAAACGCATAAAGATGCAGGTCAGAGGCCCTAAGAGCGGCATCTTCCCAGGTCAGTCAGGGGGAGCTAGGTTCTTGAGGGGGGAGGCTCGAGCCGTCCTCCTGTCGTGGCCCCGACGGGTCGGCCGAGGCGCCGGTGCGGGGCCCGGCGCCGGCGGCTCGCAGCGGTTCAGTCGTTCTCGTCGGGCAGGATGATGTGCATCGCCCAGGCCACGATCGAGATGATCACGCCGCCGACCAGCGCGGACCAGAAGCCGTCCACATGGAAGGCAAGGTCGAGCTTGTCCGCCAGCCAGGAGGTCAGCAGCAGCATCAGGGCGTTGATCACCAGGGTGATCAGGCCGAGGGTCAGGATGAAGAGCGGGAACGACAGCAGCTTCACGACCGGCTTGACGATGAAGTTGACCGCGCCGAAGACGAGCGCGACGAGGAAGAGCGTGACCACCTTGCGAGCGGTGTTCTCGCCGGACAGCGTGATTCCCTTGAGCAGCCAGATGGCCACCGCCAGGGCCGCCGCGTTGGCGATCGTCTTGACTACGAAATTCTTCATGGTGAGATCGTTGCAGACGGGCGCGGCCGACGGGGATGCGCGCGAGGACCACGACCGGCCCGGCAGGGCCGGGCGGCGAGGAATGGACGGCGGATGAAGGCGTTCCGGCTGGACGAGCTGGAAGTGGAGCGCGCTGCCAACGACGGCGCGTATTTGCAGTTCCTGCGGGAGCGGAACATGTCCGTGGGGCTCTACGCGCTGGACGCCGGTGCCGCCGATCCCCAGGGGCCGCACGCTCAGGACGAGGTCTATGTGGTGGTGAGCGGCCGGGCGTCGATCACGGTGGGCACGGAGACCACCACCGTCGGGCGCGGCAGCGTGGTCTATGTACCGGCCGGGACGCCCCACAAGTTCCACCACATCAGTGAGGATCTCCGGGTTCTCGTCGTCTTCTCTCCACCGGAGAGCTGACCCCCGCCCCCGGAATCCCGTAGGGGGCCGTTCAGGGGTCTACGGGGGCTGTCGGGCCCCCGTCGGGCCCCTCCCCGGGCCTAGCATCGAGAACAGGCCGGGGCATTCCGCTCCGGGCGGCCGGTGAATCACGGCGGGGCATTCAATCCCGCCGACGCGGCGGCCATGACGTGACAACAGCGTGTGAATCCACGCTTGAAGCGGAGATCAGGAGTCGAGATGGCTGAGAAGGGGATATTCGCGGGACTGCCCTGGTGGGTGACCTGGGTCGCGGTGCCGGTTCTCGTGCTGGTGGTGTTCGGCAGCCTGATCATGAGCCTGCTCGGCTTTGTCATCGGCCTGCTCTTCAAGGCGCTGCTGCTGGTGGCGCTGGTCGCCGGCCTGGTCTTCGTCGTCAAGAAGTTCACGTCGTCCTCCTCGTCGAAGGGCGACTGGTAGGAGCCGGCCGTCCCGGGCGAGGGGGACGCCCGGGCAGCGCCCACCGGTCGGGCGACGTCGCCCACGCCACCTTCCGGTGCCCGCTGGTCAACTCAACGAAGCGGAAGGCGAGGAGTTATCTCTCCCGTCAACATTCCTCCGTCAACGTGAACGCCCCGGGCGCCGCCCCTACGGTAATCCGTGCGCCCTAGGGCCACTTTGGCCAGTTCTCGGCCGGTCCGTGCCAGCAAATCCCCCGTTACGACTCCGCCCCGTAGTCGAGTCGCTACGCTCCAGAGTCGGCGAGCTCGTATGCTCACCCTCGGTCTCCATGGGTAACTGGAAAATCACTCCTTGTGATCCACCGGGCGTTCTTGTCAGACTATGGCGTCATTGGGGCCATCAGGCTTCAATCCCTGCCAAACCGACGAAGACGGGGCATTGGGCGATGCGCGACACAGTTCAGGCAGAAGTGGTCATGACCTTCCTCGTCTCCGAGGAGCTGTCCTTCCGGATCCCGGTGGAGCTGGGCTACGACAGCAGCGACCCCTACGCGGTGAAGTTCACCTTCCACCTCCCCGGCGACGCGCCCGTGACTTGGGCCTTCGCCAGGGAGCTGCTCCTCGACGGGCTGAGCCAGCCCTCCGGCGAGGGCGATGTGCACATCGCCCCCGCCTCCTCCCAGCATCTGTCGGACGTCTTCATCCGGCTGCAAGTGGGCGGCGAAGGCGCCCTGTTCCGGGCCGGGGCGGCGCCGCTGGTGGCCTTCCTGGACCGGACCGACCGCGTCGCCCCGCTCGGCGAGGAGCACACGGTCGCCGACTTCGACTACGAACTCGCCGCGGCGCTCGACAGCATCCTCGCCGGTAACCCCGAGGGACAGAACGCGGGTTAGCCGGCCTCGGGAGCCGGTGTGCCGCCGCCCGTCACGGGCGTATCGCCGTCCTCCTCGATCGGCACCCGCTCGGCGCGCGGTGCCGCCTCCCGACCCTGCGGAACGAATGCCGGGACCCGCGCTCGCGGCCCCCTGCCGCCGTCGGCCACCGTGTCCGCGGCCACGCCGGCCGTACCGCCGTGCGCGTCCGCGCCGGCGACCGTTCCCCCGACTGCTCCACCGGCACCACCCGCAGCACCGGACGTCCCGGCGCCGCCGATCAGGCCACCGTTCCCCACCGTGCCCGCGCTCGCGCTCGTACCCGCTCCGTCGGTCGTGCCCATGGCCGAGAGCAGCTGCCGGGCGAGCCCCAGACCCGTACCTCCCATCGTCAGCGCCTTGGCGAACAGGTCGGACATGCCGTCCGCCCCGTTCAGCAGCACCATGTGATCCACATTTCCGAACGCCTGAGCGCCCGCCTGGACGATCTCGGGCCACTTCTCGGCGAGTTGCTGTGCGACCACCGCGTCCTGGTTCTCCGCGAGGGCCGTCGCCCGGGCCTTGAGGGCCTCGGCCTCGGCGAGCCCCTGGGCCCTGGCCGCCTCGGCCGCCGCCAGACCCTTGGCCTGCGCGGCAGCGGCCTCGGCCTCACCGGTGGCACGGGTCGCCGCGGCGGCGGCGTCACCGCGCGTCCTGGTGGCCTCGGCCTCGGCACCCGCCGCCGTCTTCACACGCGTCGCCTCGGCCGCCGCGGCGAGCTCCGTCTCCTTGGCCTTCGCCTCGGCCGCCGAGATCCGGGCGTCGCGCTCGGCCTCCGCCAGCGTCCGCTTCTCGTACGCCGTCGCGTCCGCGGGCTTGCGGACGTCGGCCTGGAGCTGCTGCTCCCGGCGCATGGCGTCCAGCTCCGCGACCCGGGTCTCCTGGACGACGACCTCCTGGCGCGCGGCGGCCTCCGCCAGCGGGCCGGCCTGCCGTGCCTTGGCGGCGGCGCTGTCCCGCTCGGCCTGATAGCCGGCCTGAAGGATCTCGCTGTCGCGCTGGGCCTCCGACATCCGTGCCGCGGCCTGCTGCTCCGCCTCGGTGGCCAGCCGGTCCGCCTCCGCCTGGGCGATCCGGGCGTCCCGGCGCACGGCGGCGGCGTGCGGCGCGGAGAGGTTCTGGATGTAACCCGAGGGGTCCTGGATCTCATGGATCTGGAGGGAGTCGATGATCAGACCCAGCTTCTCCATCTCCGTGCCCGAGGCGGCCCGGGTCTCACCCGTCAGCCGCTCCCGGTCGCGGATCATGTCCTCCACGGTCAACCCGCCGACGATCGACCGCAGATGACCGGCGAAGACGTTGTGCACCCGCTCGGGCATGTGTTTCTGCTGGTCGAGGAAGCGGCGGGCGGCGTTGGCGATCGAGACGAAGTCATCGCCCACCTTGAAGATCACTACGCCGTGCACCTTCAGTGGAATGCCCTGCTTGGTGACGCAATCCACGTTGAGATCCGCCTCGTTGAGGTCGAGGGACAACTTGCGCACCGCCTGTACCCCCGGCAGCACGAACGTCCCCCGCCCCGTGACTATCCGGAACCCAAGCCCGTCCCCCAAGCCCTCCGTACGGTGCTTGGAACCGGAGATGATCAGGGCCTCGTTGGGCTCCGCGACCCGCCACATGAGCTTGAACAGCCCGACCAGAATGATGACCGCGACGAGGACCGCCCCCGCCACGACGCCGACGACCATGCGTCTCTCCCCCCTTTACGGCCCGCTGCGAGGCCGTCCGTTCACGAGATGTGCGACCCGGCGAGGCCGGGTGAAGACGCTGATACCCCGCCCGCGACTGCGGAATCAGGTGTAGGCGGACGTCACATAGACGGTGCGCGGCGGTTGATATTCCGTGACCATCACGACCGTTCCCCGCTCGAGGCGCTCGCCCGGCTCGGCGGCGTAGGCCAGGAAGGCCTCGGCGCCGCCCCGGACCCGTACGATCACCTCGCCGACCAGCCCGGGACCGACCGTCCCCGTCACTCTTCCCAGCTCACCGACCACCGGAAGCCCCCCGTCTCCCCGCTACTTCGCGCGACGGCGCCTGCCGCCCCGGGCCTTCGCCCTCCCCTTGCCTCCATCATGCCGGTCGGCACTGACAACGAGCGCGGCGAGGAGGGTCGTCACCGGCACCGAGGCCACCAGGCCGATGCTGCCCACCAGCGTCCGGACGATCTCCTCCGCGACGATCTCGCTGGTCGCCACCGTGCCCACACCGCTGTCCGCGATCGAGAACAGCAGCAACAGCGGCAGGGACGCACCCGCGTACGCCATGACCAGCGTATTCACGACCGAGGCGATATGGTCCCGCCCGATGCGCATCGCGGAACCGTAGAGTTTCCGCCAATTCGCCGACGGGTTCGCCTCCTTCAGCTCCCACACCGCCGAGGTCTGGGTGACCGTGACGTCGTCGAGCACGCCCAGCGAGCCGATGATGATGCCCGCGAGCAGCAGGCCCCGGATCTCGATCTGCGGATAGAGGCCGTGCACGAGCCCCGTCTGGTCGTCCGTGTTGCCCGTCAGATGGGCCCAGTCGATGAACAGCGACCCGAGCAGCCCGATGACCAGCAGGGACGTCAGCGTGCCCAGCACCGCCACCGAGGTGCGCGCGTTGAGGCCGTGGCACATGTAGAGCGCGATCAGCATGATCGCGCTGCCGCCGATCACGGCGACCAGCAGGGGATTGGAGCCCTGGAGGATCGCCGGGAGGATGAACAGCGTCAGGATCCCGAAGCTGATCACCAGGGCCACCAGCGCGAAGCCCCCGCGCAGCCGGCCCACGACCACGACCGCGAGCGCGAACACCCCCGCGAGCAGGGCCATCGGAAAGTCACGGTCCACGTCCGTGACCGAATAGCGCAGATTCTCGGGAGCCTTCGGCGCGTAGGCGAGGATCACCTTCTGGCCCACGTCGTAGCGACGCGACGCGCTCGGCTGGACGATCTCGGTGAAGGTCCTGCCCTTGTCCGGGCCCTCGGTCACCTCGATGGTGGCCTTCTCGCAGGTCCCCTGGGCTGCGGCCGGGGCGGGCGACGGGCTCTGCTGGGGCCCGCCCGGCAGCCCGCCGGACTTCGGGCAGTCGAATTTCTCGATCTTCGTCACCTGCCCCGACCGCAACTGCTGGTCGAGGCCGACACCGGTGTGCTGGTGTGGTGGCGCGCCGCCCGGCCAGAGGACTATCAGGCCGGCCAGCACCGCCACGGTGAAGGGCACGAGCACCGCCGCGATCACCTTGCGGAGGTGTGACGAGACGGGCGTCGCGGGGCCATGGCTGTGGGAGTGTCCGTGCGAATGGCCGTGCGCGTGGTGGTGGGGAGCTGGGGGGGTGGAGTCGGTGCGGGTCACCGCCGCATCATCGCAAGCCCCACTGGCCCTCCGGCGGACGGAGGCGCTAGCGTGGTGGCACCTTTGCAATCGCGGGAGCTCGGAGCACCGGGCTGAGAGGGCGCTGACCTTCGTACGACCGCACGTACGAACGCCGCTGCGTCGACCGCCGAACCTGTTACCGGGTAATGCCGGCGTAGGGAGTTTGGTCTGATGACCACGCAGGATGCACGCACGTCCGCGACCGGCCGGGAGATCGGCTGGCACAAGGACTACGTGACCGGCTCGCGGCCGGACCTCAGGGTTCCGGTGCGGCGGGTCCACCTCACCAACGGGCAGGACGTGCGGCTGTACGACACCTCCGGCCCGTACACCGACCCGGCCGTCGAGACGGACGTCCGGCGCGGCCTCGCCCCGCTGCGGGAGAACTGGATCATCGCCCGCGGCGACACCGAGGAGTACGCGGGGCGCCCCATGCGCCCGGAGGACGACGGCGTCAAGCACACGTCCCCCCGAGGGGGCCTGAAGAACCTCGACGCGGTCTTCCCGGGCCGCCCCCGCCAGCCCCGCCGGGGCCGCGACGGCATGGCGGTCACCCAGCTCGCGTATGCCCGCCGGGGCGAGATCACCGCGGAGATGGAGTACGTCGCCCTCCGCGAGAACGTCTCCCCCGAGACGGTCCGCGAGGAGATCGCGGCGGGCCGGGCCGTCCTCCCGGCGAATGTGAACCACCCGGAGATCGAGCCGATGATCATCGGCAAGAAGTTCCTGGTGAAGGTGAACGCCAACATCGGCAACTCCGCCGTCACCTCCTCCATCGAGGAGGAGGTGGAGAAGATGACCTGGGCGACCCGCTGGGGCGCCGACACGGTCATGGACCTCTCCACCGGCCGCAACATTCACACCACCCGTGAGTGGGTGCTGCGCAACTCCCCCGTGCCGATCGGCACCGTGCCGCTCTACCAGGCCCTGGAGAAGGTCGACGGCAAGGCCGAGGAGCTCACCTGGGAGATCTACAAGGACACGGTCATCGAACAGGCCGAGCAGGGCGTCGACTACATGACCGTCCACGCCGGCGTGCTGCTGCGCCACGTCCCGCTGACCGCCCGCCGCAAGACCGGGATCGTCTCGCGCGGCGGCTCGATCATGGCCGCGTGGTGCCTGGCGCACCACAAGGAGTCGTTCCTCTACGAGAACTTCGAGGAACTCTGCGAGATCCTCGCCGCGTACGACGTCACCTACTCCCTCGGTGACGGGCTGCGCCCCGGTTCGATCGCGGATGCGAACGACGAGGCCCAGTTCGCCGAGCTCAAGACCCTCGGCGAGCTCAACCGGATCGCCAAGCGGCACAACGTCCAGACGATGATCGAGGGCCCGGGCCATGTCCCGATGCACAAGATCAAGGAGAACATCGACCTCCAGCAGGAGATCTGCGAGGAGGCTCCGTTCTACACGCTCGGCCCCCTGACCACGGATGTCGCGCCCGCGTACGACCACATCACCTCGGGGATCGGCGCGGCGATGATCGCCTGGTGGGGCACGGCGATGCTCTGCTACGTCACGCCCAAGGAGCACCTGGGCCTGCCGGACCGCGACGATGTCAAGACCGGTGTGATCACCTACAAGATCGCCGCGCATGCGGCGGATCTGGCCAAGGGCCACCCGGGCGCCCAGGAGTGGGACGACGCGCTCTCCGACGCGCGTTTCGAATTCCGCTGGGAGGACCAGTTCAATCTGGCCCTCGACCCGGACACCGCCCGCGCCTTCCACGACGAGACGCTTCCGGCGGAGCCGGCGAAGACCGCACACTTCTGCTCGATGTGCGGCCCGAAATTCTGTTCGATGAAGATCTCGCAAGACATTCGCCGTGAGCACGGCGGGGATCTCGGCGGGGATCCCGCTGTGGACGCCGAGGCCGGAATGGCGCAGAAGTCCCGCGAATTCGCCGCCTCCGGCAACCGGGTGTATCTCCCGATCGCCGAGTAGCCGGCGGAGCCGCCTCCGGAGGGCCTTCCGGAGGCGGTTTCACGGTGGTGCGCGACGTCCGGTCGCGCGCCGGCCCGGTCAGTCCTTCCCGGGGCCCGGGCCGCCGAACTCGGGGCCGGTGTAGTCCGGGCTGGTGAAGCCCGCGCGGCTGGGGGAGGAACGGCCGTCGTCGGGGCTCGAGAAGCCGGGCCGGGAGTAGCCGAGCTGGGGGGTACGGCCGGGCCCGGTGTGGTTTCTGGGGGCTGGCGGGCGACGTTGTCCGGCCGGGGTGTTGGCCAGCGACTCCCGGAGGAAGGGCAGGATGCCCCGGTCCAGCAGCGCCTGCCGCCAGGCCTCACGGGCCCGCTCGGTCTCCTGGGAGAGCTGGTCGTAGCCGTCGGGGAGTCCGTCGTGCCGCGGCGTCTCCTCGGTCTGCCTGCCGTTGCGCACGGCCGTGACCAGCATGCCGGAGCTGGCGATGAGCACCGCGGCGACGGTGAAACCGCCGAACCACCAGCCGATCTTGATGATCGGGTCGGCGACGGCCCCGTTCGACCCGACCGTCCGCAGGACGTAGCCGATGAGCAGGAAGATGAAGGCGGCGATCCCCGCCAGGACGGGGGCGAGCACGACGACGACCGCGCCGGCGCCCGCTCCCTGGTCCTCGGGGACGTCCGCGGGGGAGAGGGAGGGGGACGGCGCGCCCGTACGGCCGTCGTCGTGCTCGCCCGCCGGCGGCCTGGCGGTGGCCGACCAGGCGCGTTGCTCCTCCCGCGCCCTGATGAAGTCCTGATATTCCGTCATCGCGCAGGCGGAGATGGCCGTCATGGCGCTGAGGGCCATACTGCGCAACTGTTCGGTATTGAGGCGCTGTCCTATCGCGGCGGCCAGGGCGCTGATCTGTGGGTCATGGTTCGCGGTACGCAACGCCTGGTCGAGAACTCGCTCGAATTCCGGGCGGTCCTCGGTCAGCAGGTGCGGAGCGCTGTTCATGTGCATCCCCCGATGCTCCGTAGGGCCCTCTTGCCGGCCGGTGCCGACGGTGGGCGGAAACGGAGGAGAGCCTGCTACGGATAAGCCGATGGTAGAGCCGCACCGCCGCGTGGTGACAGTCGGTTTCCCGAATTGCCCCGCGTCGGTGGAACTCCTCACCTGCCCGTGCGGCGGCCCGCCGAACCCTCAGCCCGCCAGGGGGAGTTGTACGACCAGCAGTTTTCCGGCCATGGTGACGCCGCCGTCCATGGCGAGCGCGAGCCCGTCGGCGTACAGGTGCGGGCCCTCCACACGGGGCGCGCCCTCATCACCGTCCGCGTCCTCGGTACCTACCTCGCCCAGAAGGTAGGGGATGGGGCTGTGGCCGTGCACGATACGGCTGCCGCCGTACGTGTGCAGCAGCTCCCGTACGGCCACGGGGCCCGCTTCCTCGTCGCGGAAGGCGAAGCGCTTGGTGAATTTGCGGAAGAGATCCCAGCACTCGTCGGGGTCGTTCCGCTGGAGGGCCTCGGTGATCGTGTCGTTGACGGCCGCGATGGAGTCGCCGTACTCCAGATAGGCGGTCGTGTCGGAGTGGACGAGCAGGTGCCCGTCCTCCTCGGCGATCGCGTCCAGGCGCGACATCCACTGGAGGTGGTGGTCCTCCAGGCGCTCCATGTCGGTGCGCTGGCCGCCGTTGAGCAGCCAGGCGGCCTGGAAGGAGGCGGTGCCGGCGCCGGAGTTCACCGGGGTGTCGGCGAACCGCTTGGCGCCGATCAGCAGCAGCTCGTGGTTGCCCATGAGGGCCTTGCAGTAGCCGCCGGCGGCGGCCGCCTCGGCGGACAGCCGCATGACCAGGTCGATGACGCCGATGCCGTCCGGCCCCCGGTCGGTGAAGTCGCCGAGGAACCACAGCCGGGCGTTGCCCGCGGCCCAGTGGCCGTGCTCGTCGATGAGGCCCTGCTCGAAGAGGGCCCGGTGGAGCTCGTCGAGATAGCCGTGGACGTCGCCGACGACGTACAGCGGGCCGGGCCCGGAGGGCAGGGGCTGCTGCTGCGGCTGCTGCTGCGGGGCGGAGAGCGGGGTCAGCTCCACGGTGGGCACGTCCTGGGGCGTGGCGGGCCCGCCGATGACCGGGAGGTCACGGGCGGTCGGGGTGTAGCCCTCGGGGTACTCCGGGTACTCGTGGGCGGGCTGTACGGGCGGGGGAGCGGCATGGGCGTAGCCGGGCGCGGGTGTGGCGTACCCGGGGAAGGGCGGCATCGCCGCCGTGGTCCGTGCCGCTCCCTGACCGGCCCCCTGAGTCATCGACCCCTCCACCATCGCGCCGCCGTGCACCTTGTGGACCTTGCCTGGTCGACGGCGGTCCGTGGTGTCGTGCGCCCATCATAGGAATGACCGTCGCGCCTTGTGACGCACCAGGGGCCGTGAATCGGGGCGGGAGGCCGGGATCGCCGGTCATTTCTCCCCAAATGAGCCGTTAAATGTGCCGTAAGCGCCGGTCAGGCGGCTCCCGGACGGCTCCCCGGGGCGGATGACCCACTGCCCTCGCGCCGGACACGGGGTCCACTTCCGGTTGACGCGCGTCGGGCGGGGTGCGGAGGGTCAGGGGGTGGCGGGGCCGCGGGGCGCGCTGATGGTGGTGCGCGGCGGGCGGCGTTCGGAGGAGGTCCGGACGATCAGTTCGGTGGGTATCACCTGTTCCACCGGCCGGCCGGTGTCGAGGCCCTCGATCGCGTCGATGAGCAGTTGGACGACGGCGGTGCCGATGCGCCGGGGCTTGAGCGAGAGCGTGGTGATGGGCGGCTCGGTGGTCGCGTAGACCGTGGACTCGCTGCAGCAGACGAGCAGCAGGTCGTCCGGGACGCGCAGGCCGTAGCGGCGGGCGGCGGCGAGGAGGTCGGTGCCGTTGGGGTCGAACAGCCCGTAGACGGCGTCCGGCCGGTCGGGCCGGGCCAGCAGCCGGTCGGCGGCCACGGCGCCCGCGCACGGGTCGTGGGCGGGGTACTCCTCGTAGACCGGGTCCTGGCCGACCCGCTCGCACCAGCGCAGGTAGGCGGTGGTGGAGAGCCGGGTGTAGGTGTCCGTGGTGGTGCCGGTGAGCAGGCCGATCCGGCGTGCCCCGGCGGCGGCCAGGTGGTCGAGGATGCCGAGCACGGCCGCCTCGTGGTCGTTGTCGACCCAGGCGGTCACCGGCAGGGAGCCCGCGGGGCGGCCGTCGGAGACCACGGGGATGCCCTGGCGGACCAGGTCGGAGACCACGGGGTCGTGGTCGGAGGGGTCCACCACGACCGTGCCGTCCAGGGCGACGTTGGACCACACGTCGTGCCGGGAGGTGGCGGGGAGGATGACCAGGGCGTAGCCGCGGGCGAGCGCGGCGGAGGTGGCGGCTCTGGCCATTTCGGCGAAGTAGGCGAACTCGGTGAAGGTGAAAGGTTCATCCCCGTAGGTGGTCACGGTCAGGCCGATCAGCCCCGACTTGCCGGTACGGAGGGTGCGGGCCGCCGCCGACGGGCGGTAGCCCAGCCGGTCGGCGACTTCGCGGACATGGCGGCGGGTCGCGTCCGGGAGCCGGCCCTTGCCGTTGAGCGCGTCGGAGACGGTCGTGATCGAGACGCCGGCGGCGGCGGCCACGTCCCGGATGCCCGCCCGCCCTTGCCGACTGGCCCGGCGGGATGACTCGGCCCGGCTCACCTGGTGCTTCCCTGCTGCTGTCATGGCGAGCCGATAGTAGGGCTCGGTTGGTCCTTTGGCAGGGCACGGCATTTGACTGTTGACAGGCACGTTTCTGCTCTGGCGATTTCCTTCAATGATCATGGAAACGCAGGCTGTTGAGCGCTTTTGTAGTGGGCCATCGGGCTGTGGCATATCCACGCCTCATGAATGGTCCAGGTCTCGGTGAGGTCTCAACTCACCTTCACGAGGGATGCGCGCCAGGGCGCCCGCCACGGCGCGTGGCAGGCAGAGGAGCGCTCCGACAACTATGGACGCCGCCCGGGGCAATCCTCATAAGGTGTGCAGTATTCCGATCAGGATTCCCATGGGATTCCCATCCGGGGTGTCCCGAACGGGGGTGTCCCGGCAGAGGTGTCCCGTCAGAGGTGGAGGAGGACCCGCGGTGAACGAGAAGACCCCGAAGCTGCGCGCCGCGCTCGAGGCCGTGCCGACCTATAAGCCGGGCAAGCCGGCGGCCCCCGGTGGCCCCGTCGCCTACAAGCTCTCCTCCAACGAGAACCCCTATCCGCCGCTCCCGGGGGTGCTGGAAAGCGCTGTCGAAGCGGCCTCCACCCTCAACCGTTACCCCGACATGGCCTGCGCCGGGCTGATGGCCGAGCTCGCCGAGCGCTTCGGCGTACCGCTGTCGCACCTGGCGACCGGCACCGGCTCGGTGGGAGTGGCTCAGCAACTGGTCCAGTCGACGGCTGGCCCTGGTGATGAGGTCATCTACGCCTGGCGCTCCTTCGAGGCGTACCCGATCATCACCCGGATCGCCGGGGCCACCCCGGTCGAGGTGCCGCTGACCGAGGACGCGGCGCACGACCTGGAGGCGATGCTCGCCGCGATCACCGAGCGGACCCGGCTGATCTTCGTCTGCAACCCCAACAACCCCACCGGCACGGTGGTGGGCCGGGCCGAGCTGGAGTCGTTCCTGGACCGGGTCCCCGGCGATGTGCTGATCGTCCTGGACGAGGCCTATATCGAGTTCATCCGGGACGAGAACGTCCCCAACGGCATCGACCTCTACCGGGACCGGCCGAACGTCTGTGTGCTGCGGACCTTCTCCAAGGCGTACGGGCTCGCCGGGCTCCGCATCGGCTTCGCGATCGCGCACGAGCCGGTGGCGGCGGCGCTCCGTAAGACGGCGGTGCCCTTCGGCGTGAGCCAGGTGGCCCAGGACGCGGCCGTGGCATCGCTGCGCAGCGAGGACGCGCTGCGCGAGCGCGTGGACGCGCTGGTGGCCGAGCGGGCCCGGGTGGTCGAGGCGCTGGCCGGGCAGGGCTGGACGCTGCCGGTCTCACAGGCCAACTTCGTCTGGCTGCCGCTGAAGGAGCGGGCTCTGGACTTCGCCGCCGCGTGCGACCGGGCGGGCGTGGTCGTCCGGCCGTTCCAGGGGGACGGGGTGCGCGTGACGATCGGCGAGACCGAGGCGAACGACATCTTCCTGCGGGTGGCCGAGGAGTTCCGCAAGGAGCTGTAGCCGCCGGCGGGCCGGTTGGCTGGCCCGACCGACCGTACGGAACCGGGGTATCCCCTTCGCACCAGGGCCGAAGGGGGTACCCCCCTTGTTTGTCCGAAAAGCGGGTGCGCCATAATGCTTGTGAATGTGAACGCGTTCACAATCTCTGTCTTTATGTCCTGCTTTAACTGGGACATACAAGGGCATAACGTCGGCTGCACGCGCTGCCGACGATGCAAGAGGCAAGGAGAGACCCCGGTGAATCTGGCTCTGGCTCCCGAGACACTCGCGCGATGGCAGTTCGGCATCACGACCGTCTACCACTTCCTCTTCGTACCGCTCACGATCAGCCTTGCCGCGATCACGGCCGGCCTCCAGACGGCCTGGGTCCGTACGGACAAGGAGAAGTACTTCCACGCCACGAAGTTCTGGGGCAAGCTCTTCCTGATCAACATCGCGATGGGTGTGGTCACCGGGCTCGTCCAGGAGTTCCAGTTCGGGATGAACTGGTCGGACTACTCGCGCTTCGTCGGGGACATCTTCGGGGCGCCGCTCGCGATGGAGGCCCTGCTGGCCTTCTTCTTCGAGTCCACCTTCATCGGCCTGTGGATCTTCGGCTGGGACAAGCTGCCCAAGAAGATCCACTGTGCGTGCATCTGGATCGTCGCCGTCGGCACGATCCTCTCCTCGTACTTCATCCTGGCCGCCAACTCCTGGATGCAGCACCCGGTCGGCTACAGCATCGAAAAGGCGACCGGCAAGGCCCGGCTCACCGACATCTGGGCCGTGCTCACGCAGAACACCACGCTGGTCGTCGTCTTCCACACCCTCACCGCCGCCTTCCTCACCGGCGCGGCGTTCGTCGTCGGTGTGGCCTCCTTCCACCTCTGGCGCGCCAAGCGCAAGCAGCTCAAGGGCGAGGAGCTCGGCGAGAAGCAGCGCAAGCAGCTGCCGGCGATGCTGGCCTCGCTGCGCGTCGGCCTGGTGATCGCGGTGATCGCCGGAATGGGCACGGCGCTCAGCGGTGACTCGCTGGGCAAGGTGATGTTCGAGCAGCAGCCGATGAAGATGGCCGCCGCCGAGGCCCTGTGGGACACCCGGTCGCCGGCGCCCTTCTCGGTCTTCGCGGTCGGCGACGTCAGCAAGGGGCACAACAGCGTCGAGATAGAGATCCCCGGTCTGCTGTCCTTCCTCGCCCACAGCAACTTCTCCGACCCCGTCCCCGGCATCAACGACATCGCCGCGCGGGAGGCCGCGCGCTACGGCGGGCAGCCGAAGGACTACATCCCCAGCATCTTCATGACCTTCTGGGGCTTCCGCCTCATGATCGGCTTCGGGATGACCTCCTTCGTGGCCGCGCTCATCGGACTGTGGACGACCCGCCGAAAGCTCTGGCTCGCGCCCGAGTACCGGGTCGGGGAGGACGAGATCCCGCGTCTGATGCTCACGCGGACGCGCGAGATGAGCCCCTTCTTCACCAAGTGGTCCTGGCGCATCGGCATCCTCACCATGGGCTTCCCGCTGATCGCCAACTCCTTCGGCTGGATCTTCACCGAGATGGGCCGCCAGCCCTGGGCCGTCTACGGGCTGATGAAGACCGGCAACGGCGTCTCGCCGGGGGCGAGCCAGGGCGAGGTGATCACCTCGATGACCGTCTTCACCGCCCTCTACGCGATCCTCGCCGTGGTCGAGGTCAAACTGCTGGTGAAGTACGGCTCGGCCGGGCCCGACACGGACGAGAAGCCGCCGGCGAAGGACCCCCGGCTGCGGATGCCGGGCGGTGACCGGGGCGCGGAGCTGCCCGAGGACGCCGACAAGCCGATGACCTTCGCGTACTGACACGTGACCTTCTGACGCGTGACCTCGCGCACCGACGCGTGACCTTCGCGCGCTGACGCTCGCGGTGGAACGGAGAACCCGCCATGCACCTCCACGACTTCTGGTTCCTGCTGATCGCCGTCCTGTGGACCGGCTACTTCTTCCTCGAAGGCTTCGACTTCGGCATCGGCGTCCTCACCAAGACGCTGGCCAAGGACCGCACCGAACGCCGGGTACTGATCAATACGATCGGCCCCGTCTGGGACGGCAACGAGGTCTGGCTGATCACCGCGGCCGGCGCGACCTTCGCCGCCTTCCCCGACTGGTACGCCACCCTCTTCAGCGGCTTCTACCTGCCGCTGCTGGCCGTGCTCGTCTGCCTGATCGTGCGCGGCGTCGCCTTCGAGTACCGCCACAAGCGCAGCGAGGAGCGCTGGCAGCGCAACTGGGAGAACGCGATCTTCTGGTGCTCGCTGCTGCCCGCCTTCCTCTGGGGCGTCGCCTTCGCCAACATCGTGCGCGGGGTGCCGATCGGCCCGGACAAGAACTACACCGGTGACGTGCTCGACCTGCTGAACCCGTACGCCCTGCTGGGCGGCCTGTTCACGCTGGTGCTGTTCACCTTCCACGGGGCGGTCTTCGCCGCGCTCAAGACCGTCGGCGACATCCGGGACCGGGCCCGGGCCCACGCGGTCCGTTACGGCCTGGCCGCCGTGGCGCTCGCCGCGGCCTTCCTGGCCTGGACGCAGGCGGAGTCCGGCAACGGACGCAGCCTGCCCGCGGCCGTCGTCGCGGTGGTGGCGTTGCTCGCGGCCCTGGTCCTCAACCGGGCGGGCCGGGAGGGCTGGGCGTTCGCCCTGTCCGGTGTCACGGTCGTGGCCGTCTTCGCGATGGTCTTCCTCGCGCTCTTCCCGGACGTCATGCCCTCCTCGTCCGACCCGGCGTGGAGCCTGACCGTGAGCGACTCCTCCAGCCCGTACACGCTGAAGATCATGACGTGGGTCGCGGGCTTCATGACCCCCGTGATCGTGGGCTACCAGGCCTGGACGTACTGGGTGTTCCGCAAGCGGATCGGCACCCAGCACATCCCGGCCGCGCACTGAGGCGGGGCGTGTCGTGAAGCCCGTCGACCCCCGACTGCTGCGGCACGCCGCCGCGACCCGTTTCTTCCTGGCCGCCTCGGTCGTGCTCGGGCTGGCCGGGGCGGGCCTGGTCATCGCCCAGGCGATGCTCGTCGCCGAGGTGGTGACCGGGGCCTTCCAACGCGGGCTCACCGCCCGCGACCTGGTGCTGCCCCTGGCGCTGCTGGCCGCCGTCGCCCTCGGCCGGGCGACGGCGGCCTGGCTCACCGAACTGGCCGCGCACCGCGCGAGCGCGGCGGTCAAGTCCGCCCTGCGGACCCGACTGCTCGAACACGCGACCAGGCTCGGCCCCGGCACCCGGAACACCGGCGAGCTGACCACCCTCGCCACGCGCGGAATCGACGCGCTGGACGACTACTTCGCCCGCTACCTCCCCCAGCTGGGTCTCGCGGCCGTGGTGCCCGTGGCCGTCCTCGCCCGGATCGTCTCCGCCGACTGGGTGTCGGCGCTCGTCATCGTCCTCACGCTTCCCCTCATCCCCCTCTTCATGGCCCTGATCGGCTGGGCCACCCAGGGCCGGATGGACAAGCAGTGGCGGCTGCTGTCCCGGCTGTCCGGCCACTTCCTGGACGTCGTCGCGGGGCTGCCCACCCTCAAGGTGTTCGGCCGGGCCAAGGCGCAGGCCGAGTCCATCCGCGCGATCACCGCCGACTACCGGCGGGCCACCCTGCGCACCCTGCGGCTCGCCTTCCTCTCCTCCTTCGCGCTGGAGCTGCTGTCCACCCTGTCGGTCGCGCTCGTCGCGGTCGGCATCGGCATGCGGCTCGTCCACGGCGAACTCGACCTCTACACCGGGCTGATGGTGCTGGTCCTGGCCCCGGAGGCCTATCTGCCGCTACGGCAGGTGGGCGCGCAGTACCACGCGGCGGCGGAAGGGCTGGCGGCCGCGGATGAGGTCTTCGCGGTGCTGGAGACCGAGCCGGTGCCCGCCGGCACCCTCCCGGCCCCCGACGCTCGTGGCGCGGCGCTCACCGTGGACCGGCTCGTGGTGCGGCACGCCGGGCGCACCACGCCTTCGCTGGCCGAGACCTCGTTCGAGGTCCGGCCCGGGGAGACGGTCGCGGTGACCGGACCCAGCGGAGTCGGCAAGTCCACTCTGCTGAACGTGTTGCTGGGCCTCGAACGGCCCACGAGCGGGCGGGTGTTCCTCGGTGACTCGGATCTGACATCGCTCTCCCCCGAAAGCTGGCGGGACCAGGTGGCCTGGGTCCCGCAACGACCCCATCTCTTCGCCGGGACGATCGCCGAGAACGTCCGGCTGGCCCGGCCCGGCGCCACGGACGCGCAGGTGCGGGAGGCACTGCGCGCGGCCGGAGCGCTCGAGTTCGTCTCCATGTTGCCGCAGGGCACTGACACTCGCCTCGGCGAGGACGGGAGCGGGCTGTCCGCCGGGCAGCGGCAACGCCTCGCGCTGGCCCGGGCGTTCCTGGCCGACCGGCCGGTACTCCTGCTCGACGAGCCCACGGCCGCGCTGGACGGCGAGACCGAGGCGGCGGTGGTCGAGGCGGTACGACGGCTGTCCGCCGGACGCACGGTCGTCCTGGTCGTACACCGCCCGGCGTTGCTGGCGGTGGCGGACCGGGTGGTGGGCTTGGAGGCATCACAGCCCGTTGCCGGTCGGCCAGTTCGCAGGGGGCCGGACCGCATGCCGGCGAGTCCCGTGGCTGCCGACCCGGTTCCGGGTGACGGGCGGGCGGGTGGGCATGCCCCCGCGCGAAGCGCGGGAATCCTGGCCCGAGTCCGGGCCGCAGCCACCCCGTACCGGGGCCGCTTCGCCCTCGCCACGCTGCTGGGCGCCCTGGCCCTGGGCAGTGCCGTAGGCCTGATGGCCGTCTCCGGATGGCTGATCTCCCGCGCCTCGGAGCACCCCCCCGTGCTGTACCTGATGGTGGCCGTCACGGCGACGCGGGCCTTCGGCATCGGCCGTTCCGTGTTCCGCTACGCCGAGCGGCTGGTCTCGCACGACGCCGCCCTGCGCGTGCTCGCGGAGCTGCGCGTATCGGTCTACCGGCGGCTGGAACGGCTGGCTCCGTCGGGGCTGCGGGACACCCGGCGCGGTGACCTGCTCTCGCGGCTGGTCGCCGATGTGGACGCGTTGCAGGACTACTTCCTGCGCTGGCTGCTGCCGCTCGGCGCGGCCGTGCTCGTCGGTGCCGTGTCGGTCGGTTTCACGGCGTGGCTGCTGCCGGAGGCCGGTGCGGCGCTGGCGGTGGGGCTGCTGGTCGCCGGACCGGTCGCGGCCGCGATGTCCGGAGCGGTCGCCCGGCGTGCGGAGCGCAGACTGGCGCCCGCGCGCGGGGAGTTGTCCACGCATGTGGTCGAGGTGCTGAACGGCACCGCCGAGCTGACGGTCGCCGGTGCCCTGCCCGGCCGGCTGGAGCGGCTGCGGGGCGCCGACGCCGCGCTCACCCGGATCGCCCGGCGGGCCTCCGCCGCGACGGCCCTCGGCTCCGGCCTGTCGGCCCTGGCCTGTGGGCTGACCGTGGCCGTCTCGGCATGGGTGGGAGCGAACGCCGTGCACGACGGCCGACTGGGTGGGGTGTGGCTGGCCGTGGTGGTGCTCACCCCGCTGGCCGCGTTCGAGGCGGTCGCGGGGCTGCCGCTCGCGGTGCAGTACCGCCAGCGCGTCCGGCGCTCGGCGGAGCGGGTGTACGAGGTGCTGGACGCGCCCGTGCCCGTACGGGACGGGTCGGGGGCGGCGCCGGAGTCGCCGTTCCCGCTGCGTGTGACAGGGCTGACGGCACGCCATCCGGGGCAGTCCGTCCCGGCCCTGGACGGCTTCGCGCTGGAGCTCACGGCGGGCCGCCGGGTCGCCGTGGTGGGGGAGTCCGGTTCGGGCAAGACCACGCTCGCGCGGGTGCTGCTGCGGTTCCTGGACGCGGAGGCCGGTTCGTACACCCTCGGCGGGCGGGACGCGGCGGAGATGGACGGGGACGCGGTGCGGCGGCTGGTGGGCATGTGCGAGCAGGACGCCCACATCTTCGACAGCTCGGTCCGCGAGAACCTGCGGCTCGCGCGGCCCGGCGCGGACGACAGGAAGCTCCGTGAGGCGCTGCGGGCGGCGCGGCTGCTGGAGTGGGTGGACGGCCTTCCCCAGGGGCTGGACACGCTGGTGGGCGAGCACGGCGCGCGGATGTCCGGAGGCCAGCGGCAGCGGCTGGCTCTGGCCCGGGCCCTGCTGGCGGACTTCCCGGTCCTGGTGCTGGACGAGCCCGCCGAGCACCTCGACCTGGCGACGGCCGATGCCCTGACGGCCGATCTGCTGACGGCGACGGAAGGCCGTACGACGGTGCTGATCACGCACCGGCTCGCGGGGTTGGCGGCCGTCGACGAGATACTCGTGCTGGAACGGGGGCGCGTGGTGCAGCGAGGGGCGTACGAAGAGCTCGCGGAGGCGCCCGGGCCCTTCCGCCGGGCGCTGGCACGGGAAGCGGCGGCGGACACCAGCCTCATGGCGCTTTCCCCGGCAAATGGTGCTTACTAGGCTCGGCCCCATGGCAGCGACGGCGCACCCCTCCGACCCGCAGGACCGGGATCCTCGGGGGGCTGTGCCCGACCGGGGGCCGATGGACTCGCTGGACGTCGCCACGGAGGCCACCCGCAGCCTCCAAGGCCTGTCCACGGAGCTCACCGGGCGTGTTCCGCAACTGCTGGAGGCCATGCGCTCGGTCGGCACCGGCATGGAGCTCCACACCACGCTCGACCGGATCTGCCGGACCGCCGCCGAACTCGCCGACGCCCGGTGCGCCGCCATCGGCGTGCTCGACGCCGGTGGCGAGGGGATGTCGGACTTCGTCACCCACGGGGTCACCGAGGACGAGTACGAGCGCGTCGCGGCCTTTCCCGACGGCCGCCACGCCCTGGGTGTGCCTATCCGGGTCGGGGGCGAGATCTTCGGCAACCTCTACCTCACCGAGAAGCGCGGCGGCGGCGAGTTCGGCGTCGCCGACCTGCACATGGTGAAGATCCTCGCGACCGAGGCGGGCATCGCGATCGGCAACGCGCGCGTGCACGAGGAACGCGGGCAGCGCATGCGCTGGATCGACGGTTCGGTCGCGGTGACGACGGCCCTGCTCTCGGGCAGTGACGCCGAGGACGCGCTCGCGGTCGTCGCGGAACAGGCGCGTCGCCTCGCGGACTCGTCCGCCGGCATCGTGCTGCTGCCGGACGGCGAGGGCGGGCTGGAGATGGTCGTCGTCTCCGCCGAGGACCCCGCCGGCCTCATGGGGACGGTGATACCGCCGCACAGCCCCGTCGTCGCCCAGCTCCTCGCCGGGGAGCCGGTGTTCGTCGACGACTCGGCCACCGACCCGCGCATGATCACGGAGGTCGCCCCGCGGTTCGGCCCGAGCATGCTGCTGCCGCTCAAGAGCGGTGACCGGGTGCTCGGCACGCTCGCCATCCCCCGGCGGCGCGGCGCCCGCAAGTACACGGCCACCGAGCGCGTCCTGGCCACCCAGTTCGCGGCGCAGGCCGCCCTCGCGCTCGTCCTGGCCGAGGCCCAGCGCGACCGGGAACGGCTGGCCGTCTACGAGGACCGCGACCGGATCGCCCGCGACCTGCACGACCTCGTCATCCAGCGGCTGTTCGCCACCGGGCTGCTGCTGGAGGGCGCCCAGCGGCTCGCCGCCGAGACCGAGGTGCGGACGAAGGTCGGACAGGCCGTCGATGAGCTGGACGTGACCATCCAGGAGATCCGCACGGCCATCTTCGCGTTGCAGCAGGAGCCCACGGAGGCGCCCGCAGGGCTGCGGACGCGCGTGCTGCGCGAGCTGGGCACGGCGGCCGTGCCGCTCGGCTTCCAGCCCTCCGCGAACTTCGTCGGCCCGGTCGACGCGAAGGTCGGCGAGCTCACCGGCAAGAACCTCATCGCCGCGCTGCGGGAGGCGCTCTCCAACGCCTTCCGGCACGCCCGGGCGTCCCGTATCGAGGTGCTGGTCGACGCCACGATCACCTTGCCGGACGGCCGGGAAGGAGTCCGGCTGGCCGTCTCCGACGACGGGGTGGGCATCCCGGAGGGCGGCCGCCGCAGCGGGCTGCGCAACCTCGCCAAGCGCGCCGAGTCGCTGGGCGGGTCCAGCTCGTACGGGCCGGGTCTGGGCGAGGACGGGGGCGGCACGAGGGTGGTGTGGGAAGCGCCCCTGTAGGCCCTGACTACGGCCCTGTGGGTGGCTGAGTTCCTCCGAACGGTCTTCCGCGGGCGCGCCCGGCCGGTACGCCAGTGAAGATCGCGAACATGCTGCTGCGTTCAAATCGCACATGTCGCATTCACCGTTCTCGACGTTTGAGACGTTCGAGCGGTTCGTACGGGCGGGCGCACAAGGGCGCGGCGCTGTGCGCGCTCTGCGTGCTGACCCTCCCGCTTGTCGCCGCCGAACCGTCCTCCGCCGTCCACGCCCCCGAGCGGCTGGTGCGCGTCGGCACGGAGGTGGTCCGGCTGGCACGGGAGGCCGGGCGGCTCCGGCAGCGCTACGAGCTCCGGGTACGCGCGGCGAAGGACCAGAGGGCCCGGGGCGAGTGGCTCACCCGGCAGTGGGCGGGCCAGCGGTTCGCCACCGTCACCCTGCGCCGTGACGCGGGAGCCGTGGCCCGGGCGCAGTACCGGACCGGGGGCTTCACCGCCCCCGGCAGTACCGCGCTCGCCGACGAGCCCCTGGAACTACTGGAGCTTCAGTACCAGGAGACCGACCGGCGGGAGAGGCTCGCCCGGATACTGATCGAGGCCGACGGCAGGAGCCGCACGCTGGCGGCGGACCGGCTGTCGACGACGACCTCCTTGCAGGCGCTCACCGAGGACGCCGCCCGGCTGCGGGTGGAGAAGGCCGCCCTGGAGGAGCGGCTGGCGAAGGCGCGGGGCGAGCTGAACACCATGGCGGACATGGCAATCCGCAGCGGCCGCTGCATGCCGGTCGACCTCGACGGGCTCCAGAGCGAGCAGGAGGACACCCAGGACGCCGCCAACCGCCCGCCGGAGGTCTCACGGAGCGGCTGGACGCGCCCCTTGGTGGCCTACGAGCTCACGGCGGGTTTCGGCGGCACCAGTGCCCACTGGGCCAACGGCCACACCGGGCAGGACTTCGCCGTCCCCACCGGCACCCCTGTCCGGGCGGTGGGCGCCGGGACGGTCGTCGCCACCGGGTGCGGCGGGCCGTTCGGGATGAGCGTGGTCATCCGGCACGAGGGCGGCTGGTACTCGCAGTACGCGCATCTGTCGGCGC
Organism: Streptomyces hesseae; assembly: GCF_031845785.1. NCBI lineage: Bacteria > Bacillati > Actinomycetota > Actinomycetes > Kitasatosporales > Streptomycetaceae > Streptomyces > Streptomyces hesseae. Next base: position 61,815 of record NZ_JAVRFI010000016.1, read on the forward strand.
CGCTCATGACCCCGGGACGGCAGGTCCGCGCGGGCGAGTGGATCGGGCTGACCGGGACCACGGGGAACTCCACGGGTCCGCATCTGCACTTCGAGGTCCGTACGACGGCGGACTTCGGTTCGGCCGTCGACCCGGTGCGGTGGCTGCGGGCACGCGGGGTCGTCCTGTAGGCCGCGGGCCGGGGTTCAAACCCGCCGTCCGGGTGAGACCCGCCGTCCGGGACCGGAACCGGGTGCCGAGAGGGCTACGGCAGGCCGTGGAGGATCTGCTCGATGACCGCGGCCACGCCGTCCTCGGTGTTGGCGGCGGTGCGGAGCGTGGTGGCGGCGAGGACCTCGGGATGGGCGTTGGCCATGGCGTAGGCGGTGCCGGCCCAGCCGAGCATCTCCAGGTCGTTCGGCATGTCACCGAACGCCACGACCTCCTCGGGGGATATGCCGCGCTCCGCGCAGCACTGGGCCAGCGTGCTGGCCTTGCTCACGCCGGGGCCGCTGATCTCCAGCAGGGCCGTCGGGCTGGAGCGGGTGAACACGCCGTGCTCACCGGCCACGGCCCGGGCCAGCTCCAGGAACTCGTCCGGGGCCAGCTCGGGGTGGAAGGCGAGCAGCTTCACGACGGGGCCGTGGCCGTCGCCGCCGTTCAGCAGTTCTTCCGCCGGGGCGATCGACGCGTACGGGTCGGTCTGGAAGGGCGGGTAGTGCGGCTCGTAGTGGATGCCCGAGGTGCGCTCGACCGCGAACGAGGCACCGGGGGCCGCGGCGCGCACCGCGCGGACGATCGCGAGGGCGGCGCCGGACTCCAGCGGGCGGACCTTGACGAACCGGCCGCCGTCGTGGAAATCGACGACCACCGCGCCGTTGGCGCAGATCGCCAGGCCGTGACCGTGCACATGGTCCCGGACGACGTCCATCCAGCGGGCCGGGCGCCCGGTGACGAAGAAGACCTCGATGCCCGCCTCCTCGGCGGCCGCCAGGGCCGCCACCGTGCGATCGGAGACCGTCCTGTCGTCCCGCAGCAGGGTGCCGTCCAGATCGGTGGCGATCAGCCGGGTGGTCGCGGCGGCGCGGCGCGTGGCCGGGGTCTCGGGCTGCTCGGTAGCGGAAGTCACATTTCTTATTCTCGGGCACGTGCCGCGGACATGCGTACGAGCGTGCGTACGAGGCGCGGTCTTGAGCCGGGAGCCGCCGGCCGGTCTCCCCCGTGGCCCGGTTGTCGCACCCAGCGCCTACGCTCGGGGTCATGCGACTGAGCACCGTGATCCTTCCCGACCGCCGCTGGTCCGAGGGCGGCCGTGAATCCTGGCAGCGAGCCGAGGAACTGGGGTTCCACACGGCGTACACCTACGACCACCTGTCGTGGCGGACCTTCCGCGACGGACCGTGGTTCGGCGCGATACCGACCCTGACGGCGGCGGCCGGCGTCACGTCCAGGATGCGCCTGGGGACCCTCGTCACCTCCCCCAACTTCCGGCACCCGGTCACGCTCGCCAAGGAGCTCATCTCCCTGGACGACATCTCGGGCGGGCGGATCACCCTCGGCGTCGGCGCGGGCGGCTCCGGCTTCGACGCCACGGCGCTGCTGCGGGACGGACAGGCGCCGTGGACGCCGCGCGAGCGCGCCGACCGTTTCGCCGAGTTCGTGCCGCTGCTGGACCGGCTGCTCACCGAGGACGTGGTCACCTCCGACGGTGAGCACTACTCGGCGCACGAGGTCCGCAACATCCCGGGCTGTGTGCAGCGTCCCCGTCTGCCCTTCGCGGTCGCCGCGACCGGCCCGCGCGGGATGCGGCTCGCCGCGCGCCACGGTCAGGCCTGGGTGACCACGGGCGACCCGAAGATCTACGAGACGGGCACCCCGGAGCAGTCCCGGGCGGCCATCGCCGGGCAGATCGAGCGGCTCGGCGCGATCTGCGCCGATGCCGGGCGGGACGTCGCCGAACTGCCCAAGGTGATGCTCACCGGCTTCACCCCGGACCGGCCGCTGGAGTCCTTCGACGCCTTCGTCGACTTCGCGGGTTCGCACGCGGAGCTGGGCATCGACGAGATCGTGGTGCACTGGCCGATCGCCGATTCGATCTTCGCGGCGGACGTCGCCGTCTTCGAGAAGATCGCCACGGAGGGCCTCGCACAGCTCTCCTGACCGGGGAGTCCATCCACGGGCGGGCGGGGAGCCCGCCCAAAAGGCGCGGTGGAGAGGGAGAATCGGGTCAGAGGCACCTACCGGGGGGCATGCTCCACTACGGGGGCGTGCTCGCGGAGCCTTGGAGGTCTGCCGTGCAAGGGACCCGATTCGCCCCCGACCGGGGGCTGACCACCCGCATGGTCGCCACGATGTTCCTCATCGGGCTGCTCTACGTGGTCTTCGTGGGTGTGCTGGTGGCGCTGCTGCGCGGGGCCTGGCCGTTCGTCCTGGTCCTCGCGGGCGGCCTGTTCGTCGCCCAGTTCTGGTTCAGCGACCGGATCGCCGCCTTCGGCATGGGCGCCCGGGAGGTCTCCCCGGAGGAGGCGCCCGAGCTGCACGGCGCCGTCGACCGGCTCTGCGCGCTTGCCGACATGCCCAAGCCGCGCGTGGCGATAGCGGACAGCGACGTGCCCAACGCCTTCGCCACCGGACGCGATCAGCGCAACGCCCTGGTCTGCGCGACGACGGGGCTGCTGCGGCGGCTGGAGCCGGAGGAGCTGGAAGGTGTCCTGGCCCATGAGCTCTCCCACGTCGCGCACCGCGATGTGGCCGTGATGACCATCGCGTCCTTCCTGGGCGTTCTGGCCGGGATCATCACCCGGATCGGGCTGTGGGGCGGCCTGCGCCGGGTGGGCGGCCGGGACGCCAACACGGCTCTGATCATGGTGCTGGTGCCGCTGGTCAGCGCCGTCGTCTACGCGATCAGCTTCCTCCTCACCCGGATGCTGTCGCGCTACCGAGAGCTCTCCGCCGACCGGGCGGGCGCCCTGCTCACGGGCCGGCCCTCGGCGCTGGCGTCCGCGCTGACCAAGGTCACCGGGCAGATGGCCCGCATTCCGACGCGCGATCTGCGGCAGGCCGAGCCCTTCAACGCCTTCTACTTCGCGCCCGCTCTCAGCAGGGACAGCCTGAGCCAACTGCTGTCCTCGCACCCGACGCTGGAACAGCGGCTGGACCAGCTGGGGCGGATCTCGGCCCAGCTCGGCCGCCCGTGACAGGTGACCGACCGACGCGGAGGAGACGTGGCCCGTGGGCTTCCTTGATGTGATCCTCGGCCGCAGCAAGCCGGTCCGGCCCGATCTCGACCAGTTGTTCGCCCTGCCCTCCGCCGCCGTGACGCTGCGGGCCGGTGCCGGGTTCACCCCGACCGGGCTGGGCTCGGTGTGCTTCGCGAGTGTGGAGGGAGGGGCGTTCGACCGGATCCGGCGGGACGTCGGGGAACTGCTGGACGCCGACGCCGAACGGGGCGGCGAGCCCGTGGAGTTCAGCCGGGACTCCTACGGATACACCTGGCTGCTGGCGCGTCGGCCCGCGGACGACACGGCCGCCCTGGTCAACGACCTGCACGCGGTGAACACCCTGCTCCAGGAAGGCGGTTTCGGGCCCCAGCTGCTCTGCTCGCTGATGGGCTTCCGCGACGAGGGACGGCGCCCGCTCGCCCTCGTCTACCTCTACAAGCGAGGCACCTTCTACCCCTTCGCGCCGGTGGCCGACGGGGACGGGGCGGTCGTGGCGGACAAGCGGGACAACGAGCTGGAACTACAGGTCAGGGCTCTGCTCGCCGACGATCTGCGAATCGAGGAGGACCTGGGGCGCTGGTTCCCGGTCTGGGGCGCCCCCGGTCTCTGAGGATGCCAGTCGCTGCCCGGAGCGGGCCTCGATCTGCGCCGCCGCCCAGCGGGCCCACTCCTCGTACATGGCGGTGAAGCGCAGGCCGTACTCCAGGGCGAGGCGGCCGTTGACCGACAGCGGCTCGTCGTCCCACTCGACGGACTTGTTCAGCCCCTCCAGGGCCTCGTGCCGGCCCGCGGCCCGCTCGGCCTCGGTGGAGAGGTAGGTGAAGGCTTCCAGCGGGGTGAGCTGGTCGAGGAAGAAGACCCGCAGCATCGCCTCGCTGCGGCGCATCCGCTCCGGCTGGGTCTCGGTGAGCCAGCGGTGCAGCTCGGCGAGGCCCTCCTCGGTGATGGCGTACTCCTTGCGCCCACGTGGGCCCTCCGCCGCGACTTCGAGGAATCCGCCCTTCGCGAGCTTGCCCAGCTCGCCGTAGACCTGGCTCTGGGTGGCCGGCCATACGTTGGAGAGCGAGGTCTCGAAGCGCCTCATCAGGTCGTATCCGCTGGCGGGGTGGTCGGACAGCAGACCCAGCAGCGCGTGTCTCAGGCTCATGAGCCCACCCTACATTCCACTCTTGACACGTCAAGGCAGGACCTTCTAGCTTTGACATGTCGAAATTGGAATGTCGGTCGACGAGGCCGACGCACGGGTGGGCCGGTCAAGGGTCTGGCCGGATCGTCTGAGGGAGATCTCCATGAACTATCTGCGCGGCTTCACCCCCTGGATCGCCTTCGCGGCCGTCTCCTCCCTCGGCTGGCAGTGGGGGGCGGCGACCGCTCTGGCGGTGGCCGTGGCGCTGCTGGCGACAGAGCGCCGGGCGGGCGCCACCGCCGACTCGCTGATCCTCGAGATCAGCACGGTCGTCTTCTTCGTCGCCCTCGCCGCCGTGGCCTTCGCCCTCCCGCACAGTGAGCTGCGGCACTACGGCGGTGCCCTCTCGCTGGGCTGGCTCGCCGTGACCGCGTGGGCCACCCTGGCCGTCGGGCGCCCCTTCACCACGGGCATCGCCAAGCGCCAGACCCCGCCGGAGGTATGGCGTACCGCGATCTTCCGCCGGATCAATGTGGTGATCACCGCCGTCTGGGCCGTGGCGTTCACACTGACGGCCGCCGCGCTGACCGCCGTCTACGCCGAGGGCCTCGGCGCCGGGGTGTCCGTCCCGCTCCAGGTCGCCGGATTCGTGCTGCCCGCGGTGTTCACCGCCCGCTACCCCGAGCGGGTCCGGGCCCGGATGGCCCCGCGCGGCGCCGCCTGACGCGGAAAGGGCCCGGACGTGGAAAGGGTCCGGACGCGCCCCATGAGCGGGTCCGGGCCGCTGAAGAGAACCACGACGAGAACCCCGACGGGAACCCCTCGACGAGAGCCTCAAAGGAGACCGCACGATGACGACCGCACCCGCCCATCTCGCCGGCAACTTCGCGCCGGTGACCGAGGAACTCACCGCCCACGACCTTCCGATCACCGGGACGATCCCGCCCGAGCTCAGCGGCTGGTACCTGCGCAACGGCCCCAATCCCCACGACGCCGCTTCCGGCCACTGGTTCCTCGGCGACGGCATGATCCACGGGGTGCGCCTGGAAGGCGGCAGGGCCACCTCCTACCGCAACCGCTGGGTCCGTACCTCGACCTTTACGCACGGCGCGGTCCGCTGGCTGCCGATCGAGCCCTGCTATGTCTTCCACGCGCTCAACGCGTCCGACGAGAGCCACGCCGACGGCGAGCGGATCGTGTTCCACGTCATCCGCTACCCGCGACTCTTCGCCGACGAGAACAGTGGACCGGCCCGGCCCGTGCTGTGGCGCTGGACCGTCGATCTGACCCGGGGCACGGTCAGTGAGGAGCAACTCGACGACCAGCCCTGCGAGTTCCCCCGGATCGACGAACGGCTGGCCGGGCACTCCGCCCGGTACGGGCATGTGACCGTCGGCGAGAGCCCGGGGGCCGGCCGGGCCGCCGGTGAGCTGCTCCGCTACGACCTGCGCACCGGATCCGTCGCCCGGCACACCTTCGGGCCCGGGCGCGTCCCGGCCGAGGCGGCCTTCGCGCCGGCGGACAACCGCTCGGGCGGGCCGGGCTGGCTGCTCACCTATGTGTACGACGCCGCCACCGACCGGAGCGACCTGGTCGTACTCGACGCCGACGATCTCGCCGCGCCACCCGTCGCCGCGATACATCTGCCCCGGCGAGTGCCCTACGGCTTCCACGACAACTGGCTCGCCGACCGCTGAGGGCACAGGCTCCGGGCGGCCCGCCTAGGCCTCAGGGGCGGGGAAGAAGGCCGTCCATGACGCGGGCCTGTACCTCCCGCTCGGCGGCGGCGGTGATGAAGGCCGCGACGTTCCCGGACCCGACGAGCGCCCGGACGGACCCTACGGTCGCGGCGGGCAAGGTCACCTGCTCCATGGCGGGCTGCTGGTTCTCGGTGGGCGGTGTCATCCGCTCCGTGGTGGGCTCGCGGCCGACCTCGGTGGAGTCGCTCGGGGCGGCCTCCGGTGCCCACGTTTCCAGGTGCTGGTGAAGGTGGCGGGTGGCCAAGGTGCGCATCGCGCGGGCGAGTTCGGCGTCGACGGTCTGCTGGGCCAGGGGACGCAGACGGCGGACGAGGGAGGCGGCCTCGGTGGCTTCCTCGTCGGTGGGGGGATGACCGAGGAACTGCTGGAAGACGTGCTCGGTGGTGAAGTCGAGGAAACGGGAGGCGATGTGTTCGACCTGGGTACGCAGTTCACGCAGATGCCCGGAGATGGCGCGCAGGGGGACGCCGGCCGCGTGGAGCTCGGCGGCGACGGCCAGCTCCCGGGGGCTGGGCACCAGGAACCCCCCGGGCGAGGAGGGCAGCGGGACCAGGATGCCGAGGCCGACGGCGTCCGCGACGGCCTCGTCGTCCTGGGTCCCGCCGAATCGCTCGTCCAGTTCGGCCCGGGTGATCCGGCCGGGTTCCTCGTCGGACCACGGGCCGTCGATCTCGGCGACCAGCCCGAGCACCCCGCCAAGACCGCGGCCGGTGGCCCAGGCGTCCAGCAGTTCCTTGATGCTGGCGAGGGTGTAGCCGCGGTCGAGGAGTCCGCCGATCTGGCGGAGCCGGGCGAGGTGGGTGTCCCGGTAGACGTTGGCCCGGCCGCGCCGCTCAGGCTTGGGCAGCAGTCCGCGGTCCTGGTAGGCGCGGATGGTGCGGACGGTCGTTCCGCTGTGGTGGGCCAGGTCCTCGATCCGGTACTCCGCTTCCGGCACAGGGGTGCTCCTTACAGAAGGCCGCCGTCGGGGGACGGCTTACGAGAGGGCCGCCCGGCCTACCGCGCCCGCCGCGGCGCGGGCCGCGGGCGAGGTCGCCAGGTAGTCGAGGGCCTTGCGCAGCGACCCTTCCTGGGAGGGGTGGTACGAGCGCCGCGCGTAGCGGGGGACGGCCGAGCCCAGCTCTCGCCAGGAGGGCAGCAGGCCCTTGGTGACGGCCCGGTTGTGCTCGCGCAGCGAGTAGCGCAGTCGGCCCGCCAGCCAGGGGTCGTGGCGGATCAGATAGCCCGCGCCCCAGCCCCACAGATAGAAGAGCACCGGCGCCGTGATCGCCATGCCGAGCAGCCGGCGGGCGTAGCGCGCGGGATCCGGGCCGCCGCAGTGCTGGTACATGTCGAATGCCACGGACCGGTGTTCGACCTCTTCGGCGCCGTGCCAGCGCAGCAGGTCCAGCATCACCGGGTCGGGTTCGGCCTCGTCGAGGGAGTCGGCCCGGAGCACCCAGTCGCCGAGCACCGCGGTGAACTGTTCGACGGCGGCGATCACGGAGAGCCGGAAGCGCAGCCACTCCTGTTCGGGGATCCGCAGGCCGAACGGCGGACGGTCGCCGAGCAGGACGTCGAACAGGAAGTCGACGCGCTGTGTGTACGGGCCGGTGTCCAGACCCTGTTCGGCGAGGTGTCGCAGCACATAGGCGTGCTGAACGCTGTGGGTGGATTCCTGCCCCATGAAGCCCTTCACGTCCTTGAGCAGCGCCTCGTCACTCACCAGGGGGAGGGCTTCCTTGAAGACCTTGACGAACCACCGCTCACCGGCGGGCAGCAGGAGGTGGAGGACGTTGATGACATGGGTGGCCGTGGGCTCGTCCGGGATCCAGTGGAGGGGCGTGTCCCGCCAGTCGAACGACACACGCCGAGGGGCTATTCGGTATCGGTCTCTCATGAAGGCGCTCCTATGGAACGGGAGATCACTCTTGGTGGGGGCGGTGGTCGCACGCTACGGGGATCCGCCCGGAGCGGGGACTCGCTCACAGGGGCGGGTCGAAACGCGCGATGCGGCGGCCCAGCCGTGGTGCGAAGCGGGAGATGAAGCGCATGCCGTGCGCCTCGGGAGCCACGGGCACCACGGCACGGTCCTCGGCCACGGCCCGGAGGATCGCCTCGGCGACCTTCTCCGGCGGGTAGTTGCGCTTGCCGTAGAGGCGGGCGGTCTTCTCCTGGAGGCGTCGCTGTTCCTCTTCCGGGACGCCCGCGAAGCCCGCGCTCGTCGTTATGGCGGTGTTGACGATGCCGGGGCAGATCGCACTGACCCCGATACCCTGTCCGGCCAGCTCGGCCCGCAGGCACTCGCTGAGCATCAGCACGCCCGCCTTGGACGTGGCGTACGCGGCGAGGGCCTTGGTCGGCTGGAAGGCGGCCGCCGAGGCGGTGTTGACGATGTGGCCGCCCTGTCCGCGCTCGGCCATCTGCCTGCCGAAGGTCCGGCAGCCGTGGATGACGCCCCACAGATTGACGTCGAGGACCTTGCGCCAGTCGTCGGTGGAGGTGTCCATGAAGGAGCCGGAGAAGCCGATGCCGGCATTGTTGACCAGCACGTCCACCACGCCGTACTCGGCGGCGACCTTGGCGGCCAGCTTTTCCATGGCCTGCTCGTCCGAGACGTCGCAGCACTCGGCCCACGCGTCCCGGGCCCCGGTCAGCCGGGCCAGCTCGGCGGTGCGGACGGCGCCCTCCGCGTCCCGGTCGACCGCGACGATGCGCGCCCCGGCCTCCGCGAAGGCGAACGCGGTGGCCCGCCCGATGCCGCTCGCCGCCCCTGTGACCAGCACCAGCCGCCCGCCGAACCGGTCGGCGTACGGGCCCTTGCCCGTGGGCACCCGTGCGGGCAGGCCCTCGTGGCGGGCGGTCTCTTGGGAAGTGATGAACTCGCCGATCCAGGCGGCCAGTTGGTCCGGGCGGGTGCGGGGCACCCAGTGCCCGGCGGTGAGGGTGCGCCGCACCAGCCGGGGGGCCCAGCGCTCCAGGTCGTCGTAGAGGCGCTCGGAGAGATAGGGGTCGCCGGTCGGGGTGATCAGCTGGACGGGCACATGCGCGTGGGCGTCCGTCCGGGGGCGGCGCAGCCGGGCCCGGACGTTGTCGCGGTAGAGCCAGGCGCCGTGGGCGGCGTCGTTGGGGAGGGAGGCCGTCGGGTAGCCGGCCGGGGTCTGCGGCGGCAGGGTCTCCAGCCGCTCCAGCAGCTTGGGCCAGCGCTTGCCGAGGGGGCCGCGCCAGGCCGCCTCCGGCAGGACGGGGGTGTGGAGGGCGTAGACGTACCAGGAGCGGGCCCCCTGGCCGAGGAGCTGGAGGGCGCGGCGCGGGGTGGGCCGTGCGGCCCGTTCCTTGAGCCAGTGCCCGAAGTGGTCCAGGGACGGTCCCGAGACGGAGGTGAAGGAGACGACACGGCCCTCGGTGCGCTCGACGGTGACGAACTCCCAGCCCTGCACCGATCCCCAGTCGTGCCCGACCAGGTGCACGGGCGCGTCGGGGCTCACGGCGTCCACGACGGCCAGGAAGTCGTCGGTGAGCTTCTCCAGGGTGAAACCGCCGCGCAGCGGTCTCGGCACGGTGGAGCGGCCGTGGCCCCGCACGTCGTAGAGCACCACGTGGAAGCGGTCCCTCAGCCGCCGGGCGACCTCGGACCAGATCTCCTTGCTGTCGGGGTAGCCGTGCAGCAGCACCACCGTGGGGTCGGCGGGGTCGCCCAGTTCCTGGACGCACAGCTCGATCCCGCCCGTGGTGATCCGGCGCTCTCGTGCGCCCTCGCTCTCCAGGCTCATACGGCCGTCCTCTCCTCCTGCCGGCGCCGCACATGCGGCAGATCGTCGTCCAGCCAGAACGCGCTCTCCTCGGGATCCCGTGAGTCGGTGACCACCAGGAGTTCCTCGAACTTCACCCCCGTGCCCCGGAAGCCCAGGTGGGGCTCCACCGCCCACAGACCGGGGCGTGGCGGGTGGTCGGAGCGGCGATTGGGGCTCCACAGCGGTGACCAGCCCTCCCGGTGGCCGCGCAGGGCGTCGGAGGCGAGGCCCTTGAGGGCCTGGGTGCCGAAGCCGAACAGCCGTGGGGACCAGCGGCGCTCCCGCAGCCGGTCCACCTTGTGCGCGATCACCCCGAAGGGATAGGCGCGATGGCGGTTGACGTAGCCCTGGCGCGCCATGAGGCGCTCCACGTCCTCGTAGATCTCCCGGAGCGGGCGGCGCTCGCGCACCTCGCGGAGGATCAGCTCGCGATGGGCGGCGAGATCGGTGAGCAGCCGGTCGTGCAACGGGTTCGCGCCCAGGCAGCCGGAGTAGCCGACGTCCGCCGTGAAGCCGCCGTACACCGGTGCCAGGTCGAGGATGAACGGCATCCCCGGCTCCAGCCGCCGAGCGGTGGGAAAGAACTCCAGCGGCACCCGGAAGCCCGTGAAGGCCGTACGGTCGCCGAACCAGGCGAAGGGCAGATGGAACCAGTCGCGGACGCCGCGCTCGCGCAGCCACTCCCGCTGCATCCGGGCCGCCTCGCGCTCGGTCACCCCCGGGGCGAGCCGTGCGGCCACCGCCTCCGCGCAGTCGTACGCGAGCCGCTGGGTCTCCCGGAATCCGCGCAGTTCAGCGCTGCTCACCGAGCTCGTCATACCGACCGCCACCCTCCGACCAGTTCCGTCTCCGGTATCCGATTCCGGTATCCGAAGTGCGAAGCCACATACGAAAGTTGCCAGTGATGAATGTGACAATGACTGGCGGCTGCGTCAAGGGATCCGGCCGATCCCGGCGGCCCCGGTGCCCCCTCCGCCCGAACGGTCACGTCAGACCCGAGGAGTACGGACAACCAGCCGTCTGGTCTGACGACTGCCGCGATTTTCGCTACTACGGTCGAAGAGTGACTGTGATCGCTACCGAAAGCCTCAGCAAGCGGTACCCCCGGGTGACCGCCCTGGACCGGCTCACCGTCGACATCAATCCGGGAGTCACCGGTCTGGTGGGTGCCAACGGGGCCGGCAAGTCCACGCTGATCAAGATCTTGCTGGGTCTCTCGCCCGCCACCGAGGGCAACGCCCGCGTGCTCGGCATGGACGTGGCCACCCAGGGCGCCCGGATCCGTGAGCGGGTCGGCTATATGCCCGAGCACGACTGCCTGCCGCCCGATGTGTCGGCCACCGAGTTCGTCGTCCACATGGCGCGGATGTCGGGCCTGCCGCCCACCGCCGCCCGTGAGCGGACCGCGGACACTCTGCGCCACGTCGGGCTCTACGAGGAGCGGTACCGCCCCATGGGCGGCTACTCCACCGGTATGAAGCAGCGGGTCAAGCTCGCCCAGGCGCTGGTCCACGACCCCAAGCTGGTGCTGCTGGACGAGCCGACCAACGGTCTCGACCCGGTCGGCCGGGACGAGATGCTGGGCCTGATCCGCCGCATCCACACCGACTTCGGCATCTCGGTCCTGGTCACCTCGCATCTGCTCGGCGAACTGGAGCGCACCTGCGACCACGTCGTCGTCATCGACGGCGGCACACTGCTGCGCTCCTCGTCCACGGACGAGTTCACCCAGGCCACGGGCTCCCTCGCGGTGGAGGTCACCGACACCGACGCCTGCCCGGACGGCACCGGCGCGCTGCTGGCGGCCCTCGCCGGGGCGGGCCTGACGACCCGGCCCGCGGGCCGGACGGCCGACGGCTCGCCCATGTCCGGCCGGGTGCTCCTTGTCGACGTCGTCGACGAGGAGACGTACGACATCGTCCGGGACGCCGTCGCCGGGCTCGGCCTCGGCCTGGTCCGCATGGAGCAGCGCCGCCACCGCATCGCGGAGCTCTTCCGGGACGACGAGGCCGCCGCTCCGAACCCCGCCGCCCCCGGAACCCCGGGCACCCCCGGCGCGCCGGCCCAGGCGCCCGTGTGGGGCGCCGGCTGGCAGCAGAAGCAGAAGAAGAGCGACAAGCGCGCGCAGCAGAACGGAGGGACCGTCGATGCCGCCTGAGACCACGACGGCACCGGGGCGCGACCGGCGCTCCCAGGACGTCATCCACAACATCGGCTACCGCGACTACAGCGGCCCCCGCCTCGGCCGTGCCTACGCCCGTCGCTCGCTGTTCTCCCAGAGCCTGCGCGGCGCCTACGGCCTCGGCCGGTCGGCGAAGTCCAAGGTGCTGCCGATGACGCTCTTCGGCGTGATGTGCCTCCCGGCCGCGATCGTGGTCGCCGTCGCCGTCACCACGAAGATGAACCGGCTGCCCATGGAGTACACGCGCTACGCGATCTACCTCCAGGCGGTCATCGGCCTCTACCTGGCCGCGCAGGCCCCCCAGTCGGTCTCGCGGGACCTGCGGTTCAAGACCGTGCCGCTGTACTTCTCCCGCCCGATCGAGCGCGTCGACTACGTCGTCGCCAAGTTCGCGGCGATGGCCTCGGCCCTGTTCGTCCTGACGGCCACCCCGCTGCTGATCCTCTACGCGGGTGCCCTGCTCGCCAAGCTGGACTTCGCCGAACAGACGAAGGGCTTCGCCCAGGGACTGGCCTCCGTGACCCTGCTCTCGCTCCTCTTCGCCGGCATCGGCCTGGTCGTCGCCGCGCTCACCCCGCGCCGGGGCTTCGGCGTCGCGGGCGTCATCGCCGCGCTGACGATCTCCTACGGTGCGGTCAGCACCGTCCAGGGCATCGCCCTGAACGGCGACAACACCTCGCTCATCGGCTGGCTCGGCCTCTTCTCCCCGGTCACCCTCATCGACGGCGTCCAGACGGCGTTCCTCGGCGCCACCAGCGCCTTCCCCGGCGGCCACGGCCCCGGCACGGGCGCGGGCGTCGTCTACCTCGCCGTGCTCCTCGGCGTGATCGCCGGCTCCTACGGCCTCCTGATGAGCCGCTACCGAAAGGCCGGGCTGTGACAACCATCCACATCGACAACGTCTCCCGCTGGTTCGGGAACGTCGTCGCCGTCAACGACGTGTCCATGACCGTCGGCCCCGGCGTCACCGGGCTCCTCGGCCCCAACGGAGCGGGCAAGTCCACTCTCATCAACATGATGGGTGGTTTCCTCGCGCCCTCCACCGGAACGGTCACGCTCGACGGCGAGCCGATCTGGCGCAACGAGCAGATCTACCGCCACATCGGCGTCGTCCCCGAGCGCGAGGCGATGTACGACTTCCTGACCGGCAAGGAGTTCGTCCTCGCCAACGCCGAGCTGCACGGGCTGGGCGCGAAGGAGGCCCAGCGCGCCCTCGCCACCGTCGAGATGGAGTACGCGCAGGACCGCAAGATCGCCACCTACAGCAAGGGCATGCGGCAGCGCGTGAAGATGGCCTCCGCGCTCGTCCACGAGCCGACCGTGCTCCTCCTCGACGAGCCCTTCAACGGCATGGACCCGCGCCAGCGGATGCAGCTGATGGATCTGCTGCGGTCCATGGGCGACGAGGGCCGGACCGTGCTGTTCTCCTCCCACATCCTGGAGGAGGTCGAGCAGCTCGCCGCCCATATCGAGGTCGTGGTCGCCGGCCGGCACGCCGCGTCCGGCGACTTCCGCAAGATCCGCCGACTGATGACGGACCGCCCGCACCGCTATCTCGTACGGTCCGGCGACGACCGCGCCCTGGCCGCCGCGCTCATCGCCGACCCGTCGACCGCGGGCATCGAGGTCGACGTCCAGGAGGGCGCCCTGCGCGTCCAAGCAGTCGACTTCACCCGCTTCACCGAACTCCTGCCGCGCGTGGCCCACGCGAACGGCATCCGGCTCCTGACGGTCTCGCCCTCCGACGAGTCCCTGGAATCGGTCTTCTCCTACCTCGTCACGGCCTGAAAGGAGGCTCACGATGTCGCTCCACCAGATCTACCACCCGACCGTCGCCCGGCTGACCTACCGGGGCCTCCTCGGCCGCCGCCGCGCCGCCGTCCTCTTCGCCCTGCCCGCCCTGATGCTGGCCATCTCGATCGCCATCCGGGCGCTGAGCGGCGCGGACGACGAGACCGCCGCCAGCGTCCTGGGCGGCTTCGCGCTGGCCACGATGGTGCCGCTGATCGGTGTGATCGCCGGTACGGGCGCGATCGGCCCAGAGATCGACGACGGGTCCGTCGTCTACCTCCTGGCCAAGCCCGTCAAGCGGCACGTCATCATCGTCACCAAGCTGATCGTCGCGATCGGCGTCGCCGTGGCCTTCTCGGCGGTCCCCACGCTCATCGCCGGGTTCGTGCTAAACGGCAACAGCCAGCAGATCGCCGTGGCCTACGCGGTGGCCGCCGCGGCCGCCTCCGTGGCCTACAGCGCGGTCTTCCTCTTCCTGGGGACGGTCACCCGGCACGCGGTCATCGTCGGCCTCGTCTACGCCCTCGTCTGGGAGTCGCTGTTCGGCAGCCTCATCCCGGGGGCGCGCACGCTCAGCGTGCAGCAGTGGGCTCTGGCGCTGGCCCAGCGGATCGGCGCGGACGGGGCGATCAACGCCCAGGTGTCGCTGCCCCTGGGGCTGACGCTGCTGGTCGTCGCGACGGTGGCCGGTACGTATTTCGCCGCGCGCAAGCTCCGGGCGCTGACGCTGGCCGGGGAGGAGTAGCGGGGGCCGGGGCGAGCCCCAGGCCCCCTCACACCCGCAGGGCCTTCGCGATGGCGATCTGTTCCGGCTGGAGGCGGGTCTCGCCGTCCTCGACGTCCCACAGGGAGTTCTGGAGGGCCCGGGCGAGCGTCCAGCGGGCCGCCCGTTCGCGGTCCAGGCCCAGCAGGTCCGTCATGAGGTCGAAGCGCCGGCGCACCGCCCGGGTCACGTCGCCGGTGGCGACGATGTCCTCCCAGCGGTTGCCCAGAGCCGGCATCAGGTCGAAGCCCGGGTCGCCCACCAGCGGCTTGGGGTCGATCGCCAGCCACGCGCCCCTGTCCGTACCGGGCAGGGGCGCGAGCACGTTCTCGTAGTGGAGGTCCCAGTGCAGCAGCCGGCCGCCCGGCTCGCCGGCGACCTCGCGGACGGCGGCCGCGCAGTCCAGCAGCAGGGCGCGTTCGGCAGCGTCGGCAAGGGCGGGCAGCGCCTTCGGCACGTCCTCCAGCATGGCCTCCGCCACCCCGCCCAGCGTCCGCAGCCCGGCCGGTACGGGCGCCTTCAGCAGCCGTCCCAGCAGCTCGGTCAGCGACAGCAGCGCCGCCTCCGCGTCGGGGACGTCCTGGAGCGAGCGGCCGGCGTCCAGCCGCTCCAGCAGCATCGTGCCGGACTCCCGGTCGTGGTCGAGGAGTTCCACCGCTCCCTCGCCGGCCCAGGCCCGCAGCGCCGGTGCCTCGCCGACGCTCTCCTCGGTGACCGGCTGGAGCTTCAGCGCGGCGGGGGAGCCGTCCGCACGCCGTACCGGCAGGACGAGCGCCACCATGCCGTGCGCGGCGGGGCCGTCGACGCGCAGCCGCCAGCGGTCGAGGAAGTCCGCCGCCAGGTCCGGCAGCGCGGCGATCCACTCGGGGCCGCCCTCGCCCTCGGACGCGTCCTCGTGGTTCTCGACGAGGCGGGCCGGGACGGTGATCCGGGATGCTGCGCGCATGATGGCGGATTCCTCCTGCGAACTACGCGAACGGTGGAGTGGAGGGGCGGCGCGGGCCGTCCCTCCACTCCACCAACGCCTCAGATCTTCCGATCGCGCCCGGCGCCCAGCCCGAGAAAGAGCAGCGCCGTGCAGGCGACGAGCAGCAGCGAGACCGGCAGCGTCCAGCTGTCCGTCACCCCGTACACCCAGCCGATCGCGAACGGGCCGACGGAAGCGAGCAGATAGCCCCACGTCTGGGCCATGCCCGACAGCCGGGAGGCCGTATGCGCGTCGCGGGTGCGCAGCACCATGAACGTCAGGGCCAGGCCCAGCAGACCGCCCTGGGCCACGCCCATGAGCGTCGCCCACACCCACGCGCCCGCCGCGGGGGCGATCAGCAGACCGGTGACGCCCGCCGCCATCAGGGCCACCACGACGACCACCGGTACGCGCTGGTCGCGCATCCGGCCCGCGAGCAGCGGCACGACGAACGAACCGGCCATCTGCACCAGGGTGTAGAACGCGTAGACCAGACCGGCCTCGCCCTTGCTCATCCCGTGGTCGGTGAAGATCGTCGGCATCCAGGCGATGCACACGTAGGCGATCAGTGACTGGGTGCCCATCATCAGCGTGACCTGCCAGGCCAGCGGCGACCGGGTGAGCCGGGGACCGTCCTGCGCGGCCGAGGGACCCGCGGCGGGAGCGTTCGCCCCGGCGGCGTCGCGCCGGGCGAGGGCCGCCTGCGGCAGCCAGACGACGGCCGCCACGGCGGCGAGCAGCGCCCAGGCGGCGAGCGAGCCCCGCCAGCCGCCCAGGGCGTTCTCCAGCGGCACGGACAGCGCGGCGGAGCCCGTGGCGCCGAGGATCAGCGTGGTGGAGTAGAGCGCGGTCATGCTCGCGGCGCGGTCCGGGAAGTCCCGCTTGACCAGGCCCGGCATCAGCACGTTGAGCAGGGCGATCGCCGTGCCGACGAGCGCGCAGCCCACGAACAGCGCCACCACGGGCGGCGCGACGCGCAGCAGGATGCCCCCGCACAGCAGCACGAGCGCGCCGCACAGCACGGCCTCCGTGCCGAAGCGCCGGGCGAGCCGGGGCGCGACGATCGAGCCGAGGCCCATGAAGACCAGCGGGATCGTGGTCACCAGGCTGCTCATGGCCGCCGAGAGGTGGAAGTGGCCGCCTATCTCGCTCATGAGCGGCGAGACCCCGGCGAGCGCCGCCCGCATGTTCAGCGAGGCGAGCACGATGCCGAGCATCGCGAACGCGGGGTGGGCGAGGACGCTCCGCTTGGCGGGCACGCCGGCCGACGCGGCGGCGGTCGGCGAAGCATCGGCCGATGACGTATCGGTCGGCATCGTGCCGACCGGCGCTATATCGGGGGTGTCGGACCTCGTTTCGGACAAGGGGGTGCCTCCAGGGGCGGTGCGAAGGGTGCCGGGGGCGGATCGGCCGCCGGTGGGAGTGGGGACCGGCCCGTGGGAACGAGCCGGTGGTGCGCGGTCGGCTTCCGGCGAGCGTCGGCTCGCCGCGCGGTCAGCCGTCGCCGAGCAGGGACTCGACGGCCTGTTTGGGGCGTTCGAGCAGCGCCCGGGCGGCGCGGGTGGCCGCGTCCGGGTCGCCGGAGGCGATGGCCTCCATAAGGGCGTGGTGGTCGCCGTGGATGATGCGCGGCATGTCGTGGTCGCCGAGCGCGGTGACCAGCGCCTCGCGCACCGAGCTGCTGAACCAGGCGTACGTCGCCGTCAGCGCGCTGTTGTGCGCGGCCTCCACGACGGCCCGGTGGAACTCCACGTCGTGGTCCGCGTAGAGCTCCAGGCTGCCGGAGTCGGGCTGGCCGTCGGGGTCCTCGAAGGCCGTCTGGGCGTCGAGCGCGGCCCGCATCCGCTCCAGGTCGGCGGGTTCGTGACGGAGCGCCGCGAGCCGGGCGGCCTCGGCCTCCAGCGCGATGCGCAGCTCCAGGACGTCGCGCACTCCGGCGCGCCGCAGTCCGCGCATGACCTCGGCGGGGTCGGCCGTGGACACCACGAAGGTGCCCTCGCCCTGCCGGGAGCGCAGCATTCCGGCGTGCACGAGGACGCGGACGGCCTCGCGGACCGTGTTGCGGCCGACCTTCAGCTGCTCGGCGAGGGCGTGCTCGGTGGGGATGCGCTCCCCGACCCGCCACTCGCCGGCGGCCACCTGGGCGCGCAGCTGTTCCACGACGGTGTCCACGAGGGACTGTCGTCCCGCCGCTCGCAGGGCCATGTGTCCTCCGGACAGGTTCCTTGAAGCCCTGACGCGGAAGCCGTGCCGCGCCGGTTGCTTTCCCGATGCACTGGTCGTCCATTCAACCGGTTGCCCAGTCATCCTACAACTGCGCTCACGGGTCCGCCGGGCTACCGTCTAAGGGTGGTAGTCGACGGGATTCGCTCCTGGGTCCGTTCCTCGCCCGGTACCCACATCTGGTTGCTGATCATCGGCATCACCAGCCTCGTCGTCGCGTCGGCGAGCGAGGGCCTGGAGGCCTTTCTCCTCCACCGCAACAGCAGCAACATCCACGAGCTCAACAAGCATCCGCTGGAGTCCCTGCTGATCAGCGGCTTCTGGATCGAGACCCCGTCGTCGTTCGCCCTCTACGCCGTGCTCTTCGAGCTCTTCCACGCCAACGTCGAGCGCTGGATCGGCACCCTGCGCTGGCTGTGCGTGGTGGCGGTCGCCCATGTCGCGGCGACGCTGATCAGCCAGGAGATCCTGCTGCACGCGATCGAGAGCCATTCGGCGCCGCGCTCGATGAAGCACGTCGTCGACATAGGCGTCTCCTACGGGCTCGCCGGGGCCGTCGGCGTCCTCACCTATCGCGTTCCGAGGCCGTGGCGCTGGCTCTACCTGATGGGAGCGGTGGCCTTCTTCGCCGTGCCGATGCTGACCGGCGGCACGTTCACCGACATCGGTCACGCGATCGCGCTCGGGCTGGGCCTGGCCTGCTGGTCGCTGACCCGGGGCCGGCCGCCCTGGCGGTGGGACGCGGGCCGGGCACGCCGGGCCGCGCTGGAGGCGGCCGGAGCGGCCCGGCAGGTGGCCGGAGCGGCGAGGCAAGCCCCCCGGGGGGCCCGGGGGACGGCGCTCAGCCGAAGAGACGCTCCAGGACGACCGCGATCCCGTCCTCCTCGTTCGAGGCGGTGACCTCGTCCGCCACGGCCTTGAGCTCCTCGTGGGCGTTGGCCATGGCGACGCCGTGAGCGGCCCAGCCGAACATCGGGACGTCGTTGGGCATGTCGCCGAACGCGATCGTGTCGACGGCCTTGACGCCCAGCCGGCGCGCGGCGAGCGACAGACCCGTGGCCTTGCTCAGGCCCAGCGGCAGCAGCTCGACTATCCCCGAGCCGGCCATCGTCACACCGACGAAGCCGCCCGCGACCGACCGCGCGACCTCCGCCAGGGAGTCGTCGTCGAGCGTGGGGTGCTGGAGGTAGACCTTGTTGAGCGGGGCGGCCCACAGCTCGCTCGCCTCGTTGATCGGAACGACCGGGAGCGGCCCCTCCTGGAGGCGGTAGCCGGGACCGACCAGGACGTCGCCGTCCATGCCGTCACGGCTGGCGGCCAGCCGCAGCGGACCGACCTCGGCCTCGATCTTGGCGAGCGCCAGCGCGGCGAGACGCCGGTCGAGCGTCACGGACGTCAGCAGTCTGTGCTCGCCCGCGTGATAAACCTGCGCGCCCTGACCGCAGACCGCCAGGCCCCGGTAGTCCAGCGCGTCCAGGATGTGCTTGGTCCAGGCGACGGTGCGCCCGGTGACGACGATGTGCGCGGCGCCCGCCGCCGTGGCCGACGCGAGGGCGGCGCGGGTGCGCTCCGAGACGGTGTCGTCGGAGCGCAGCAGCGTGCCGTCGAGGTCGGTCGCGATCAGACGGAACGGCGGCGGGACCGGGGGCGTCACTTGGCGGTGGGCTCCAGGACCTCACGGCCGCCCAGGTACGGGCGGAGGACCTCGGGCACGCGCACCGAGCCGTCGGCCTGCTGGTGGTTCTCCAGCAGCGCCACGATCGTGCGCGGCACGGCGCACAGGGTGCCGTTGAGCGTCGCCAGCGGGCGGACGTTCTTGCCCTCGCGCATCCGGACGGACAGGCGGCGGGCCTGGAACTCGTCGCAGTTGGACGTGGACGTCAGCTCGCGGTACTTGCCCTGGGTCGGGATCCAGGCCTCGCAGTCGAACTTGCGGGAGGCCGAGGAGCCGAGGTCACCGGTGGCCGTGTCGATCACCTGGAAGGGCAGCTCCAGGCTGGTCAGCCACTGCTTCTCCCACTCCAGCAGGCGCGCGTGCTCGGCCTCGGCCTCCTCCGGCGCGATGTACGAGAACATCTCGACCTTGTCGAACTGGTGGACGCGGAAGATGCCCCGGGTGTCCTTGCCGTACGTACCGGCCTCGCGGCGGAAGCACGGCGAGAAGCCCGCGTAGCGCAGCGGCAGCTGCTCCGCGTCGAGGATCTCGTCCATGTGGTACGCGGCGAGCGGGACCTCGGAGGTGCCCACCAGGTAGAAGTCGTCCTTCTCCAGGTGGTAGACGTCCTGCGCGGCCTGGCCGAGGAAGCCGGTGCCCTCCATGGCGCGCGGCTTGACCAGCGCGGGCGTGAGCATCGGCGTGAAGCCGGCGGCGGTGGCCTGGGCGATGGCGGCGTTGACGAGGGCGAGCTCCAGCAGCGCGCCGACACCCGTCAGGTAGTAGAAGCGGGAGCCGGACACCTTGGCGCCGCGCTCGACGTCGATGGCGCCCAGCGTCTGGCCGAGCTCCAGGTGGTCCTTGGGCTCGAAGCCCTCGGCGGCGAAGTCGCGGGGGGTGCCGACGGTCTCCAGGACGACGAAGTCGTCCTCGCCGCCGCGCGGGATGTCGGGGTGGACGATGTTGCCGATCCGGAGCAGCAGGCGCTGCGCCTCGGCGGCGGCCTCGTCCTGCTCGGCGTCGGCGGCCTTGACGGCGGCGGAGAGCTCGCCGGCCTTCTTCAGCAGCTCGGCCTTCTCGTCGCCGGTGGCCTTGGGGATGAGCTTGCCGAGCGACTTCTGCTCGGAGCGGAGCTCGTCGAAGCGGACGCTCGACGACCTGCGCCGCTCGTCGGCGGAGAGCAGCGCGTCGACGATGTCGACGTCCTCTCCACGGGCGCGCTGGGACGCGCGCACACGGTCGGGGTCCTCACGGAGCAGGCGAAGGTCAATCACCCCTCCAGGCTACCGTTGTGCGCTGCGGTTGCTCGACGCGATATTCCCTTTGATTGTGATTTGTCCCACTCCGGGAATTTCGGAAAAGGGCGCGCGGGGGGATCCGGCGGCGATCCGGCCGGGCCGGCGGGACGGCTCGGGGCCCGTGCCGCCTTGTGGAAGACGGTAGTTGAGGATGGCGGTGAGGGGCGCCGTTGTCCACAGGAGTGAGTGGTTCCGCTTCTTTGTCCACAGGGTGTGCGGGAAATCTGTGGATGTCGGAATCAGAGATTCCGTTTGGTCCGTCATTCGTCAGAGTTTCATGAGGCAAACCTCTTACGGCCACTCTTTGGGGTGGCACTCAATCCCCCTAAAGGGTTGTTCGAGGCATTTCGACTGACGGATGGGTAGCGGCCACGGGAATCGGTGGCTGTGGACGGTCATGACGGGCCGGCGGAGAGATATGTCGACCATTGCCCGTTTCGTACAGCTTCTCGGCGTCTCGCTCTATCGACTTATCCCCAGGTCGAGAACGGCCTGTGGATAAGTCTGTGGGTAACCCTGTGGGAAACGCCGGGCCGGCTTGGGGCCGACCTGGTGCCGGCCTGGGGGCGACCGCTCAGGCCCGGCCGTCCTGGCAGCGTGCCAGCCAGTCCGCCGCCGCCACGAAGTCGCCGTCCGTCGTCCCCGGCCGCGCGTCCCCCGCACCGTTCGGCCGCACATCCGGCCGTTCACCCGAGGCGGCACCCGGGGCGATGCCCGAGGCGACACCCGCACGCGGGTACGAACCGAGGAACCGTACCTCGGCGCACGTCCGCTTCAGCCCCATCAGCGCCTCGGCCACCCGGCGGTCCGTGATGTGCCCCTCGCAGTCGACGGAGAAGCAGTAGCGGCCCATGCCCTCGCCGGTCGGCCGCGACTCGATCCGCATGAGGTTCACGCCCCGCACCGCGAACTCCTGGAGGTACTCCAGCAGCGCGCCCGGGTGGTCGTCCCGCTGCCACATCACCAGCGACGTCCGGTCCGCCCCCGTCCGCGCCGCCGGTCGCGCCGGGCGGCCGACCAGGACGAAGCGGGTCTGGGCGTTCTCCGCGTCGTGGATTCCGGTGACCAGCGGCTCCAGCTCGTACGTCGCCGCCGCGAACTCCCCGGCGAACGCCGCGTCGTAGCGGCCGTCGCGGACCAGCCGCGCGCCGTCCGCGTTGGACGCGGACGACTCCCACACCGCTTCCGGCAGGTTCGCCGCCAGCCACTTGCGCACCTGCGGCTGCGCGACCGGGTGGCCGGTCACCGTCTTGATGTCCTCCATCCGGGTGCCCGGACGGACGAGGAGCGCGAAGGCGATCTCCAGCAGCACCTCGCGATAGATCATCAGAGGTTCGCCGGTGGCGAGTTCGTCGAGGGTCGCGGTGACGCCGCCCTCGACCGAGTTCTCGATCGGCACGAGCGCGGCCGCGGCCTCGCCGCAGCGCACGGCGTCGAGGGCGGCGGGCACCGAGACCATGGGGACCAGTTCGCGGGTGGCCGCCTCGGGGAGGGTGCGCAGGGCGGCCTCGGTGAACGTGCCCTCGGGCCCGAGGTAGGTGTAGCGGGTTGCCGACCTCATGTTGTCCTCCGGAAGGGCACGGAACGCTCGGCCGTCCACCCTACCGATCCCGGCTCCGAGGGCGTCCCCCGGAGCCGGACGCTCACCCCTCCAGCAGGCGCTGGCCCACGTAGCTTCCCTCTTCGCAGCCGCCCGGGACGGCGAAGAGGGCGCTGGCCTCGTGGCGGAGGAAGCGGGAGAGGCCGTCGCCGCGGTCCAGCTTCCGCTGGACCGGGACGAAGCCCTTCAGCGGGTCCGCCTGCCAGGCGATGAACAGCAGGCCCGCGTCCGGGGCGCCGTCGTCGAGGAAACCGTCGTGGTACGAGAACGCGCGCCGCAGCATCGCCGCGCCGCGGTTGTTGGCCGGCGCCGCCACCCGGATGTGGGCGTCGCCCGGGACGGCCAGGGCGCCGTCCGAGCCGACCTTGTCCAGGTCCACGCGGGTGGTCTCCGTACCGCCGGACAGCGGGGAGCCGTCGGACTTGCGGCGGCCGATCACGCGCTCCTGACGTTCCAGCGACAGGTTGTCCCAGCTGTCCAGCAGCATCCGGATGCGCCGCACGACCGCGTACGAGCCGCCCGCCATCCAGGACTCGGCGCCCTGCTGGTCGTCCGGCACGAAGATCTTCCGGGCGAAGTCGGCACTCGACGGCTTCGGGTTGTTCGTCCCGTCGATCTGGCCCATCAGATTGCGGCCGGTCATCGGCTGCGCGGTCGCGCCCGGCGTGCGGTTGAAACCGGTCATCTGCCAGCGCACCCGGGCCGCGCCCGCCGCCTCCTTCTGGAGCAGCCGCAGGGCGTGGAAGGCGACCAGCGCGTCGTCGGCGCCGATCTGCACCCACAGGTCGCCGTTGCTCCGCTTGCCGTCGAGGGCGTCGGCGGTGAAGGGGGGCAGGGGCTCCAGCGCGCCGGGCCGCCGGTCCGTCAGCCCGACGCGGTCGAAGAACGTACGGCCGAAGCCGAAGGTGACCGTCAGCGACGACGGGCCCGCGTCCAGCGCGACGCCCAGCTCGTCGCCCTGGGGCGGCCGGCCGGCCATCATCTCCGCCGCCGCGGCGGACCAGCGGCGCATCAGCGCGGCCGCGCCCTTGCGGTCGGTCCCGGCGGTGAGATCGAAGGCGATCAGATGGCCGTGCGCCTGCGCGGCCTGGACGATGCCCGACTGGTGGGTGCCGTGGAAGGGCACGACGCCCGAGCCGACGTCGGACAGCGGCGTGGGCTTGCCGCGCACCGCCTCGGCCCCGGTGGCCCCCGCGACCCCGCCCACGATCAGCGCCGCCGCGCCGGCGGCGCCCGCCGTGCCCAGCAGCCGGCGGCGCGAGACGGTGTCGGCCGGTGCGGCGGGGCCGGCGGCCTTCCGGGCCGCGTCGCCGCCCCCGCCCCGGGTGACGGGGCCGTCCTTGGCGGGACTGCCGGTGCTCTTGTCGGGCCGCGTACGGCCCTTCGACGAGCCGCCCGGTCCGGTGCCGGGGCGGGCCCCGGCGCTCTTCCCGGCGCGCTTGCCGCCCGCCTTGCCGCTGATCGGGCGTGTCTCGTCCCCGGCGACTCCGCCGGCCGTGGTGTCAGTCGTGTCAGCCATCAGATGATCTTCACGTTTTCGATCTCGGTGACCTGGTCGATGTCCGAGGTCCGTACGGTCAGGGACAGCTGCCAGTCGCCGGCCATGGGAAGCCGGAAGTCCTTGGCTTTCCACAGTCCGGCCGACTGACGCTCCAGCGCGGCCCGCAGGGGACCGATCTGTTTTTCCTTCTCGGTCATGGACAGTGTCAGCTCCGGTACGTCCACCGGGCGCCCGGACGGGTCCGTCAGAGTGACGGCGAGGGTGTTGGCGCCCGTACGGGCGGGGTCGACGGTGACGCGGGCCGTGCCCCGGCCGTTCGCGCCGCCCGTGTCGTAGGCGATCCGCACCTCGGCGGGCCGGGGCACCGACGGCGCGGCCGTCCGGCCCGCCGCCCGGCGCTGCTCGGTCTCGGCCCGGCCGGGCTGGGTGCCGGTGAGCGCCGTGGTGACGGCGAGCACGACGACGGCGACGGCCGCCTCGGCGAGGACGGACCGGCGCAGCCCGGTACGGCCGCTGTCCGCGTCCCGTTCGCGCCGCCCGGCGGCCTTCTCACGCGCTACCCGCTGCCGGGCGAGCTGCGCGGCCCGCACGGGGTCGCCGGCCGGCGGCTCCGGGGTCTTGGCGGCGGCCGCCGCGTCCTTCGCGCCGGATGCCGGCTTGGCACCGGCGACGGGTTCGGCGCCCGCGGCGGACGCCGGTCGGGCGCCCACGCTTGACGCGGACTTCTTCCGGCCCGTCACCCGCCGCGACTCGGACGCGTCCACGAGTTGCCCCGTCCAGCGGCGGGAGAGGAACGCGATGCCCACCATGACGGCCACCAGCCCGGCCTTCACCAGCAGCCAGCGCCCGTACTCGGTGCCCGTCAGCGCGTCCCACGAACCGACCTGCCGCCAGGACTGATAGAGCCCGGTCGCCACCAGCACGCAGACCGAGACGAACGCCATCCGGGAGAAGCGGGCGACCGCCGTCCGCCGGATCCGTTCGCCCGACCACAGCGCGGCCAGCAGCGCCGCCAGCCCGCCCAGCCACACCGCGACGCCCAGCAGGTGCGCCACGTCCACCGGCATCGCCAGCCACGGCTGGAGGCCCGCCGACGCGTGCTCGGCCAGCGCCCAGGTCGCCGCGAGGCCGCCCGCGACGAGGGTGCCCCCGACGCCGAGCCCCCAGGCGATGTCCCGGCGGCGGCCGAGCGTACGGCCCCCACCGGTGCCTGTGCCGACGCCCGTGCCGGTGCGCGTACCGTCCCCGGCGCGGCCGGGGGCGTACGTGCCGAACAGCACCGCCAGGAACACCGCCGCCGCGCTCAGCAACAGCAGCCGCGACAGCAGCGCCGCCCCCGGCTTGGTGGACAACACGCCGCCCAGCAGCGACAGGTCGAGGACGGAGCCCATCCCCTTGCCGCTCGTGAAGGCGCCCCGCAGCAGCAACAGCGCCACCGTCGAGACGAACAGCGTGATCCAGCCGCTCACCGCGACCCGCTGCACCGCCCGCGACGCACGGCACACCCCGGCGAAGACACAGCCGCCGACGAGCAGGACGAAGCCCGCGTACGCCGCGTACCGGCCGATCGCGTAGAAGGCCGCGACGGCCGGATCGGTGCGTGTGGCCGCCGAGTCGACGGCCACGGTCGTCTTCGACGGCGCGCCGACCGAGAAGGTGAAGGCCCCGGCCACCGGGTGGCTGTCCGCCGAGACCGCCTGCCACGCCACCGTGTACGTGCCGTCGGCGATACCGGCGCGCAGCGCGACGGTCGCGGTCCCGGACCGTCCGCCGTCGTGCTGCGGCCTGCCCTGGTCGACGCGTTCGCCGCGCGGGTCGAGCACCCGCACCGAGTCGGGGCTGAGCAGCACCCCCTCGGAGAAGGTGAGCGTGACGCGCGCCGGCGCGGCGGGCACCACCGACCCGTCGGCGGGGTCGGTGGCGGTGAGCGCCGCGTGCGCGGACGCGGTGCCCGCGCCGAGGGTCAGCACGCACAACAGCGCGACGACGAAGGTGCCGAGGAAGGTGCCGAGAAGCGACACCCCGCGAAACGTCCCGCGTCGTACGGCGGTCGGGGTCCTCATCGCGTCGTCAGTCCTTGGGGCGGTACGACGCGCTCTCGACCGGCACCTGGATCTTGATCGGTGCCGAGGTGGCGAAGCGCAGGGTGAACTCGACCTTCTCGCCGGCCTGCGGCTTGTGGTCGAGCTTGCCCAGCATCAGGTGCGTACCGCCGCGCGACAGCGACAGCTTGCCCTTGGCGGGCACCTCCAGCTTCGCCGCGTGCTTCATCTGCGAGCCCTCGGTGGTGTGCATCGTGACGTCCGACGAGAGCGGGCTGGTGACCTCGACGAGCTGGTCGGCCTTGCCGCCGTCGTTCTCGACGGTGAAGTACGCGGCGGCCATGTCGGCCATCGCGGGCTGCGGCAGATAGGCGCCGCTGACGGACAGTTCGGGCTTGTCCGAGGAGACCGACAGCCGGTCCTTCTCCGACTGGCAGCCGGTGATCAGCAGCAGCCCGCCGGCGAGGACGAGCGGCAGGGCGGTGGCGGTGGCGACGGTGGTCTTGTTCATCTTCTTCGGGCGCATCACGGGTTCTCCCCCTTGACGATCTTCGGGAGATCCTGGGCGTACTGGTCGGACGTGGTGGAAGCGGTGTAGATCCAGTGGCCGCCGTCGTCCTTCGGCGAGAAGCCGACGACCTCGGCGCCGTGGCTGACGGTCACGGAACCGTCCTTCTCCTTCTTGGCGGGCTCCACGAGGATGCCCAGCGGCTTGGCGGCCGCCTGGATCGTGGCGAAGTCGCCGGTCAGGCCGACTATGTCCTGGCCGCCCTGGGCGTCGAGCCACTCACGGATCCGCTTGGGGGTGTCCCGCTCGGGGTCGGTGGTGACGAAGACGACCTGGAGCTTCTCCTGGTCGGCCTTGGGCAGCTTCTTCTCGGCGGCGGCGATGTCGGAGACGACCGTCGAGCAGACGTCGGGGCAGTAGGTGTAGCCGAAGTAGAGCAGGACGGGACGGCCCTTTGTCTCCTTGACCAGCTCGTACTTCTTCTCGGACGTGTCCGTCAGGACCAGGTCCGGCTTGGCCTTGGGGGCGTCGAGGACGATCGCCCCGGCCTTCTTCGGCTCGGCGGAGACATCGGCGGCGGGCTTGTCGCCGCCGTCGCCCGAGCCGCCGCAGGCCGTCAGGGCGAGCGCGGCGGTCGCGGCGAGGACCGCGCCGAGGATCTTGGTGCGCATGGAGTGCTTCTCCAGAGGTGGTCGGTGTCGCCGGGCCACGGGCGTCACGCCCCGGGGCCCGGCCTTCCGTGCTTCTCGCTGCTCGTACGCGCTGCTCGTGCTCGTACGCGCTGTTCGCGGTACGGCCGTCAGGCGGCGGTGTCGCGGCGACGGCGCCCGGCGAGCACGCCGAAGGCTGCGCCCACCACGCCGACGACGATGCCGGCGATGCCGAGGGCGCGGGCGGTGGTGTCGCTGCCGCCGTCGCTCTTCTCCTCGACGGTGGCGGTCACCTTGTCGTTCTTGTCGTTCTTGTCGCTCTTCGCGTCGTCGTGGTGATCGCCCGCGCCGCCCGCCGCGCCCTTCGCGACGAGCTTGAGGACGGGAGCCGGGTGCTCGGGCTCCTCACCGCCCGGCTTGGAGGGGTCGATCCAGCGGACGACGTCGTCGTCGGAGTAGGTCTGGAGCGCCTTGAAGACCAGCTCGTCGGCGTCGGTCGGCAGCTGGCCGACGGACAGCGGGAACTGCTGGAACTGACCGGGCTCGATCTTGCCGCCGGTCCAGGTGACCTTGCTGACGGCCTCGTCGATCGACTTGCCGTGCATCTGCACCGGCTTGTCGAGCTTGGTCTTCTCGACCTTCACGTCCCACCCCGGCACGGCCTGCGGCATCACCGAGACCAGCGGGTGCTTGGGGTCGAGGGTGAGCTCCAGCTTCACCGTCGAGGCGTTGTCCTTCTCGTTGGGCACCTTGAGGGCGATGGTGCTGTAACCGCCCTTCTCGGCGGTACCGGGCTGCACGCTCACGTGCGCGAAGGCCGGGCCGGCGAACAGCAGCAGACCACCGGCGGTGACACCGGCGACGAGGGAGGCACGGGCGGTGCGGATACGACGGGACGAGATCATGGGAAAACTCTCCACTGGCAGGAGTGAACGGAAGGGGATGGCGCGCATGCGGTGACAGCGCGAAACACCCTTCCCCGCCCTGCCGGGTGGTGGAAAGCGATGCGTCGTGCTCGTCAGGCCGCGAGGGCGAGGCGCGGCGGACCCCGCCTGATCACGACGTGCCGCCACTCGGCCTTCCGCGCCGGACGCTCGTCCCGCGCGGCCGCCCGCCACCGGGGCACCGCGAGCGGCTCCGCGCCCAGCGCCCGGACGAACGGCAGCAGCGCGACGGCCAGCGCCCGGACCAGCGCGGACTCCACGACATCGCGCGCCGACTCGGCAGACAGCCGCACCAGACGCCACAGCGCGGCCTCGCCGCGCCGCAGCAGCCAGCCCAGGGCCAGGGCCGCGAGGAGATGACCCAGCACCATGGCCGGGGAGGGCAGCAGGGCGTGGACGAACGAACCGGCGCCGCCACCACCGCTCGGCGCGGACGCGCCGGGGACGTGGACGGCCGGGTCGAGCCCGGCACCCGTGATCACTTCACGGGCCCGGTCGGCGGACATCGGCCGCTGGTCGCAGAGCAGCTGCCCCGCGAAGTCGATCAAGTGGCCGTCGCCGCCCGCCCGGTGGGCGGCCGCGGCGTCCGCGCCCCGCGCCCCGTGCTGTCCGAGCTGCCCGAGCGCGAAGAGCGAGTGCAGCGCGAGCTGGCCCACGGCCAGCGCGGCCGCGATGCCCGGCAACGAGCGCTCCCGCCCGGCCAGCGGCACGGCCACGGCGAAGACCGCCGCGCCCGCCGCGACCAGGGTCCACAGCGGCACCTTCGCGCAGGACGCCAGCACATGCCCGCCCGCGGACAGCACGACACAGACCGCGGTGAACACCGCGGCCCGGATCAGTCGCAGATCGGCGCCGGCGCGCGCGACGGGGAGAGGCATGACCGCGCCATCATCCCACCGGCCTCACGGAATCCCTACGGCAGGGTGTCCGGCTCGTCCCCCCTGCCACGGCCGTCCACCACCGCCCCGTCCCATACACGCCCCCACCCGCGCGGCGCGTCGGCCGAATGAGCGGTCTCACACAACCGGCAGGCTTATGCGGCGCGCCTCGTGGCTATAGGTAACGGTATGTCGAGCCGCAGCCAGGAGGCTGAGCATGAGCATTTGGTGGTCACTCCACTTGCGGCGCGAGGCCGCGAGCGTTCCGCTCGCCCGACGGTTGCTGATCGGTGCCATGGAGACGGCCGGTGTCGACCCCGAGACCTCGTACGACCTGGCCGTGGCGCTCAGCGAAGCGTGTGCGAACGCCGTCGAGCACGGCGGTGACGCCTCCACCGGCTATCGCGTGACGGCCCTCATCGACGGCGACACCTGTCGCATTGAGGTGACCGATTCCGGCCCCGGATTCGCCGAACGCCCCCGGTCCCCGCGCCGTCACCCGGCCCGCGCGCACACCAGGACCCCGGCCGCCGTCCATGACGAGCACGGCCGGGGTCTTTTCCTGATCGCGTCCCTCACCGACCACGTCCGCGTCCGCAACCGCCCGGGCCGGGCCGGGGCGGTCGTCAGCTTCGACAAGATCCTCAAGTGGCGGGAAGGCGGCCCCGCCGCCGCGGCCCTCCTCAAGGCGTCCTGAAGACGTCCTGAAGACGCCCTGAAGACCTCGGCCTCAAGGCCTCCCGGTCTCAAGGCGTCGGGCAAGATCATCGGCGTCAGGTCCTCCGTACGGACGCCGGTGCTCATCCGGGCCTGACCACGGCCTCGACGGGAGGCGGTCCGGCGTCCGACCCCAGGAGAGGCTGGTCGTGCGCCGATGGAACTGCGTCAGCTCCGCTACTTCGTCACCGTGGCCGAGGAGCTGCACTTCGGCCGGGCGGCCGAGCGGCTGCACATCGTGCAGTCCGCCGTGAGCCAGCAGGTCCGCCGCCTGGAGCGCGAGCTGGGCGCCGAGTTCCTCGACCGGTCACCGCGCCACGTACGCCTGACCGCCGCGGGCGAACGCTTCCTGCCCGAGGCGCGGGCCGTGCTCGCCGCTGCCGAGCGCGCCCGGGCCGTGGCCGCCGGCCTCGGCGAGGCCCGCGCCGCCACCCTCCGCCTGGGCACCAGCGCCGGACTCGGCGACCACCTGGACCGGGTGCTGGAGGCCCTCGGCCGGCTCGCGCCCCGGCTGGCCGTGGAACTGGTCTCGGCGCCCGCGCGGAGCCGGCTGGAACAGGTCGCCACGGGCACCCTCGACGCCGCGTTCGTCCGGGGCGCCGAGGAACACCCCGGCGTCCGGCTGATACCCGTGTGGCAGGACCAGCTCGTCGTCGCCCTGCCCGCGCGGCACCCCCTCGCCGCCGCGCCCGACGTCGACCTCGCCGACCTGGCCGCGCTGCCCCTGCGCCTCACCGACCGGCGCAACAACCCGCCCCTGGTCGACCTCGTCGTCTCCGCCTGCCAGGACGCCGGGTTCACTCCGGTGCCCGGACCGGCGGGCTCCCTCCAGGACACCCTCGCCGCCATCGGGGCCGCCACGCCCCTGTGGACCGTGATCTACGCCTCGCACGCCCGGCAGTTGCGCACCGGCAGGGTGGTCTTCCTGCCCGTTCGCGGCCGGGGCCTGTCCCTCCCGGCGGCGCTCGCGGTGCACCCGGCCGCCCCGCCCCCCTGCCTCGACGATCTGCTGGAGGCATGCTCCGGCGCCGGCGATCACGATTCGTGATCGCTGCGGGCTCCGAGTGCTTCTGGTTCGGCGGACGGCCGCGCGATGGACTGTTCCCACGCCGGTGAACGACCCGGAACCGCCGGGAACCACCGCGATTCGAGGAGGCACCCCATGCCCATCGTGACCGTTCAGCAGGGCCCCCGCTCCATCGAGCTCAAGCGCGATCTGGTCCAGCGCATCACCGACGCGTTCGTCGACGCCTACCAGATCCCCGCCGAGGCCGTGCAGGTGTGGATCCAGGAGACCCCGGCGGAGAGCTGGGGCCAGGCCGGCGTGCTGACCGCCGACAAGTAGGTGGACAAGCAGTCCGACGCGAAAGAGCCGCGGCCCCTCGGGGGAGGCCGCGGCTCTCCGGCCGTTCCGGTTCCGGCTCAGCCCTTCAGGCCGGCCATCCACGCCTCGACGTCGGCGGACGTGCGCGGCAGGGCGGCGGAGAGGTTCCGGTTGCCGTCCTCGGTGACGAGGATGTCGTCCTCGATGCGGACGCCGATGCCCCGGTACTCCTCGGGCACGGTCAGGTCGTCGGCCTGGAAGTACAGACCGGGCTCCACGGTCAGCACCATGCCGGGCTCCAGGACGCCGTCGACGTAGGTCTCCGTGCGGGCGACCGCGCAGTCGTGGACGTCCAGGCCGAGCATGTGGCCGGTGCCGTGGAGGGTCCAGCGGCGCTGGAGGCCGAGCTCCAGGACGCGCTCGACCGGGCCCTCGACCAGGCCCCACTCGACGAGCTTCTCGGCGAGGACGCGCTGGGCGGCGTCATGGAAGTCGCGGTACTTGGCGCCCGGCTTCACCGCCGCGATGCCGGCTTCCTGGGCCTCGTACACCGCGTCGTAGATCTTGCGCTGGAGCTCGGTGTACGCGCCGTTGATGGGCAGCGTGCGGGTGACGTCGGCGGTGTAGAGGGTGTGGGTCTCCACGCCGGCGTCGAGCAGCAGCAGGTCGCCGGAGCGGACCGGGCCGTCGTTGCGCACCCAGTGGAGGGTGGTGGCGTGCGGGCCGGCGGCGCAGATGGAGCCGTAGCCGATGTCGTTGCCCTCGACGCGGGCGCGCAGGAAGAACGTTCCTTCGATGTAGCGCTCGCTGGTGGCCTCGGCCTTGTCGAGGACCTTCACGACGTCCTCGAAGCCGCGGACGGTGGAGTCGACGGCCTTCTGGAGCTCGGCTATCTCGAAGCCGTCCTTCACCAGGCGCTGCTCGCTGATGAAGACGCGCAGTTCCTCGTCGCGCTCGGCGGTGACCTTGTCGGTGAGGGCCGTCTCGACGCCGGCGTCGTGGCCGCGGACGACCCGGACCGGGCCGGTGGCCCCGGCGAGGGTGCCGGTCAGCTCGCGGACGTCGTCGGCGGGCACGCCCAGCAGCCGCTCGGCCTCGGTCAGGCTGTGGCGACGGCCGACCCAGAGCTCGCCCTGGCCGTCCAGCCAGAACTCGCCGTTCTCGCGGTCGGAGCGGGGCAGGAGGTGGATCGTCGCCTCGTGGCCCTGCTCGCCGGTGGGCTCCAGGACGAGGACGCCGTCCTGGGTCTGGTCGCCGGTGAGGTACACGTACTCGGTCGAGGCGCGGAAGCCGTACTCGGTGTCGTTCGAGCGGGTCTTCAGATTGCCCGCCGGGATCACCAGACGCTCGCCCGGGAAACGGGCCGAGAGCTCGGCACGGCGTCGCGCGGTCTCGGCGGCCTGGGGTATCGGCCGCAGATCGTGGAGCTCGGTGTCGGCCCAGCCGGACTTCATGTTGTCTGCGAGCTCGGCGGAAACGGCGGGGTAGAGACCGTTCTTCCGCTGCTTGATGGGCTCGTCACCTTCAGGGTTTTCGGGTGCGGGCTGCTCAGTCACTGGCTTTCCTCCTCGAACGGGGCCGCTTTCCATCGTATGTGTGGGGGAATGCCCTCGAGAAGGTTGTGCGGACCGTCACTCGAAGTGGGCCACCAGGAGGACGACGTCCTCCGCCGGGTCCGCCGGGTCGCCGTCCTCCGGCAGGACCGTGCGCAGCACGTGGTCCGCGATGGCCTCCGGGTCGCGCCGGTCGGACCGGGGTACGGTCGCCGCCGCCGAGCGCAGCCGGGCGAAGGCCCGGTCCATGCTGTCGCCGGTGCGGTGGAGCAGACCGTCGCTGTAGAAGAGGAGCGTTTCTCCGGGTTCCGGCTCGATTTCCACGCTGGGCGCCTCCCAGCAGGCCAGCATGCCGAGCGGAGCCGACAGCGAGGTCTCCACGTACTCGACCCGGCCGGGGCCGACGATCAGCGGTGAGCAGTGGCCCGCCCCGGCGACGACGACCTTCCGGCCCCGGCCCCCGCCCTCGCCCGGGAGGGTCCCGGGGGGCTCGCAGTAGGCGAAGAGGGCCGTCGCCGTGCGGGTGGGCTCGGTCAGTCTGAGCAGCAGTTCCAGGTCGGAGAGGACGGCGACCGGATCCTCGCCCTCCATCACGGCGTACGCGCGCAGGGAGGCCCGCAGCCGGCCCGTCGCGGCGATCGCCCCCGGGCCGGAATCGGTGATCCCGCCGATGGCGAGCCCCAGCGCGCCCTCGGGCAGCGGCAGCGCGTCGAACCAGTTCCCGCCGCCCCGGGGCCCGGTGCGGTGGCGGACGGCGAGGCGGATGCCGGGAACCCGGGGGAGCCTGCTGGGCAGCAGCTCCTCGCGGAGGGTGGCCACGGTGTCGCGGGCGCCGGTCAGCTCGATGAGCCGGGCCAGGTGCTCGGTGGCGTAGCCGCAGTAGAGACCGGCCAGGTGGCGCTGGCGCTCGCTGGGCTCGGCGGGCTCGTCGTAGAGCCATACGGCCGCGCCGATGCGGCCCGCGCCGGGCGGCGCCTCCGTGTCAGGGCCGGACGGCCCCGCCGCCGACTCCAGGGGGAGGGCGTAGCTGGCGGCGTAGCCGAGGCGGGCGGCCACCTCGCGGTGGCGGGGATCGAGGTCGTCCTCGCCCGGGATGTCGGGATGGATCCTGCCGCTCCGGTCGCCCTCGGGCGGGAGGTCGTCGAGGAGCCGTACGTACGGACCGGTGTGCGGGCCGGTGAACGGGCCGGGGGTCCGTGGGTCGTGGGTCGGCGGGATGGTCTCGATGTGGCCGATGTCGGCGTGGCCGAGGCCCAGGCCGACGGTGACCGGGTGGCCGGTGCCGGAGTCGGGGTGGAGGGTGACGAGGCCGCGTCCGGCGCCCACCAGGGAGGCCCCGGCACGGAGCAGCTCGCGCAGGGCGGCGTCCAGGTCGGCGGTGCGGTTGAGCCGCTCGGTCAGCTCGTGGAGCGTGGTCAGGTCGGAGACCCAGCCGGCGAGGCGGTCCTGGAAGAGGGCGCCCGAAGCGGGGGAGGACGGCTCGGGAGCGGTGGGGGGAGTGGGAACCGCAGGGGCCGAAGTGTGCGCGGGAGCGGGGACCGGTGGATTGATTCCGGCCACTTTCGGCGGATGGGGGGAGGTCATGGCGATCCGCCCGGGCGGGGGTGTGCGCGGCCGCCGCCGGGACCTGTCCGGGAGGCGGCCCGCGGTGGCCCGCCGGGCCCGCACGACCAGTGGGTTGGCCTGGGTGTTCCACGCAATAGCACCGCAAACCCCCTGTCGTGTTGCGCGCTATCAGTGCTCCACATGTACACGCCCGGGTAAGGGGATGTCCAGCATTGGACCAGTGGGATTCATGGTGTCTGATGAGGCTTCCGCGCTCCTCGAAGTCCCCTGAAGTTTGGCCGGAAAATAGTGCCGTGGCCCTGGAATTGCGATCGACTGGCCTCGCTCCAGCAGCGCGTCACATCCACCGCGGTGGGTACGTACTCGGAGAAGGGCAGCGGCAGTTGGGGCCGCCCCGCAACCCGGCGGCGGGCCCGAGCGTCTTATCGGTCAACGGCCACGCCCATCCCCGAGCGGCGTGGGGCAACCCATGCCGCAGGCGAGGGGCGCACCGGCTCAGCACGAAGCGCCATACGCGCGCCACCCCCCGCCAGGTTTCACGCTCGGCCCGCGGCGTGATGCGCTGCGACGTACGCGCAGTGACTTTGATCCACGGCTTTGATCCACGTGGTGTGCCGGTCCGGGAGCCACGGCGCGCCATGCACCGCGCCGAGCAGTGCCCGTAGTGCCATGTAGTCCCCTCGGTTCGCGGGGGCTACGCGCAATTCCCGCAGTTCCAGCAGCACCGCCCAGCGTCATGTACCTGCAGTACGGCCCCTGCCGACGGCAAGGGCCCACCTTCGGCGTTCACGGAAAGGAACGAGCGCTCATGCGCGAGATCCTCGGAAGGCGACGCAAGCTCTCCCTCCGGCGGGCCGGCCGGTCCGCCGTACTCACCGCGGCCCTGACCTACGCGACGGAATGGCAGTGGCCCGTGCTCCCCGGTGTCGGCCTGCGGCCCGGCATCGGCCGCGTCCGCGAGTGCGGCTGCCCCGACCCCGACTGCGCGGTCCCCGGCGCCCACCCCTTCGACCCGGGCCTGCTGGCGGCCACCACCGACGCCAGGATGGTCCGCTGGTGGTGGACCAACCGCCCGGAGGCGCCCGTGGTCCTCGCCACCGGCGGCCGGGCACCCTGCGTGGTGAGCCTCCCGGCGGTGGCCGGTGCCCGCGCGCTGGCCGCGTTCGACCGGGCGGGCGTCCGCCTCGGCCCGGTGGTGGCCACGCCCACCCGCTGGTCCCTGCTGGTGGCCCCCTACTCCCTCGAAGTCCTCGGTGAACTCCTCCACAGCCAGGACTGGGTCCCCGGGGCGCTGCGCTTCCACGGGGAGGGCGGCTACGCGGTGCTGCCGCCCTCGCCCACGGGTGCGGGCCGGGTGCGCTGGGAGCGGGCCCCGAGGCCGGCGGGCGCCACCGCCGGGCGAGGCGGACGCTCCGCTTCCAAGCGGCGGCTCGACGGTCTGGCCCGGCCCTGGCTGCCCGACGTGGCCACGGTCATCGACGTCCTGGTCGAGCAGACCGTCGGCGCCACCGGCAGCCAGGGCGGCGGCACCCGGCTCGCCCACTGAGCCCGTCCCGGGGCACACCCGGGGCACCCCAGGGCCCGGCAGGGGCCTGGCCGGCCACAGGAGCGCGTACGGACGGGAGACGCACGCGCTCGCACTCCTCGTTGTCACTCCTCGCTCTCACTCTTTCGGGTGTAAGCCGGGGAGAGAACCACAGGAAACGGCCGCGCGAGGCCCCGAAGAGCCGTGTCGTGCCCGTATGTTCGGGATCCGGGTCGTGCCGGGCGCCGCGGCAAGGGCGCCGTCGGCCCGGCGGGGCGAGGGTTCGCGCGGGTCCGTACCGGGGGCAACGGTGCGGGGCTCTTGAGGCGTCCCGCGCCGCGAAATCCGTTCCGTGTCCCACGATCGCGCGCTTCAGCGCCCGTGGAGAGTTGCAGGTGGTCCCATGGTGCGTGCGTCCAGTGTTCCCGGCACGGCCGGGCAGCGCGCGGCGAATTTCCGGATGATCGCGCTCGCGAGCGCGGTGGTGCTGGCGGTGGTGCTGCCGCTGGCCGTCGCCGCGGCGGGCCCGGCGGGGGTGGCGGGCCGGGAGAGGGCCCGGACGAAGCCGGATTCCGGAGCGGACCCCAGGGCCGGTTCCGGGATGGATTCCGGGGCGGGATCCGGAAAGGGCGCCGGCCGGGAACGCGACGGCGGGGACGCCGCGCGGGCCGGGGCCCGGGGCGCGGCGGGCGGTCCCCGCCCGGCCGGATTCGGTGCGCCGGGACCCGCGCACGGCCCCCTCGGGCAGGGTGCCGCCGATGCGAGCGACCCTGCGGACCCGTCGGCTCCGGCCCTGGGCACCGGTCTCGCGGGCGCCACCCGGTGCGGTCCCGAACTCGGCTCGCCGGAGGGCGTGGAGGCCCAGACCTGCGTCCTCGAACGGGACCGGGACACCTGGGCCCGTACGTACTACCGCAACGCGACGGGCGCGCCCCTGGTCGGCGTGCTGACCCTGATGGCCCCCGACGGCCGGACCGTGCAGGTGAACTGCGACCTCGCCGCAACCGATGATCCGGACATGTGCGAGACCCCGCACGAACGGACCGTGCGCGGACATGGCTCGTATGCGGCGGTCTCGGAGATCGCTTCACCGGATGGGAAGCTCCTCCTCCGCTCCGGGAGCAACTCTTCGGCGCCCGAGGAGGGTTAGCGCGGGCTCGCGCGCCGGGCGCGTACGGGGGTGCTTGCCCTGAGGTCTCGCGGGGTGCCCCGGGGCTTGCGACAGGTCGCTGTGGGCGCCCCCTGAGTCGGCTGTGAGCCCGTACGCGCGCTGCCGCGCCCTGACGTACGGGGTGTGGGCGGCCGGGGCTGTGGGCGGCTGTTCAGGGGCCGGGCCGGGGGCGGGGAGTACCGCGCGGATGCCGGCGGAGCGCCGGGAGTGGGCCCGGGGCCGGGGCGGAGGGGCGCCGGAGAGGTGCCGGAGGCGCCGGACGGGTGTCCGATCGGCATCCGATCGGCATCCGATCGGCGTCCGATCGGCGTCCCATCGAGGTCCAGGCATGGAAACGCCCGGTCGCTGGCGACGGGGGATGCACCAGCGACCGGGCTCCTAGAACGGTAACAAGAGATCTGCGGTTCGCAAATTCGATCGTGGATTTCCGGACGCCGATTTCCGGTCTGACAGCGGGAGTTGTGACAGGAGTCACGCGGCTTGACCGGTCGTTTACCGTTCCGGGGTGCCGGAAGTGCCCCATCCGGCCCTGTTCGACGGTGCGGCCGATTCCGGGTGGGTGCCCGGGGCCTGTCCGGATGACGATCACGGGAGTTCCGCGTGATCGTCATCCAGCCGCCCTCAGTTCAGGGTGACCTGACGGCTCGTGAGACCGCCGCGGGCGCGGCGCTCGTCGGCCGTCAGCGGGGTCTCGTCCGCCAGCGCCGCCGCCAGCCGCTCCGCGAAGGCCTCCGCGGGCTTCTGTACGTCCTCGGCGCGCATCGTGGTCGGCAGGTCCCACACCGGCACGGTCAGCCCGTGCGCGCGGAACGAGCCGACGAGGCGGGTGCCCTCGCCGAGCGAGCTCGTGCCGGCCGCGTGGAGGCGGGCGAGGGCGTCCAGCAGCCGCTCCTCCGGCTCGGTCATCGCCCAGCGCAGGTGGTTCTTCTCCGGCGTCTCGCACCAGTAGGCGGAGCCGACGCCGGAGAGCCGGACGGTCGGGATCGCGGCGGCATTGGCCCGCTCCAGCGAGGCGGCGACCTCACCGGTGGCGTTCTCCGCGTCCTCCACCCAGAACTCGAAGCCCGTGTGGACGACGGGCTCGAAGGGGGCGGCCGGGTCCAGCAGGTCCTGGAGGCGCGGGCCCTCGGCGCCGGTCCGCTCGGCCGCGATCGGGGTGCCGGGCTCGGCCTTCAGGGCGCGCAGCAGGGTGTCGGCGAGGTCGCGGCTGAGGTCGCCGGTCGCGGTGTCGTTCTGGAGCCCCAGCAGCACGGCGCCGTTGTCGCGGCGCAGGGCGGGCCAGGCCATCGGCAGCACCGTCGCCAGGGTCACCGACGGCACGCCCTCCGGCAGCCCGTCCTTCAGCTTCAGTTCCACCGTCGCGGCGGGCACCAGCTCGCGCAGGGCGACCCAGTCGGCCTCGCCGGGCAGCCCCTCGAAGGGCCGCTGCACCAGCTCGACGGCGGCGTGCGTGGCGGCCCGGCCGTGGCAGGCCTTGTAGCGGCGGCCCGAGCCGCAGGGGCAGGGCTCGCGGGCGCCGACGACGGGGACCACCACGTCACCGGCGTGCGGCTGGGCGGCCTTGGTCTGGGGGCGGCGCTTCTTGGCCATGGTGTGGGTGTCTCCCGATCGGTGCGTCCGGCCCGTCCGTCCGCGGCCGGTGCGGCGCGGGCCCGGGGCCGGTCGATTTCTCGATTTCCGAGGCAGGCCGTTTACCTGCGGGCGCGAGCCTAGCGCCCGGCTGTGACGGCACGGCCGGGCGCGCGGGAGAGGTCGCGCGGGCGGGCGCGTACACGGGGGTGGCCGTGCGGCGCCCGTCGCGCGGCGGGAGGACGGGCCGGGGCGGGAGGCGACACGTGGGGACAGCCGCCACCGCCCGCCGGCCCCTGTCGACACATGCGTCTACGCGCGTCGACGCGCCGAGCGCGCTGCCGGGTCGACCAGGTGCAGGCCGACCAGATGCAGGCCGAGCTAGGTCAGGTCGTCGAAGTCGGTGAGTCCGGGGAAGCCCAGGACGCTCATGTCGGGATCGACGCGCGTAGCGAAACCGGTGCGCGCGGAGAGCGCCGCCCAGACCGTCACCTCACCGGCGGCGTCACGGACGCCCCAGTCCTGGGAGAGCGCGTTGATGATGTTCAGTCCGCGGCCGCCGCGCGCGGTGACCGAGGGAGTGGCCGGAAAGGGACGGGTCGGCCCGCCGCCGTCGGTCACCTCGACCGTGAGCCTGCCGCGCCCGTCCACCCGCCAGGCGGCCCGGACGAGGCCGGGGTCGTCCGGGCCCCGGTCGCCGCTCTCACGGCTCAGCGGGCGCCCATGGCGGTACGCGTTGCTGAGCAGCTCGGAAAGGATCAGTACCGCGTCGTCGATGACCGAATCCGGTACCCCGCCGGAGCGCAAGTCCTTGCGCATCCGGTGTCTCGCCTCACCCACGCCGGCTGGACCATGGGGTACGGCCATGATCGACGACGTGGGCACCTCCTGTGCCACCACCAACGCCACCCCCGAGACCTCCTTTGCCCCACGTCAGGGGATGGATGCCCCAATGGACTGGACCGGAAACCGGCCAACCTCCGCCCGGTGGGGCACTCGCGACGGCCGAATACGTACCGAACGCGCCGGTGCACTCCTTGTAATGGCGCCGGAGCCTCCGGATCAGCCGAATGGCCGATCAAGGTCCGGGCCGGCCGGCGACTACTTCCGGCCGAGCTGGGCCAGGACGGCCTTGGGCCGGTTGGTGATGATGGCGTCCACGCCGAGGCGGACGCACAGCTCGACGTCCTCCGGTTCGTTCACCGTCCAGACATGCACGGCGTTGCCCGCGCGGCGCAGTCGCGCCACGTAGTCCGGGTTGTTGCGGATGATGCGGATGCTGGGACCGGCGATCCGTACGCCCTGGGGCAGCCGGCCGTCGCGGTAGCGGGGGACGACGAACTGCATCAGATAGACGGTGGGCAGCGCGGGCGCCGCCGCCCGCACCCGCTGCAGGGACCGGGCCGAGAAGCTCATCACCCGTACGGGCGAGGGCTCGCCCGGCGGCGGCTGGTCCAGGCCGAAGCGCTCCAGCAGGGCCAGCAGCCGCTCCTCCACCTGGCCCGCCCAGCGGGTGGGGTGCTTGGTCTCGATGGCCAGCTCGACCCGGCGCCCGGAGTCGGCGACCAGCTCCAGCAGCCGCTCCAGGGTGAGCACGGAGGTGCTCTCGCGGTCGGCGTCGAGGCCGCTCACCCGCGCCGGATCGGGGTCGGTGTCGCGGTCCGGCGCCTCGGGCTCGCCCGCCGCGGCCTTCCACGAGCCGAAGTCCAGGGCCGCGAGGTCGGCCAGCTCCAGGGTGGACACGGCACCCCGCCCGTTGGACGTGCGGTTGACCCGGCGGTCGTGGACGCAGACGAGATGCCCGTCGGCGGTCAGCCGCACATCGCACTCCAGGGCGTCCGCGCCGTCCTCGATCGCCTTGCGGTAGGCGGCCAGGGTGTGTTCCGGAGCGTCCTCGGAGGCTCCGCGGTGGGCGACGACGTCGAGGAGGTGGTGCTCTTGGGTCACCGCGTTATGGTGCCACTGGCTGGCACAATCGCGCATGGGGGACGATTTGTCGGTAGTAGGGACCGCCGGTGAGGACCGGCGGCGGCAGAGGTCACAGGCTCCGCTTACGGTGGCCTGACGTGCCATGGGAAAGGCTGGACTCGGACCCTGGTGATCGTGGCCGGGCATGAAGCGTTTCTTGTAGAGGAGACAACAGTGAGCACCGAGAACGAGGGCGCCTCCGTTCCGTCCGCGGCGGAGCCGCGGCCGGGGTCTCTGACGTCACCGCCGGCCGAGGCCCCCGCCCCGGCCGACGCGCAGGTCGAGGAGCGGACGGCGCAGCTGCCTGCTGTCGACTCTGCTGTTCCGGTCGCTCCCGCCACCTCTGCCGCTCCTGCCGCCCCTGTCGCGTTGGAGAAGGAGGCGCCGGTCTCCTCCGGCTCCGCCGCGCCGGCCGAACCCGCTGCCGCGCCCGTCGGCCCCGCCCCGGTGGATCCCGCCGCCGCGTACGGCGCGTACGGGCAGACGCCCCCGCCCGCGCCCGAGGCGCAGACCGCGCAGTTCCCGGCTGGTCCGCCGCAGCCCGCGTACAACGCCACCGGCGTCCCCATGCACGGTGCCCCCGACGCCGGCCAGTGGTACGGCGGTGCGGCGGCGCCCCCGCCGTACGGTGCCGCTCCCTGGGGCGCACCGACCCCGCCGCCGCGGCGCGGCCGGTCGGGCGGCCTGGTGGCGGCCGTGCTCGCCGCGGCCCTCGTCGCGGGCGGCGTCGGCGGCGGCATCGGCTTCTGGGCGGCGAAGGGGAGCGACGACAGCTCCACCACCGTCTCCTCCTCCGGTGACCCGAAGGTCGAGAGCCGTACGCCGGGCTCGGTCGCGGACATCGCGAGCAAGGCGCTGCCCAGCGTCGTGACCATCGAGGCGCAGAGCAGCAACGGCGAGGGCGGTACGGGCACGGGCTTCGTCTACGACACCCAGGGCCACATCCTCACCAACAACCACGTGGTCGCCTCGGCCGCCGACAGCGGCAAGCTCTCGGTGACGTTCTCCGACGGCAAGAGCTACGACGCGGAGGTGCTGGGCCGCGCCCAGGGCTACGACGTCGCCGTCATCAAGCTGAAGAACCCTTCCGGCGCCAAGCTCAACCCGCTTCCGCTCGGCGACTCCGACAAGGCGGCGGTCGGCGACGCGACGGTCGCCATCGGCGCGCCCTTCGGGCTGTCCGGTACGGTCACGACCGGCATCGTCAGCGCCAAGAAGCGCCCGGTCGCCTCCAGCGACGGCGGCAGCGGCGGCCAGGCCTCGTACATGAGCGCCCTCCAGACGGACGCCTCGATCAACCCGGGCAACTCCGGCGGCCCGCTGCTCAACGCCCAGGGCGCGGTCATCGGCATCAACTCCGCCATCCAGTCCGCGGGCAACGGCGGCGGAGGGTTCGGCGGCGGACAGGGCCAGTCCGGCAGCATCGGCCTGGGCTTCGCCATCCCGATCAACCAGGCGAAGAACGTCGCCCAGCAGCTGATGAAGGACCACACGCCGATCTACCCGGTCATCTCGGCGACGGTCAACATGAAGGACAACGTCAGCGGTGCCCGGATCGCCTCGGGCAGCGACGGCGGCAGCTCGTCCGTCACCCCGGGCGGCCCGGCCGACAAGGCCGGCCTCAAGCCGGGCGATGTGATCATCAAGCTCGACGACACCACGATCGACAGCGGCCCCACGCTCATCAGCGAGATCTGGACCCACAAGCCGGGCGACAAGGTCACCGTCACCTACGTCCGCGACGGCAAGCAGGCGACGACGGAGATCACGCTGGGCGAGCGCCGCGGCGACAAGGCGAGCTGACGCCGAGCTGACGCCAGCTGACGCCCGCTCCGCCTGCGACATCTCGCTTTCCTGACAAAAGTCGCATACTGGCCATGTAGCACTCGTTCAGAGCTCTCCCCCTGTCGCTGTTTCCGGGGAGGGCTCGCCGACCTCCACCAGGAGGTGTGCTCATGGCCAGTGGTGATTTCTACACACACGACAGGCCGGAGAATCCACGGCTGCCGGAGGACCGGCCACGCGGAGGCAGGCCGGGAGACGCCGCGCTGGCGCATCACCCCATGCGGATCGGCGTCGTCATCCTCATCGCCTTCCTCGTGGTGCTGGCCTTCGGGATCATGCTGTTCCCGTAGGAGTGACCCGCCGTCGTCTCGGTCCGAGGAACTGGATCAGGCGGTGGCCAGTTTGCCGAGGCCGTGGAGCAGGGTGTCGACGACGCGCGTGGCGAGAGCGTCCACGGCGGCGTCGGTGTCCGGCGCCTCGGCCGCGGCCTCGTGGATGAGCGCGTAGTAGACGCGTCGCGCCCAGTCCAGATCCGTATCGGGCCCGAGCAGACCGGCGTCGCGGGCGCGCGTGAACAGCCGCTCGCACTGGTCCAGTACATCGGCGTGCGCCCGCGCGACCTCGGGGGCGTCGGTGGGGAGGGCACCCATGGCGAAGCCCCATCCGATCTTCACGCGGAGCACGTTCGCGGTGACCTGGTAGAGCGCGACGGCGGGCGGGGCGGTGTCGGGCCGGGCGGCTTCGACGGCCTCGTGGAACCGCTGGGTCGCCCATGCGGCCAGCGCCGTGATCAGCGCCTCCCGTGAGGCGAACCGCCGGTGGACGGTGGTCCGCGCGACCCCGGCGGCCTCGGCGATCTGCTCCATCGTCGCCGCCGGATTTGCGGACAGCACCCGCTCGGCGGCTTCGAGGATCGCGCGTACCGTCCGCTCGGCGTCGGCGCGCAGCGGTTTCGTGGAGGCGGGCAGCGCCATGGGGATGCGGGTTCCTTCCAGGTCTACGAGCGACCCCTTAAGAGTACGACTCAAGAGTACGGCGGTGTGGCGACTCCTCAATGACTTGCAACATCAGTGATGCATGTTCTAGCTTCTGTGCATCACAAGCGATGCAGTTATGTGTGGAGGGAACACCATGGACCTGCGCTTGACCGGCAAGACCGCCCTGGTCACGGGCGCCAGTCGGGGCATCGGGCTGGCCGCCGTCCGGGCCCTGGCCGCCGAGGGCGTTCGCGTCGTCGGGGCCGCCCGTACCCCCAGCCGGGAGATGGCGGCGGCGGGCGCGATACCCGTGGCCGTGGACCTGTCCGAGCCCGCCGGCGCCGAGCGCCTCGTCACCGAAGCCGTGGCAGCGCTGGGCGGCATCGACATCCTGGTCAACAACGTCGGTGGCGGTGACGGCGGCCTGAGTGGCGGCTTCCTCGACCTGACCGACGCGCAGTGGGCGGAGATGATGGACCTGAACTTCTTCGCCACCGTCCGCGTCACGCGCGCCGCCCTCCCCGCGCTGCTGACCGCCCGGGGCGCGATCGTCAACGTGTCCTCCATGGGCGCCCGCGTCCCGCACGGCGGGCCTGTCGCCTATACGACGGCCAAGGCCGCGATCACCGCGTTCGGCAAGGCCCTCGCGCACGAGTTCGGCCCTCGGGGCGTCCGGGTGAACACCGTCTCGCCCGGACCGGTCCGCACCGCCATGTGGGAGAGCCCGACCGGCTACGGCGCGGAACTTGCCGCGTCCATGGGTGTTCCGCACGCCGATCTCCTGGCCGGTCTGCCGGCGGCGATGGGCATGCTCATCGACCGGCTCGTCGAACCGGACGAGGTCGCGGCGCTCGTCGCCTACCTCGCCTCACCGCTCGCCGCCGCGACCACCGGCGCCGACCACCTCATCGACGGCGGAGCGGTCAAGACCGCCTAGCCCCCGTAAGGGCTTCGGCTTCGGCCGGACCGAGCCC
Source organism: Streptomyces hesseae (assembly GCF_031845785.1). NCBI lineage: Bacteria > Bacillati > Actinomycetota > Actinomycetes > Kitasatosporales > Streptomycetaceae > Streptomyces > Streptomyces hesseae. The sequence continues at coordinate 105,804 of NZ_JAVRFI010000016.1, forward strand.
CCACCGCCAGGACCGTGAGCACCGCGGTGCAGCCGCCGAGCACCATCACCATGGACGGAGAGGTGCGGTCCAGGACGGCTCCGCCCAGGAGCGCGCCGATCGAGATCGTCGCCTGGAAGGAGGCGGTGAACAGCACGGACGCCGCTTCCGGGGCGTCCGGCGCCGCCTTGGCGAACCAGGTCTGCGAGGCGACCGGCACGGCGCCGTAGCCGATGCCCCACACGATCAGCAGGGCCAGTGCGCCGGCCGGCCGGTGGCCCAGCACCGGAAGCAGGAGCGTCGCCGCGGCGATCAGACCGGCCGCGAACCCGAGGACGGCCCGCGGCCACCGGGTCACCCAGGTGCCGCCGAGGAACGTGCCGAGGATGCCGGCACCGCCGTAGACCAGCAGAAACGCGGTGATCGCACCGTCGCCGACGTGGGTGACCCGCTGGAGGAACGGCGTCACGTACGTGTACGTGCCGAAGTGCGCCAGCACGGCCAGGAACGTCAGCAGCAGTGCGAAGCGGGTGCCCGCGCCACGGATCAGGCCGCGCAGGACGCTCAGCCGGGTGGCCTCGATCGGCGGAAGCGGCGGTACGAGCAGGAGCAGCATGACCAGCACGCCGACGGTCAGGGCTCCCATGGCGAGGAAGGCCGTGCGCCATCCGGCGAGGTCGCCGATGAGGGTGCCGGCCGGTACGCCCAGGACGGATCCCAGCGGGACGGCGGAGAAGACGACGGCGGTCGCCCGGCCGACGGAGGCGGGCGGTACGAGTCGCTGCACCAGGCCCGTCGCGATCGGCCAGAATCCGCCGATCGTGATCCCTACGAGAACGCGGGACGTCAGGACGAGCCAGTAGGAGGGTGCCGCGGCGGCGAGGAGGTTCGCCAGGGCCAGCAGGGCCGTGAAGACGCACAGCATCAGCCGGCGGTCGACGCGTGCCGTGGCCGCGGTGACCAGGGGAGCGGAGGCCGCCGCCAGGAGGCCCGGCATCGTCATCGTCAGACCGGCCGTGCCGTCCGAGACGGTGAAGTCGGCTCCGATCGAGGTCAGCAGGCCGATGGGCAGGATCTCGGTCGTGACGATCGCGAAGATGCCCAGCATGACCGCGACCACGGCCGACCAGCCGATCACGGGGGAGCGTGTGGGTAAGGGAGTGGTGGCGGGGGTGGTGGCGGGGGTGGTGGTCGCGGGCATGGGCTTCCGTCCTGGGAAGGCGATGGGTTCCGCGATCACTCCAACAGGCTCCCGGGGGTGGTGGCTGGCGGAGTTACGACATCACCCGCGCCCGGGCGGGGGTGATGTCGCGGAACCGCTACCGCTACCGCTACCGCTACCGCTGCCCGTGCTCGCCGGATCAGGCGCGGCCGGGTGGCCGGATCTGAGCCTCGATGCCGTCACAGAGCAGCCGCACGCTCTGTATGAACTTCTCGTCCAGGTCGTGGGCCGAGGTCGATGCCGCGGCCACCGTCATCGGGAAGCGGTCGTGAATGTCGGCGACGGCCTGGGGCGTGACGGGCACGGCGGGCGGATCGCCCTGCTCCTGGAGTACGAATCCGGTGACGTGGCTGAGCAGCGCGTCGGCGGCGACGCCGCGCTGTCCCTCGGGCACCCCGGCGTCCAGCAGGGTCTGCAACAGCCGTTCCATCAACGACAGTGCTCCGGTGCTGAGGACCTTCGGGCTGTCGGCGAACAGGGCGGCACCACCCGGGTGTTGCCGGACGCTGTGGCGCAGTGCGACGGCCTGGGCCTCCAACTGGTCCTTCCAGTCGGCCTGTTCGGGGAGAGCGGTCAGTGCGTCCGTGCCGGCCTCGTAGGCCTGGCGGGCCAGCCGGTCCGCCATCAGCTGGAGCAGGGCGCTCTTGCTGGGCACGTGGTAGTAGAGGCTCCCGGCGTGCGCGCCGAGTCGCTCTGCCACCTTTCGCATGGACAGTCCGTGATAGCCCGATTCGGCGAACACGATCATGCCCGCGTCGATGATCCGGTCCGCGGTCAGCTTCATGGGGGCAAGTCTATCCACAATTTTCAAACAGTGTTTGAATCTGGCCGCCGCTGCCGCTAAGGTCACTGTCATCGCAGGTCAAACAGGGGGATGGAGGCGGCGATGGACGCGATCGTGTTCAACGTGACCACGGCGGGGCTGATGGTGCTGATGTTCAAGGCCGGTATGGCCCTGATCGGGCCGGACACCGTGAGCCGGCGCCGCCTGCCCTGGGCCACGGTCGGGCTGGCCGTGATCGCGATCGGTGCGGTGGTGACCCAGCTCTGCTGGTCGGGGGCGATGGACACCTTCGACGACGATCCGAGCAAGTCGGGCTGGTGGCGCGTGGTCACCGCGGTCTTCATGCAGAACGGCGGCGTCTTCGGGGCCGCGTGGAACATCGCCACCCTTGTGGTCGTCGCCGCGCTCGCGGAGTGGTTCTGGGGCGCCCCCCTGATGGCGGGCCTGTTCGCCGCGGGCATCCTCCTGCCGCAGCACATCGACGCCCTCTTCGGGGAGTCCGACCGGGCCACCACCGATCCCCGGAACTTCGCCGGGAGCTCGGGTGCCACCTACTTCCTCGCCGCGACCCTGGCCGCCGCCCTTCTGCTGCGGGCCGGCTCTCGTGACGGCGCTCGTGACGGCGCCGCGAAGGAGCGGCTGCTCGCGCTCGCCGTGCCCGTCGCCGGCTTGATCCTTTGGTTCGCCCAGTCCAACGGGCACGGCCTGGTGGCGGCGTACGGGTTTGTCCTCGGCGCTGTGGTCCGGGTCCTGGCCCGCCCGGTCATCCGTCCCGACCGGGACCTCCGGCGTCCCCCGCGGATGACCATGGCCTCGCTGACGGCCCTCGTCGGCCGGCGGCCCCGTCAGGCCGGTTAGAGCCGGCCGGAGAAGAACGGCACCGCCTGTTCCACTCCCACCTTTCGTACCGCCAATCGCCGAAGAGGATGTCATGTCGAAGCATGCGTACGGAGAGTTCTCGAAGCGCGTGGACGAGGAGGTCGCCAAGCTCGTGGACCGCGCCAACCGGGAAGCGGCCCAGGCCGTCGACCGGGCGCTGGGCAGGACCGCCGAGCCGGGAGCGTTCGACCACGACCACTGGCAGGCCCGGCTCGACGAGCTGATCACCGAGCACCGCATCCCCGGCGCGGTGCTGGCCGTCCTCGCCGACGGCGAGATCCACGAGATGGCGAGCGGCATCCTGCACACCCGGACCGGCGTCGAGACGACCACGGACTCGGTGTTCCAGATCGGCTCGGTCAGCAAGGGCTACACGGCCGCGCTGGTGATGTGCCTCGCCGACGCCGGAAAGCTGGACTTGGACGCGCCCGTCGTGGACGTCCTCCCCGGCTTCGCCGTCGCCGACGCCGAGGCCACCCGGACCGTCACCCCGCGCCAGCTGCTCAACCACACCAGCGGGATCGAGGGCGACTACGTCAACGACACGGGCCGCGGCGACGACTGCCTGGCCCGCTACGTCGAAGCCGCCGGGAACGTCGGCCTCACCAACCCGCCCGGCGCCACCATGTCGTACTCCGGCACCGCCTACAACGTCCTCGGCCGCATCGTCGAGGTGATCACCGGCCGGACCTGGGACGAGGCGCTCAAGGAGCTGATCTGCGAGCCGCTCGGGCTTGAGCAGACGATGACGCTGCCCGAGGAAGTGCTGCGCTTCCGCGCCGCGATGGGACACATGGGCGACCCCGGCGAGGACCCGGTCCCCACCCCGCTGTGGAACATGCTGCCCCGCTCGGCCGGACCGTACGGCGGCATCAGCGCCACCGCCGCCGACGTGGTCCGCTTCGCCCGGCTCTTCATCGACGGAGGCAAGGCTCCGGACGGCACCCGGGTGCTCTCGGCCGCGGCCGTGGAGGCCATGCTCGCTCCCGAGGTGGAGATGCCCGACCAGTGGTTCCTCGGCGCCCACTGGGGCCTGGGCTGGGGCCTGTTCGACTGGGACGGCGTACACGGCTTCGGCCACGACGGCAGCACCTTCGGCCAGCTCGCCTACCTGCGCGCCATCCCGGAGAAGGGCCTCGCCATCGCCCTGCTCACCAACGGCGGAGGCGCCGCCCCCAAGGTCTACGACGCTCTCTGCCGCGAACTGACCGCCGAGTTCGCCGGAGTCACCATGCCCCGGTTCGAACCCGCTGAGAACCACCCGGCCGTCGACACCGAGCCGTTCATCGGCGCGTACAAGCGTGAGGGCTTCCTCATGACCATCACCGGTGCCACGACCGGCGAAGGCGTGCTCCAGCTGCGATACGAGGGAGCCGACGGACTCGCGGGCACCTTCGAACCGCTCGTCTGGCACCTCACCCCGGTCTCGGACACCCCGTCCAAGACGGTCTTCGCCGGCCGCCGCAACGACAAGGACGCCTGGATACCCGTCGTCTTCTACGCCCTCCCGGACGGCAGCCGCTACGTCCACTTCGGCGTACGGGCCACAGCCAAGTCCGGCTGACCGGAGGGGCCGGCCCGGCGGCCCCCGGACGGGACCGCTGATCACCAGCCCACCCCGAGCCCCCCGCGGCCAGCCCTCTCAACCGTGAGCCACCACCCGGTAGGCTGTCCCCCGTGCCGGTGCGGTCGTACCGACACGGGGAGACTTGCCCGAGCGGCCTAAGGGAACGGTCTTGAAAACCGTCGTGGCAGCGATGTCACCGTGGGTTCAAATCCCACAGTCTCCGCCAGGTCTGCGTTGACGCAGGTCAGAAGGGGTGTCCCGAGCCGGGGCACCCCTTTCGCGTTGAAGGGCTGTCTCGCCTCGTACCGCTGGTTTCCCGCTGTTGACCAGCGTGCGTGGACCAGGCGTGGACCAGGGTTTGCTGTAGGCCCCCGCCTTCGGCAACCGATCGCAACAAGAAACACATGGTCAGTTGGTTTTCGTAGAGCCTGTGATCTGCTCAATCGACTTCTGAGCGCGTCCGCTTGACGAGTGATCGAGTCCATATTCGTCAGACAATTGCTGAGGTCGAGCGGGGTCTGGTCTTTTATTTTCTTCGCCCGCCGAGGCGATGGTTGCTACTAGATATGGGCCGTTCCAGGACTTTTGTGGATCTTCGAGAACCCACCAGAGAGTCACATTTCTAGGGCTTCGTGTGTGTTGGAGTTCTGCGTTGCTATGAACAATTGGTGATTGGTATTTGAAGGTCTCGACCCCTTTGTGCGCGACCCATCCTGGCGCCTCCATTTCCGGTGAGTGGCTCTTGTCTTTGTGCCATGAGCTGCGCCCTGAGGTTTCGTATTCTTCGCTAGTCAGTACTGCCCTGTCCGTTCGCAAGTACACGACGTCGCCAGTCGCGTTCAGAACATCGTAGTGATTGCCTACTGGGAATTGAATGATCTTGTCTGATGCGACCTCTGCGCCAGGGTCAAGTTTGCGCCCCTGGCGCATGAAGCGCCCTTGAGCCAGCAGTTGGTACCCTCGATTTCCCTCGTTCTGGTACTTCAGTAGATCGATTTGGCCGTTATTGATGTCCTGCAGCCAATCCCGACCGGTTCGAGCCGCGTCGGAGTAGACAGCCTTGCCAGCTGTCACTTGGTATAGGGAGCCAAGGATGTACACGCCCACGCTGCCTGTATTTTTTGAAGCCAGATGAATTGGTACGGACACGGTGCCGTGATCGATATGGGCCATCCCGATTTCCACGGTCGTGGAGATTTGTGCGGGTGTGGCGTATGGTTGATAGATTTGCGTATATCCGAAATTGACTAGCGCGATAAGGGCGGCTGCAATCGCCCCGGCTTTGAATACTTGGAGGTTTGGGATTGAGAAATTCCCAGCCTCGTGCTCTCTGTGAATAATCACGAGGGCGATGAGTGACCAGGCAGTCAGGGAAGGCCAGACTAGTAGGCCCATGCTGAGGCTCAGGTTTTCAATCTGCAGTACGAGCAATGCGAGGTTAGCGAAAAAGGAAGCGAACACGCCCAGGGCTACGGCGGCTGCAGGGTAGCCTGAAATTTTCCCCGGTGTGCTGGGCCTGCCTGCGAGGAGGGTGCCTGATGCAAACAGCTCCAACAGGGCTGCGGCGAGGAATGTAACGCCGGTGAGGCGCCCGGCGTAAGTCAATGCTCCATTAACGTCCTCGGAGCCCAGCCAGGTAAATTCAATCGTAGTCGCGAGCAGGCATGCCGCGATCAACAGTCGGCACTTCAGTGACATGGTTCTAACAGTGCATGAAGGTTGAGACATCCACGCCTTGGATTGCGCCACTTGGTCCTTGAATCATCCAAGTTGCTGAAGTACTGCTTATCCGGCCTAGTCTTCGCTAGCCTCTGTCAGGGCTCGCTCGATCTGCTCGTTCGCCTGCTGCTGGAGGCCGTGGATCACCTTGGCGTAGAAGCGGAAGAGGACGGCGATGCTGTGGCCCGCGCGCCGGGCGACCTCGGCGGGGGCGACACCGGACATGAGCCACAGGGAGACGCCCGCGTGCCGGAGGGAGTAGGGCTTCTCGGCGAGGGGCGTTGCCGCTTCGCCCTCCGTCAGCACGGTGAGCCGGGCAGCCCTCCAGATGTCGCCGTACTCCTTGGAGAGTAGGTGACCGCCCTGGGCTGCGCGAAAGAGCCGGCCGTCCTCGGCGACGCCGAACTCCGCGGTGTGCTCGCGGAGCATGCGGACCAGGACGGGCGGGATCGGCACGGAGCGAGTGGCGTTCCGGGCCCGTCGCTTCAAGCCACGGGAGTCGAAGGACTTGCCGGTGTCAGTCCACGCCGAGCCGACCCGGGGAGTGCTCCGCGCGAGGACGAGTTCGCCCCAGCCGGTCTCGGGGAGCGTGCAGTCGGACAGCATGAGGGCGGTCGCCTCGGCGGGCCGTGCGGCGGCATAGTAGAGGCAGCCGAAGAATCCCTTCAGATGACGTCCACGGTTGCCCTGCTCGGCGACGCCGACGACGAGCCGCTTCGCCAGGGCTGCCCCGGGGACGTAGCGGAAATCGATCTCGTCATCGACCTCCGGGGCCTTCCAGTCCACCTTGTCCAGAGGAACCTTCACCAACAACTCCCGCTCGACCGCGTACCGGAGAGCGTTGCTGAAGACTGGCACCTTCCGGTTGACGGTGTTCGCGGCGGCGGCCTTGCCGTCGAGCTTCAGCGACAGCGCTTGCAGGGCGGAGCGGACGAACGAGGGCTTGTCGAGGTCGGTCACCTTGACCGACTTCCGCGCGATCCAGTCCAGCGCTGCTTGGATGTCCTCCGAAGGCGTCTCTATTTCCAGGCGGGGGCGCCACTGTTCTTCGGTGCCCAGGTGGAGACGGAAGGCCCATGCGTACAAGGCAGTTCGGAGGACCCGGGGCTTCGGGGCGCCGCGAGTGTCGGTCACGAGGGCGGGCGTGACGGTCGCCAGGGCATCGGCGATGCTCGCGCGGTGCTTCGCCGAAGCCGTCGGCCACTTCATGGTGACGTAGGCGCGGGCGTGCTCGTACCAGCTAGGGGACTGGAGTTCGTGGAGTTCGGAGCTGGGCAGACCAGTGGCGGTGTCGAACTGTTCGCGGTTCCGGAGGGCAGCGAGTAGTTCGGCCCGTCGGCCATCGGCCTGAGCCTTGAGGGCGTAGCTCTTCGAGTGGGGCTGTGTCCCCACCCGCCAGCGGAGCATGTACGGCTTGGGGCGGTCCGGGCGCTTGCGGATGCCCCATATCTGGACGTCGTACGTCAGCACGCCGGGACCTCGCAGGCGTCGAACCAGGCGGTGAGGTCGGCGCGGCGAACGCGGATCTGTCCGTTGGGGAGCTTGAGGCACTTGGGCGCCTTGCCGCGTGCCCGCATGCGGTAGAAGGCGGCGCGGGACATCCGTATCTCGGCCAGCACCTCGGGCAAGGTCAGGGTCTCGTGTCGGGTGCGGCTCACTGCCAGGGCTTCCCTTCTGTCTTGGCACGGTCGGCTTGGGCGATCTCGTGGCGGACCTGGGCGGCGATGAACTGTTCACCGGGGCGGTAGCCGGTGGTCAGGTAGGTCCAGTGGGAGACGACGAGCGTCGTGTTCTCCTCCGGGGCCGGAAGGCCGGCACGGGTGCGGGCTTGCTCCACGCGCCAGGCGCGGCGCACGCCGCGGAGGGCGCCGAGGGTGGTGGAGTAACGGCGGGACTTGGTGGAGAAGTGGCCTCGGAAGCCGAGCATGTGGGCCCACTTCCAGAGCTTGAGATCAGCGAACTCCGGCAGGTGGCCGAGGGCCCAGGCGGTGCGGATCATCTGTCGGACGTGCTGCTGCACCTTGAGGTCCACGATGGGTTCGGACTGCCCGGTGCCGTCGCAGTCGGCGCACAGGACACGGAAGCCATCCGGGGCGCGGGTGTATCCGCGTCCGCCACAGGGGCGGCAGAGCAAGGTCCGATCCACGGTGCCGGTGCCTTCCGCGCTCTTGGTCGCGTACTTGGCGACGTAGGAGGCAACCCTCTGGTCGGTATAGGCGGACACCTTCTCGTCGGTGAGTTCGCCGTCGCCAAGGGCGGTGATCTCACGGACGTCGATGCGCTTGCCCCAGGTGAGTTCGCGTTCGCCGGTGGCCTTGGAGGTCACGGTTATGCGTGCACGGCCGGCGGCTTCGAGCACGGCGTGGGTGAGGGCGTCGACGGTGGCCCAGGGCGGGGGCGGGGTGGTGTGGCCCTCGGGGCCGTCGAAGCGGATGACGGCGTGGAAGTGGACGAGGCCGCGCTTTTGGTACTCGGCGACCTTGGCGAAGGAGACGCGCAGGGCGGCGTTCAACGCCTTCTGCGTCATGCCGAGGTGGGCGGCGAGTTCGCGGCGGAGGTAGATGGTGAAGCGCTGCCAGAGGGCTCCGGCGTGGGCGTTCCAGAGCACGGCGCCGGTGTAGTCGTAGGTGGCCGGGTTGAGCGGGGTGCCCAAGGCGGGGGCGTCCTCGTGATGGCGCTGGCCACAACGACAGTTGAGTATCTTGCCCGCCGGGGTGTTGGGGCGGTTGTGCACGGGGCCGAACGACGGGGCGGTGAGGGTGACGAAGGCGCGGGGGTGGGTGCTGACGGTTTTGGCGACGTTCTTGCCGCCGGAGAGTCCGGCCTTGATCAGGTGGTAGGTGTCGGCGGCGTAGACGCGGGAGCAGGACGGGCAACGGGACGACCGGCGATTACCGCAGGCCGTGAGGAGGCGGCCGGTGGGTTCGTCAGCGGTGGAGTACGACCGCAGCACCGTGTCCGTGTCGGAGTCCAGGGTGGTGGTGGAGCCGATGAGGTTGACCGGGCGGGCGCAGCCGCGAACGTTGCGGATCTGCTCGACCACCCGGTCGAAGTCGTCGAGGTGGGCCAGCTCCACCAGGTCGCGCAGAGCGAGGCTCTTCACGTGGCGCAGATCGAGCGTGCGCATAGCAATCTCTCCTCACTGCGGGAGGCGGGCCCCGAGCAGCCACGTACGGGGGCGTGGCTGCTCGGGGCATGGCGGACAGAGCCCAGGCAGGGCAGGGGTGGGGAAGGTGCCGGAAGGCCGGCAGAGGGGTCAGGCCGTCAGGGCCGTGTGGAGGGCGGTGGCCATGGGGAGGCCGACGCCGAGTCGCCGCTTGAGCTGGACGGCGGTGATGGGTTCGCCGTGTTCGGCACGGTGGGCGTCGGCGATCGAGCGCGCTTCGGTCAACAGCGGCTCCGGAACCTTGACGGCCGGGGCGGGGGTCACCGCGGATTCCGGTGCGGCCGGAGGAGCAGGCACCGGCACGGGTACCGGGGTGGGAACGACGGCCGCAGCAGGTACCGGTTCGCGCACGGGCGCGGGTTCCGGCGCTGGATCAGCCTCACCAGCCGGGGCCGGGTTCGACTCGTCGGCAGGGGACGCATCCAGCTCGTCGGCAGGGGCCGGGCCGACGGCATCGGTCGGAGCGGTGACGGAAGCGCGTGCGGTGTCGGCGGTAACGGCCTGGAAGGCGCGCAGGAGCTGGGGGCCGACCGCTCCCCAGCCAAGGAGGAGCAGGGGCGCCACGGCGTCCACGGCGGCGCGACCGTAGTGTCCGGCGGCGATGGGTTCGGCGATGTTGAGGGCCAGCGTCAGCAGGCCGGAGATGTGCATCAGGCGGGTTGCGGACTTCATCTGTGCGGCCGGGACACCGCGCAGGGAGAGGTAGCGCAAGGCGACCAGAAGCCCGACCACCGACAGATCGACCATCGGGGCGATCAGCGGTGCGATCGGGGCGGGGACGCCGAGACGGAGCGCGAGGGCCCAGACGTTGCCAAAGGAGAAGACGAAGGCCAGGGCGGCAATGACGCCCATGACGACGGTCACCGTCCGCTGAGTGATCCGGTCCTCAGACATAGGGGTTCACCTCCTTTCAGTTCCCTGTGGTGCGGGAGGGCGGGGGCGCACGGCGTGTTCAGCCCGCCTCGGCCCGCCAGTTGGTGCCGCAGTCGCGGCATTCGTAGCCCGTGATCGTCTTGCCGCCGTCGTAGCTGTACTCGGTGATGTCGGCGTTGCCACAGTCTGAGCAGGTCATCAGTTCTCCAAGCGGTGTGAATGCTCGGGTGGTTGGGTCATGCGGCGAGGGGTTCGCCGTCCTCGTCGGGGTCGGTCTTGTCGAGGATCACGCCGAGGGGGAGCTGTGCGGCGAGCAGATCGGCGGGGTCGGCGGTCAGGTGGGCGGTCTCGGTGGCGATGCGGGCGGCGTCGGCCTCTGCGACGTACGGCGTGCGCAGGCGGGTGAAACCGCTCCTGCCGCTGAGCTTCATCACGGCGACGCCGACATAGGCGGGGTCCTGCAACTGGACGGGGTTGGCGTCCGGCCAGTCGCGGATGTCCTCACCGAGGGCGGCAACGGCCGCATCAGCGGTCTTCTGCGCGAAGGACAAGCCCACCGGGCACACGTCCCGAATGAACGTGGGGATCGCGTCCCCGGTGCTCTTCTGCGTGGCGAGGATGACCAGGATGCCGACGCTGCGGCCCTTCTTCACCAGGTCCTCCACCAGGCGGGCGTTCTCCGCCGCCAGGGCCGCAAGGCGCTTGCTCTCCTTGTCCGAGCCCTTGTGATCGCGGAAGTAGGTGTGGGCCTCATCGATGATCAGCACCACCCACGGCCAGGACCGGGACGGCCCGCCGTGCCACATGTCCTTGCGCCCGAGGACGGCCTTGATCGAGGACGAGCGGGCGCGACGGAGTTCGACGACGCGGCGGAACAGCTTGTTCGCTTCGTCCAGGTCGTCGCCCACGGCGGCGAAGGCCCGGCCGATCAAGTCGGCGTAGTCGCCCTCACCGGGGTGGGAGACCTTGCCGTCGGCGAACGCGAACTGCACCGCAGGCGAGGGGGCGGCATCGCAGATGAAGCCGTTGATGTTCGAGGTCTTGCCGAAGCCGGGGAGGCCGGCCACGGTCACGCCGGGCACCTCGGCCAGGTCCACGCTCACCGGCTGGGCGTACTCGTCCAAGCCCAGGTTCCACCGGGCCAGTGCCTTGGGCACCTCCCCCGTGGGAACGCGCGTGGTCCGGGTCAGCAGCGGGTCAACCCGCACACCACGGATCACGACGTGGCCGGGCTTGTCCTGGGTCACGGACACCCGAGTGCAGCCCCAGGCGTCCGCCAGGTGCGGCGCGGCCTTCTGAAACTCCTCCAGACCGACCTTCGGCAGGCAGTTCGCCTGCCCGACGACCCCGTACCGGTCCGGCTTGATCTTGAGGGCCGGGGTGAGGACCCGGGGCTTCGGGGTCTTGCTGGCGTCGGTGGTCGCCAACTGCTGGGTCAGGGTGGGCATCTTGTCCGTGACCGAGAGGCCGCACAGCTGGGCCAGGCGCTTCCAGCCCCGGCGGATACGAACCGCCTGCCGGATGCTGACGCGGGTCTCCGCGTCGGCCCGCACGTAGCGGACGATCCAGATCACGGCCCAGAGGGCTATCAGGGCCAGGGCGGCCCCGGCCGCAGCCGGGGCGTAGCCCATCAGTTCAATCGGGGTCACCGGTGTCCTTCACATCGTCGCGGTAGAGGAAGCGGATCAAGGCTGCTTCCAGGGCCGCCCAGTCGTAGACGTTCTCGACGGGCGGGAAGCCGTGACCGACCAGAACGCCGGTCACCGACTTGATCAAGCTCTCCGAGAACCGGTCATCCGATCCTCGGTGAGCCACCGGGTAGGCCCGGCAGTGAGGGCAGAGCGAGGGAGCGAGGCAGAAGCGGGATTCGTCGCCGCTCACGCCGCCAGGTCTCCGGGCTCGTCGGCGACCGGTGCGGCGGGGGCGAGCAGTTCGAGCGCAGCGGCGCGGTAGGCGATGCCGTCCTGAAGCTGACCGTTGAAGACCCGCGCCCACGGAGTGGCGAACAGGTCCACCGGCCGGATCAGCTGACCGACGTTGAGGCCGTTGGGCAGACCGTCCTTCGGGACGGTGATCTTCATGGCTTCCGCCCGCTCCTCCTCCATCAGGAACAGGGTCACGGTGTAGAGCGGCTGGTTGCTCTCCCGGTCGGTGGCGGGGGTCGTCTTCTCCTGGTCGGTGAACTTCAGCACCGGCAGCGTGCCGACCATGAACCGGGTCGAGGCCAGCAGACCAACGCGGATACGCGCCATGGGGAACTCCTTCTCGGATCGAGGCCGCTCGGTGCGGCGTGATCACCACAGTGCACCATGCCCACCACCCCCGTCAAGCGCGCTAGCGCACCATGTCCGTAGTGCGGGGTTCGGGCATGGCTGGGTTCTGTGCAGTGCAAGCCGTTTAGTGCGATGGGTGCGCCAGGCGGGCTACCCTCGACGCATGAGCCTGCCGAGGGATTCCCACACTCCGCCATACCGGCTGGTCGCCGACGAGATCCGCAAGCAGATCCGTTCCGGGCGCATCAAGCCGGGCGAGCGCGTCCCGTCCTCGCGCGACCTCGAAGCTGAATACGAGATCGCGAACATGACCGCGCGCTCTGCCCTGCGCCTCCTGCGCGACGAGGGGCTGATCTACTCCACCCCCGGGCGGGGCAACTTCGTGTGCGACCCCCTACCGCCCGAGCCCAGCACAACGGCCGGCACGAGCAAGCCGGAGCCCGCAGACCACATGCCCACGCCCGAATACGAGGAGCTGTCCCAACGCCTTGACGCCGTAAACGCCAGGCTGGACAACCTCTTGGAGGTCTTCCAGCAGCTTGCCGGGATCACCGAGAAGCCGAAGAAGAAGTAGCCACCCCCTTCTCGCATATGCGGCGCGCCAGCTCCTCCAACTGGCCCAGCTTCTTATCAACCTCGGCCATCCGCGCCGTGATCTCCGCCGCCTCGTTCGCGTGCATGCCCGCCCCGTTCATGTCGTGCCGTTCTGTCGCGCCGTACTCACCCAAGCCGCAGTAGGGCCGATCACGGGACTGCCCGCGATGGACCCATTGCAGCCGGGAAAGCGGACACCCCACGGGGCAAGCCGTCAGCGCACGTCCGCAGCCCTTTCCGGACGAGGCTGCCCGCCCCGCCCAGTCGGCCGTTATGCCACTGCTCACGTCTCACACCTCCTCGCTCGTTCCGCCTCGGACCGCGCTTCCAGAATCCGGAGAAACGCCGGTTTCCCTAACCGGCAGTTCCGTGCTACGCAGGACCGCCCCCGTCATCAGCCGGCATTCGGGGGGATCGCCAATAGAGGTATCGCCGAGCTCGCGCGTGTGACCATGCATCAATGTGACGCCCGTCACTGGGCCGCCTTCCTCGCATCCAGCGCCGGACCCTCCGACGCGAGCGACAGGGGATCACCGAAAGCGGACACCCCCAGCGGCGAACGCATTTCCCCTATCCGCTTGGTATAGGTACGGGAAACCGCCATGGTGTGACACCGAGTGGCGCACCTCACACTGTGGATTAACTCCCGGCGCAATAGACCCTCCATCGGGCGGCGCGAATCAGGGACCAGCTCCCCTGGAAACCCAGGGAAGTCGGGGAATGCCGCCCCGCAAGCAGCCCTACCGGAGTCACGCCGACAACTCGAATTTCCCATGACCGCAGCCTGCCGAAAGAGCCCTGTGGACAGTTTCTGGCGATCCGGCGAACGAACCGGTTCAAATCCGAGCAGATATGGGCGAGCTAGAGCGCAAAGCGCCATAAAACGGGAAGCAAGCGCGGAGAAAGATTCGGCCGAAGCGGCCAAGAGGGAGAAGCGGCAGGGCTGTTACGAGTTTCTTTACTGGATCAAGGGCGGCCCGCTCGCGCGGTCCGCCGCGCGCTGGCGGCCCGTGGCCGCCGCCGCTCCTTGTCTAGCGCCACCGCTCCCGGCGGCCCCCGGCCACTCAGCGCGCAATGGCCAATCGACCGCGACGACCAGGCCCAGGAAGTACCTCGGACGGCCCAGCAGGGGCACCACCAGGGCGACAGCGCCGAAGTCACCGTCCAGCCACCGCATCAGACTCAGATGCCCCGGTAGCCCGACCCCGTCCCGTTCGCGCCGCACCTCTCCGATGGCGCCAGCCTCAAGGGGTCTGCCGGGCAAGCATGCAGCGCAACGGCCGGTAGAGGCGCCGGCCGTGACGGGAATGGATGGCGTGGCTGATGCCGGTGGGTGGTTGCTGGAGCCACACGTGGCGGGCGATCGTCATAGTGCCGGCGCGTCGTGGCTGGCTTTCTGTGGCCGCCGTTGACTGGGGATTTAGAGAAGAAGAGCCTAGGTCGGCTCAACGGCGACAGACCAGCAGGCCGCCGAGACACGCGATTTCGAACTGCCCTTGCTTTTCGATGCGTTGGGACACGATCTCCCCGGCGCGTTGGATCGTTTCTTCGAAGGGCACTGCGTGCTGATTGGCCCAGGCCCGGTACGACGCCATGTGCGCGACGACCGGAGCGGGATCGGTCACGGTGATGGTGCCGGGCAACTCGATCACGTTCACGGTGCCGAAGACGTGGCTGAGCACCGACGGGGCCTCTTCGAGCGAGAACCGGGCGCTGAGCGAGATCCGTGACGGCCCCCGATCCAGGCCGAGGATGTCGCCGGATGCGCGCTGCCATAGGTCGTCCAGCTCCGATTTGTCGCGGTCGCTGTTGGTCGATGCGATGACGGTTCCGCCGTCGGCGACCACCCGGCCGAGTTCGCTGACCGCTCCGGGGATGTCCTCGACGTGGTAGAGCATGTGCATGGCCAGTGCGGCGTTCACACGGCCGTCGTGCAGGGGCAGCTGTGAGGCGTCGGCCACGGCCACGGGGCCGGGTACTTCGGCGAGGATGCCGGCCGAGACGTCGAGTCCGAGCAGTTGGAGATCGGGGCGGTCGTTTCGCAGGCGGCGGATGAACTTGCCGTTCCCACAGCCGATGTCGACTACCGTTCCGCGGATTTCCCGTAGTTGCTCCGCGACCAGGCCGGGAAGGTCATAGCGCGGCGACTGCCACTGGTAGAGCGACTGCCGTGCCGAGAGATCCCGCCCGCTCTTGTAGGCGCTTCCGGAGAGAAGCGAACGATCGGTGACGTCGGCGTTGTGCCGTACGGGGGTGTCGGTCACGTCAGTGGCTCCGGGGCTTCGTGGACGTGGTCGTGCTGTGGATGCGTTCGCGCAGCTCTGCGACGCGTGGCGAACCACGGTACTGCTGAGCCCCGAGTTCGCCTGAGAGAGCGCTCAGGCGGCGGAGGATGCTCGCCGAGATCAGCCCGCCGGGGCTGTCGAGGACGAACGTCAGCATGGCCTCGGTGGCATCGACGTCTCCGGCGAGCATGTGCCCGCGTGCGAGGTCCAGGTGGGCCGCAAGCAGGTCACCGGTCGAGCGGTCGTCGGCTGCCGTATCGCGGTACAGATCGATTGCGGCGGCGGCACTGTCGATTGCCTGCCGTACGTTGCTGCGGTCGCCGATCGACAGGTGTGTGGTTCCGGCGTAGGTCAGCTGTTTGGCGTGCGGGAAGCTGAAGATTCCGGGTGTCTCGGCGTCCGGCAAGGCGTCTCGCGCCTGCTCGGCGCGGCGCAGGGCGGCGGTGGCCCCTCGGCGATCCCCGGCAGCGGCCAGGGCTCTGGCTTCCAGGCTCGCGAGCCGAACACCATCAGCCCCGGCCGCCGGGTAGGACTGGCCGGCGCGTGCGAGATCAGCAGCCTTTCGCGGGTCGCCGTCCCAGAAGGTGATCAGCGACTGCATGCCGCGAACCCAGGCGCGGAGCCCGTGGTGGTCCGCCTCTTCGGCGCAGGCCCATGCCGTGCGGGAGTGGGTCATGGCGGACGCGTAGTCCCCCAGGTCGAGGCATACGTGTGCTGACAGTCCACATAGGCGCCCTGCCGCCGCGTAGAGGTCGAGCGTCTGTCGTGGTCGTTGCCGCCCCCTCAGCAGGTCGAATGTCTCGTCCCGCAGGCTGCTGATCGTGTTGTGGAGCTCTGAGACAGGGCGGCTGACGTACTGGCGGGCCAGGGTAAAGACCTCGGAATCCAACTGTTCGACGGCATACGGGTCCGTGTTGCGTGAGGCGATGAACCGCGAAAACCGGGCCGAAGAGGTGGCGTCCGCAGCCAAGACGCGACGTGATGGCGCGACATGGACGGTGGTCTTCTGCTTTGGCAGTTCAGCGCTTCGGCTTGCCGTCTTGCGCCGCCTGGATACGCCGGCCGCACGGTCGAGCTCCACTTGGTCGACGCCGAAGACAGTGGCGAGGAAGCCGCGCGTTCGCGACGTCGGCACGCGGGATTCGCGCTCGTACCGGCCGATCTCCTTGCCGGTCATGGCAGAGCGTCCTTCGAGCCCGTTGTACTCGTCGGCGACGCGCTGTTGAGACCAACCGAGGTCATCGCGTAACCGCGCGAGCAATGCCCCGATGCCTGTCTCGGCCATCCGTCGCCCTCCCCGGCAGTCGGCTGCTGGCCCCCATACTGGCCCCCCAACTGGCCCCCGCCCAGGCTCCCGCCTCGAACGGGTTATGGGAGTTGGCTGGAGCCATGCCACCAGGAATAACGGTCAGAGACCGTAGAACGCGTTATTTCGCCTTCATGCGCGCCGATCGGATTCGGGAAGGCGACGCCGTGCTGGACGAGGGTGTGTTCCGCACTGTGAGCAAGCCGCCGGTGGGAGAACGGTCCCCGGGCGGTGGCCAGGTGATCAGCATCGCGTTGCAGAGCCGCGAGACCCCCCTGTGCACGCGGCCGCCCGCCCGTTTCGTGGTTCGCCGATCCGTCGTTCTGCCGTTCGTGAGGGAGGAGGGTTGACGGTGAGTGGCACGCTCGCGAGTCCGCCAAGCCGTGGCTTGGGCGTGACGCCTGGGCTCCTGTGCTCGGTGGTGGTGTCCACGTGGGTCGAAGACACCGCTGCCGGGCCCGTGGCATTCCTGCTGATCGGGCACCCGCCTGCCCGTCGCCAAGGAGAGACGGCGGAGAGCATCGAACAGCAGATGCTCGGCCTGTCTGCCGCGCTCGGTCTCACCGGATCGTCCGAACCCATGCGCCACGTGGGGAGCCGCGTGATTCTGCTGGGCGCCTCCGGGGCTCTGCTCTCCATCACGGGTGCCCCGTATTCGCTGCGTCTACCACCGGTCGGCGCTGAATGGTCGCGCATGGTCGGTGAGGGCGCCCCGGTGTGCATCCTTCTGGGGCTCGATCCCATCCCGCCTTACAGCGATGAGAAGGCGACGCAGGAGCATCTCAGCCTTTGGCTGTCGCACGATCGCATCCGCATGGGGGCGACCGCCGGCGTGGACCGGCAAGAGCTGGCGGGGCTGGTGCCATGACGCACACGCCGCCAGCTGGACACCCGATCACGGCATCCGTGCTCATCACGAATCCCCAAGACCGAGTGCTCATCGTCCATCCGGCGAAGGCGGATGCGCCTTGGGCGTTGCCGGGTGGGGTTGTCGAGCTCGGAGAGTCACCCCTTGACGCGGCCCGCCGGGAAGTCCGCGAAGAGCTCGGCTTGGTTCTCGACGTGCAGACGCACGACCTGTTCGCCGTCGAGTGGCTCGAAGCGACCAGGCCCGGGCGGCGTGACCGGCTCGTGTTCGTTTTCGCCGGCCCACAGTTGAGCCCTGCTGATCACGACCGCATCACCCTCCAATACGACGAGATCGACGCGTGGCGGTGGGAGCCGCCGACCAGCGCGTTGCGACTGCTGCACCCGCGAATCGCCGCACGCATCGTGGGGCCGCTCCAGTACCCACGCCCGACTACCTACCTTGAGACCAGGACCCAGGAGAGGACACCATGACCGACTTCCCCGACCGTCCCCTGCGTATCGGCACACGCAGTTCCCCCATGGCGCTCGCCCAGGTCGAGCAGGTATCCGCCCTTCTCCACAAGCACGAGCCCGACCTGAACATCGAGGTCGTCCCCGTCACCACCGAGGCGGACAAGTGGCAGGGCGACCTGGCCCAGCTCGGCGGGAAAGGCCTGTACGTCAAGGAAATCGATCAGATGCTGCAACGCGGCACCGTCGACATGGCGGTGCACTGCGTCAAGGACGTGCCGGGGGACCGGCCACTGCCGCAGGGGCTGATCTTCGCGGCGTACCTGCCCCGCGATGACGTTCGCGACGTCCTCCTCTTCCCGGAGGGCTCTGAGCGTCAGACTTTGGACGAGCTTCCGCCCGGCGCCGTCGTCGGAACGTCGGCCGTTCGCCGCAAGGCGCAGATCAACCGAGTACGTCCCGACCTCAGCGTCGTACGGGTCCGTGGGGCCGTGGGGTCGCGTGTCGAGAAGCTCGACGGGACTCGCAAGATCGACACCAAGCTCGACGCCATGGTGCTCGCCACGTCCGGGCTGGAGCGGCTGGGTATCGCCCACCGAGGCCGCCAGGTGTTCACCGTGGACGAGATGCTGCCCGCTGTCGGCGCCGGCACGCTCGGTCTGGAGTGCCGCCAGGACGACGGGGCTGTGGCTGGTCTGCTGTCCCAGCTCAACGATGAGCGGACCATGACCGAGATCACCGCCGAGCGCGTGATGCTGCACGGTCTGCGGGGGCACTGCAACAGCCCCATCGCTGGGCACTGCATCTCGGAGCCGGATGGGCAGCTCTCGCTGAGGGGTATGGTCTTCTCGCGGGACGGCTCCAAGTTCGTCCACGCCCACTACTGGGGCGAGAGCAGCAACGACCCCGCGACCCTCGGCACCCGCGTATGCGCCGAGCTGCTGCGGCAGGGGGCGCGCGACATCATCGAGGGCATCCCGCACTGACGTTTCCGGGATCTGTGGACCATACGTGGACCGGCGGACCGGCCGGGCCCCATCCGTGGCGCTGTTTGTACAGGTCACATGGGCAACAGCCCTTGTGACCACAGCCCTCTTGAAAACCGTCGTGGCAGCGATGTCACCGTGGGTTCAAATCCCACAGTCTCCGCCAGGTCTGCGTCAGCGCAGGACGGAAGGGGCGCACGGAGGATTCCGGGCGCCCCTTTGCGCTGAGCTCGTCGGGTCGGCTCACGCCGCGAGCGAGGCCCGCATGCGGTCCAGCCCGGGGGAGGACGTGGGCATCGGCCCAGTATGCGCGGTGCGCCTCGCGGGGCGTCGGCTCAGGTGGTGGAGCGCATTGTCGCCTTGGCCTGTTCGTAGGCCGGGATCATCACCTTGGAGTCGTCGCTCTCCGCGCCTTCGAGGTGCAGGACGGTCAGGCCCTTCGGGGTCTTCACCGCGAGGCCGCGGCGCGTCTGCGGCTCGTCCAGGAGGAGGTCCTGTTGTGTGTAGACGACCTCCGTGGCAGGCAGGTCGCCGAGCTTGGTCTCGGTGTAGCGGGGCTCGCTGACGCGCTTCTCCTCGGAGACGAAGTTCTCCAGTGCCTGGCGGGGCGACTTGTCGGGCCCGTCGATGGTGAACACCCGGATGAAGCCGATCACGCCGGTGGGACGTGCGGAGAGTTCGCAGGCGCCGTTCACGGACGGGTGGCCGGACAACTTGCGGAGGAAATCACGGCTTTCGGCCGTGAACTCGGTGAGCTTCCAGTCCTTCGGCGCCTCGAACGACACGGGGAGGGCGCAGGCGGTACCGGCGTCGCCGATCCTGCCGTCCTTCAGGCCCGCGCCGGCCTTGGGCTTGGCCGTCTTTCCCGTCGCGCCCGTCGTGGGTCCGGTCGGCTTGGTGCTCTCCTTCATCGCGCCCGCGGAGGTCTCGGTCCCGCTCTTGTCGTCCGTGGACGAGCAGCCGGTGAGTACACCGACGGTGAGCAGAGCGGACATCGCACCCGAAGCAATCCTGCGCATCAAACTTCCCCAATGAATATGACAAGACGGGCAAAGTTATATCTGTGCGGGTGATGCCAGTAAATCGGTGAGTCGGTTGTGATCATCAGATGTAGTGTGACAGGAGCTTTTTATCCGTTCCTTATGGCAAGTAGGTGCGTACATGAAGTTGGTTCGTGCGTCGGCTCTCGTCGCGGCCATGGCGATCGCCCCGGCCGTGCTGTTCTCCTCCCCGGCGATGGCCGCCGGTGATGGGCAGCCCGCCGCCGTGTCGGTGGCGGACAAGGCCGGTGACGCGAAGCCTGGCGGGGGCGAGAAGGGGGCGGCTCTCGCGGACGAGGAGAACCAGGTCGCCATCGCCAGGATTCTGGGCGACAAGAACTCGGGTCCCGGCGTTCGCGAGGCCGCGCAGAAGGCGCTCGACGGTACGCCCGAGGACCGGGTGCGGTTCCTTACGACGGGGCAGCACGAGCAGCGGCTGATCGATGACCACGTGCGGGTCTCCCGGATCATCGGTGGGGGCGGCCCCACGGTGAGGGAGTACGGCAAGGCCGCGTTGCAGGACGGCAGCGCCGCCGCCATCAAGCGCTTCCTGGAGGAGCAGCTGCCCTTCGCGCGCAAGACGGACCTCCGGATCAAGGTCACCCAGGTCGGCGGCGCCGGCGGTCCCGCCGTGCACAAGGCGGCCTACGAGGCACTGCGGGCCGACACCGACGAGGCCCTCAACCACTTCCTCGAGGTCGGCCAGCACGAGGCCCGCGCCAAGGACAAGGCCGCCGAGGACGCGGCCAAGGGCAAGGACGGCAAGGACCAGGGGGGCACCTCCGGCACCGGCCACGACGGCGGCAAGGACGCCAAGGACGGCAAGGTCGCCAAGCCGACCCCCTCCGCCGGCACCGACCAGGCGAAGCAGGGCGGCAGCGGCACCGAGGCCGGCGCCAAGCCGTCCGCTTCCGCTTCCGCCTCCGCGTCGGCCCAGGGCTCCGGGGCGTCCGCCAAGAGCGGTGGCTCCGAACTCGCCTTCACCGGCGCCGGTTCCGCCACCCCGTGGATCGTCGGCGGCACCGTCGTCGCCCTCGGCGCGGGCGCGGGCCTGGTCGTCGCCGCGCGTCGGCGCGGTGCCGCCCAGCGCTGACGTTCGTACGGCGGAACATGGACAGGGGCGCTCCCGGCCGGGGGCGCCCCTGTCGTTTGTCTGTGTGGTTGCCGAGTAATGCCCGGGTAATGGCTGTGTAAAAAGTCACGGCTTATGTCTGGAACGCCTGCGTCCCCACCCGCATCCCACAGGGCACATCCATTCGCCATGTGCCCTGTGCTGCTCGTCGGGCAGCCGATCTCAGCGGAGCGACGCCATGACGCATTCACCTTCCGGTATCCACGCGCCCCCGAGCCCCGTGCCACCGCCGCCGCGGCGCCGTTCCTCGCGGGGCAGGCGGTGGGCCGTCGTGGTGGCCTGCCTGGTCGTTCTCGGGCTGATCGCCTGGCCCGTGATGGTCCACTACGAGATACCCCCCTTCACGGACAAGGGCGACCCCGTCAGTTACGGCAAGGTCGAACAGCCGGAGCAGGGGAAAAACAAAAGCGGCGGAACTCCCGCGCGGCCGGTGGACTCCAAGGTGCTGATGCCGACCGGCCCGGCCGCCGACTTCAAGAACGCGCGGACCCTGGACGACGGCACCCACGTCAGCCTCGTGACCCTGGATGGCAAGAAGTCCGGCTTCAAGGGCAAGGTGTGGGTCTGGGCACCCAAGGAGTACACGGACGACCCGAAGTACGCGAAGAGCGGCTTCCCCGTGATGATCGCCCTGCCCGGCGGGCCCGGCTATGGCACCAACTACTGGTGGGCGGGCTTCAACTTCCAGGAGAACATGGCCAAGTGGTACAAGGAGGGCAAGGTCAAGCCCTTCCTGCTGGCCATGCCGGTGCTGAACCCCGGCCCGGACGACAAGGGCATCTACTGGGACGGCAGTGACATCCCGGGGCAGCCGAAGATGGGCACCTGGCTGACCGAGGACGTCCCGGACCTGATGCGCGCCAACTTCCGTACGCTCAAGTCGCGGGACGGCTGGGCGTTCATGGGCTCCTCGACCGGCGGTTTCGCCGGCCTGAAGGCCGTGCTGAAACACCCGGACAAGTTCAAGGCCGTCATAGCCAACGGACCGGACATCGTCCCCGACTCACCGCTGTGGAACGGCCACGAGAAGGAGAAGGCCGAGAACAACCCCGAGGTGCTGGCCAAACGCCTGATCGACACCAAGGGGCCGGACGTCTACCTCTCCTTCCAGGTCGGCACGCGGGAGAGCAACAAGCACACGCTGCCCGATGTCCGGAAGTTCATCGAGACCTACGGCAAGGGTCCTGTCCACACCGATCTCAAGGTGATCGAGGGCGGCCGGCACGACGGGGCCACATACGCCCCGAACCTCGGCGACGGCCCGCTCCAGTGGATCAGTGAGCAGATCGAGGGGCCGACGCCCTCGTCCTGAGACGGAGGGCAGGGGGACGGGCGCTCACCCGTCCCCCCCCGCCCCGGCGTCAGCGCGCGCCCGGGCCGAAGATGATCGTGTCGACGATCGCCTCCGCCATCGCCCGTTCGCCGTTCGCGTTCGGGTGGAAGGCCGTCGCGGGGCGGCTCAGGCGGGGGTAGAGGCCCTCGACGTAACGCTCCTCGAACGGCTGGCAGGCGTCGTGGTCGGCCGTCGTGGCGTTGGTGTTGACGTAGAGGTCGCCCCGGTCGGTGGCCTGCTTGCGGAGCATGGCGTTGAGCCGGCGGAGGGTGCCGCGCAGATACGGGATGTCGCCGTCGGCGATGCGCACCGACTTCCGGCAGCCCTCGATGTCGTCGCCGAGCAGCGCCGGGTAGCCGACGACGGCCACGCGCGCGTGCGGCGCGCGTTCGTGGACGGCCTTGAGGACGGCCTCGACCTTGGGGGCCGTCTCGTTGATGCGCTTCTCGAGCTCGTCGGTGCCGTTCCGTGTGAAGTAGCGCTGGCAGGGGTTGTCGCGCGGGATGCTGTCCACGGGACCCAGCGGGTGGATGCAGCGGCCGATGATGTCGCCGAAGCCGATGTCGTTGCCGCCGATGCCGATGGTCACCAGGGAGGTGTCCGGGCTGACGGCGTTCAGCTGCGGGTCGTTGCCGGTGGCGCCCTGCCGGTTCCACATGTGGTCGGTCGTGGCACCGCCGCAGCTGGCGTCGGTGAAGCTCGTACGGTCCGATATGCCCAGCTCCTCGCGGACGATCGAGGGGTAGTTGGCGTCGGAGCGGCCGCACCGCACGTTCACCTGACGAGGGATGGCGGGGCCGGAAGTGAAGGAGTCGCCGAGGGCGACGTAGCGCGGGACGCGCGGGCGCGGTTCCGCCGCCGTGGCGGGTGTCGCGGCGGTGCCTGCCGCGACCGCCGCCGCGGCGCCCAGCGCGGTCAGCGCCAGGCGGAGTCTGCTGCGGGCCATGGGAGCCTCCTACGGGCGTACGGGCCTGTGTGTACGGCTGGTGCGTACGGCTGCATACGGCTGGTGCGTACGCATAGTGTGTACGACTGGGGGGCGGCGCCAGCCTCGGGGGTGGCACGTGGGGGCGTCAATGGAACGGCCGGTATGCCGGACACCTCTGACCGGATACCGGAGATCCGGCGTCCGGACCGGCGGGCTTGACGGACGGGCTCGACGGACGAGTTTGACGGACGGGCTTGATGGAAGTTCCGCTTCCGTCACAGAGATCACCGGGCCGTCGCGGTCGTGCGTCAGGGGCGTCCGACGGCGGTCGGCGGCTTCTGGCATGCGCAGATCAGTGCCTAATCTCCGTTCAGAGATCAACTTCCAACGGGGAGAAAGCACGTGTTCAAGAAGTACGCGGCGAAAGCCGGCCTCGTGGTGGGTACGGCCGCGCTGGTCGCCGGCGGGCTCGCCGGTACGGCCAACGCGGCCGAGGGCGCCGGCTACGTCGGTTCCGGCTACACCACCAGCGGCTCCGCCGTCTGGTGCGTGCAGCACCAGGTCAACAGCATCGCCGCCAAGGTCGGCCGGGCGCAGATCGCCGAGGACGGCAAGTGGGGACCGCGGACCAAGGACCAGGTCGTCTGGTACCAGAACTGGGTGGGCGCGGACGCCGACGGGATCGTCGGGCCGACGACCGGCGACTACCTGCTGCGCTACGGCGACCAGTACTACGGGGGCCAGAGCGGTTACTGCGCCGGCCTGATCCCGAGCGACTCGCGCCTCGGCGGGATGTACGTCTCCACCCATCTCGACTGACGGCAGCGGCGCCGAGGCGTCCCGGACGTCGTACGGCTGTTGGGGCAGCCGTAAGCCGTCGGCCGTAAGCCGTCGGCCGTCATGACGCCTTCCGCCTCACCGGCGTGAGCAGCGTCAGGTGCGTACGGGACCGCTGGGGGCGGCCCGGATGGCGGGCGGAAGCGGTGCGGTGGACCACAGGGGCGGCTCCGGCGGGCCGCCAGTGGTCGCCGCACCGCTTCGCCGTGTACATGGCCTCGTCGGCGGCGCGCAGCAGGTCCGACAGCCCGCCGCCGGGCCGGTGGGCGGAGCGGCACAGCCCGATGGAGGCGCGTGGCGCCAGCGTCACCCGGCCCGTGTCGAGCGGGGCCGAGAGTCGGGCGGAGAGACGGGTCATCTCCGCGTCCGCGTCGGCCTCCGGCGCGAGCCGCACCAGCGCGGTGAACTCGTCGCCGCCCAGCCGCGCGGCGAAGCCGCCGCGCTCCCGGCACCAGACGGCGAGCCGCCCTCCGACGGCCGCGATGACCTGATCCCCGGCCTCGTGGCCATGGGTGTCGTTGATCTGCTTGAAGCCGTTGAGGTCGAGCAGCAGCACGGCCGTGTGCGGGTGCCGGAAGGCCCGGGTGGCGCGGGCGGTGAACTCCTCGCGGCGCATCAGGCCGGTGAGCCGGTCCGTACGGGCGCTGCGGAGCCGGCGGGAGAGGAAGAGCGCGTGGGCGGCCCACCCGGCGGTCGGGGCGGCGACGGGCAGGGCCTGGAGTATGAGGTTCATCGTGCACCTTCCTGTGAGACGGGTTGACGTGCGCGACTTACGTTTCTGCTGCGGCCGTTGAGGAATTCATGAGTCCTGCGCTTCATGCGCTTGGTGCGACTCGCGCGATTCATGTGATTCCTGCGTCTCGTGTGTGGCACGTGCTCCACGAGTGCGCTGAGCCGTAAGGGAGTTCACGAGGCGTACCGGCCGGAACCGGATGGCTTCACCCGGTGAAGACGCCTGTCACTGTGTCGACTTATGGGCAATTCGGGGGAGATTCACAGTGACTTGACGAAACGGTTCACCACATGGGGCACATGGGACTTAAGGGGATCGAGATGGTGTGGATGCGATGCTTTTCGCAATGATGTGGGTTTAAGTCGGACTCGTCATGCTTGCGAGGGAATGCGGACAGACTGGGGGTTCGGTGGAGATTCGGTGGGCAATTCTGGCGGTGCGACGTCGAACAAGCGCCGAGGCGGTCGGCCAACCTCCCGGCAACATCGAGTAGTTCTGTTCCTTCAGGAGGAATCGAAATGGCAAGCACCCGCACTGCCGCCCGCATCTTCGCCGCCCTCACGGCCCTGCCGATGGCGGCCCTCCTCTTCGCCGGCGTGGCCACGGCCGACGACGGCGGTCAGCTCGCCAACAGGGGCTCAAACGTCGCCGCCGCAGGCATCGTGGGGAGCGGCGTCGGGGGAAGCAATCACGGCAACAGCACCACGACCCTGTCGCAGGCCACCGGAAACGGAGCCACGAATCAGACCAACACCGCGAGCATCCTCAGTCCCGGACAGCATGGTCACAACTTCATCCAGCAGGAGAACGTGAGGATCACCTTCACGGAGCTGTGGCGCCACTGAGCGCGCGCCTGCCACCCGGGTGACACGGGTGGCACGGGTGATGTGGTGAGAAGTGGGCTGGGTCGGTACGACACCGCGCGGCGGCACTCCGGTGCCGCCGCGCGGCTTTTCCGTGCGCCCTGACACCGCATGTCCTGACACCGCATGCCCTGACACCGCATGCCTTGACACGGGCGGAGAGCTGACGGACAGTCAGAAACTATGACCGTGGCCGACCTGTCCGCGCAGCTCACGGCGTACGAGGGGCGCCCCGCCGTCCTGGGAGGGCGGGGCAGGGACCCCGTCGGCGCCGCGATGATCAGACACTGGTGCGAGGCCATGGGGGTCCCGGAGCCGGGTGTCGAGGGGGAGGCGCCGCCCGCCATGCTCCAGGTCTGGATCATGGGAGGGCTCTCCGGCGCCGTCGGACGTACCGCGGCGTACGAGGAGCTCGTCGCCCTGCTCGACCGCGCCGGTTGCACCGCCGTCGTCGCGACCGACTGCGAGCAGGAGTATCTACGGCCGCTCCGGACCGGCGACGAGATCACCTTCGACGCGGTGATCGAGTCGGTCTCCTCCCGCAAGACCACAGCGCTCGGCACCGGTCACTTCATCACCACCCGCACCGAGATCCGCGCCAACGGCGAGCTCGCGGGAATCCACCGCTTCCGCGTCCTGCGATACGCGCCGGTCCGCACCAAACCTGCCAGCGCTGCCAACGATGCCCCCGCCCCCGCCGAGCGCCCCCGCCCCGTGATCAATCGCGACAACGCCGGCTTCTGGGAGGGCGTCGCCGGGCACCGGCTGCTCATCCAGCGCTGCACCGCCTGTGGAAGACAGCGTTTTCCCTGGCTGCCGGGGTGTGGCGAGTGCGGATCCCCGCTGTGGGAAGCCGTCGAGGCCTCGGGGGAGGGGGTCGTCTTCTCGTACGTCGTCATGCATCACCCACCCGTGGCGGGCTTCGACGCGCCGTACGCCGTCGGTCTGATCGAACTCGTCGAAGGCGTAAGGATGATCAGCAATGTCGTGGGCGTCGAACCGGGCCGGATCCGGATCGGGATGCCGGTGACGCTGGAGTTCGTCCGGGACCCGGAGGCGTCCGGGGGCCAGGAGCTGCCCGTCTTCCGGGCGTACGAGGAGGGGCTGTGAAGCCCGGCGACGAACTCCCCGTCCTCAGCGTCCCCGTCACCCGCACCCTGATCATCGCCGGGGCCCTCGCCACCAGGGACTTCAAGGATGTGCACCACGACCCCGAGGCGGCCCGGGCCAAGGGGGCGCCGGACATCTTTATGAACATCCTCACCACCCAGGGCCTCGTCGGCCGCTTCCTCGCCGAGCGGCTCGGCCCCGGCGCCCGGCTCCGGAAGCTGTCCATCCGGCTCGGGGTGCCCAACTACCCCGGTGATACCCTCCACTTGACCGGATCGATCACGTCCGTAAGTGAAGACGAACGCGCTGTCGAAGTCGCCATCACGGGCATCAACGGCCTCGGCCGTCACGTCACCGGCACGGCGTGCGTGAAGATCCCCTCCGGACCCTCCGTGCCCTCCGAACCGTCCAAGGAGGAGGGAGCATGACAACCCTCGCCGCGATCGCCGGCATCGGCGCCACCCCCTTCACCAAGGACTCCGGCCGCAGTGAACTCGCCCTGGCCGCCGAGGCCGTACGGGCCGCCCTCGCGGACGCGGGCCTCGCGCCCGGCGACGTCGACGGCATGGTCACCTTCACCATGGACACCAGCCCCGAGATCGCGGTCGCCCGGGCCACCGGCATCGGTGAGCTGGCCTTCTTCTCCCGGGTCCACTACGGCGGCGGCGCGGCCTGCGCCACCGTCCAGCAGGCCGCCCTCGCGGTGACGGCGGGGGTCGCCGACGTCGTCGTCTGCTACCGGGCCTTCAACGAGCGCTCCGGACGGCGCTTCGGCGCCGGGGTGCGGGGGCGGGAGCCATCGGCCGAGGGCGTGGCGCTGGGCTGGGGCCTGCCCTTCGGGCTGATCACGCCCGCCTCCTGGGCGGCCGTGCACGCCCGCCGTTATCTCCATATGTACGGTCTGACGACAGAGGTTTTCGGCCATGTCGCCGTCACCGACCGGCGTTACGCGGCCCGCAACCCCGCCGCGTACTTCCACGGCCGTCCCCTCACGCTCGCCGAGCACGCCGCCTCGCGCTGGATCGCCGAGCCGCTGCGGCTGCTGGACTGCTGCCAGGAGACCGACGGCGGCCAGGCGCTCGTCGTGACCTCCCTGGAACGGGCGAGGGCGCTGCGGCGGCCGCCCGTCGTCATCGCCGCCGCCGCGCAGGGCGCGGCGCGCGGACAGGAGCAGATGACGGGCTTCTACGAGGGCGATCTGGGCGGGCTGCCCGAGACGGGCGTCGTGGCGCGCCGGCTGTGGCGGGACAGCGGGCTGAGCCCGGCGGACATCGACGTGGCCGTCCTCTACGACCACTTCACGCCCTACGTCCTCATGCAGCTGGAGGAGTTCGGCTTCTGCGGGCGCGGCGAAGGGGGCGGGCTCGTGGCGTCCGGAACGTTGCCGATCAATACCCACGGAGGGCAGTTGGGCGAGGCGTATCTCCACGGGATGAACGGGATCGCCGAGGCCGTGCGCCAGGTGCGCGGCACGTCCGTGAACCAGGTGCCGGGGGCCGGACGGGTGCTCGTCACCGCCGGGAGCGGTGTTCCCACGTCGGGGCTCATTCTTGCGGCATCCGGATGAACCGAGGGCGTGTCAGCGCGGGGCCGTCGCGTCCGGGCCCCTTGACTCGCGGTTATGCCACGACCGAGAAAGATCATCGGATATCTCGTCGCCCTTATGGCGGCGCTGGCCCAGGTGGCCGCCCAGGCCGTGCCGGTGACGGCCGCCCCGGGCGCCCGGCCCTCCGTCTACCGGGGCCGGGGCTTCGACAGCTGTCAGGCACCGTCGCTGCCCACCCTCGGTGCCTGGGGGGCGGCCACCTCGTACGGGGCCGTCGGCGTCTACTACGCCGGTCGCGGCCGGGCCTGCCCCCACCAGCGCTACCTCAGCCACCGCTGGCTCACCGGCGCCCGCGACCTGGGCTGGCGGGTGCTGCCCGTGTACGTCGGCTCGCAGTCGCCCTGTGTGCGCGCGGCCTCCAAGCGGGGCAACCCGATCGGCTACTACCCCTGGGACCAGGGCGAGGAGGAGGGCCTGGACGCCGTGCGCAGCGCCGATGACCTGGGCATCGCGGTCGGCAGCCCGCTCTACCTGGACATGGAGGCGTACGACTACGGCGACGAGGAGTGCGGCGGCACCACCCTCGACTTCATCCGCTCCTGGAGCGGCACGGTCTCCCGGCACGGCTACATCCCAGGCTTCTACAGCAGCGCCGAGTCCGGGGTGCGTCACATGGAGCTGGCCCGGCGGGACGGGCTGGGCGACCTGCCGGAGGTGGTGTGGTTCGCCCGCTGGAAGGTTCCCGCCTCGACGGACAGCGAGCGCGTGCTGGCGTCGGGCTCCTGGCAGCCGCACCGGCGGATCCATCAGTACGCCGGAAATGTCACGGAGACGCACGGTGGCCGGAAAATGACCATCGACCGCAATGCCATCGACGCCCCCGTGGCGATCATCCGCTGATCGCGTACCGATACCTACCGAAGCATTTCGGCTCTCCCCCTCCAGGAGGTGGGGACAACCCCACGCATACGACCTGAGGGGGATCGGGCTTCGGCACCTACGGCCGATCCGCCGGTGGTGCCCCCGCTCCTAGCGTTGAGGGCATGACAGTGACCTCGACGTCTGTGTGCACCAGCGCTTCCACCGCCGCCGTGTACCCGTCGTTCTCTTCGTACGTACGGGCCCGCGGGCAGGTACTCCAGCGCACCGCCCGCTCGCTGACCTCGAACCCGTGCGACGCCGAGGATCTGCTGCAGACGGCCCTCACCAAGACCTATCTGGCCTGGGACCGCATCGAGGACCACCGGGCCCTCGACGGCTACGTCCGCCGGGCGCTGGTGAACACCCGCACCTCCCAGTGGCGCAAGCGCAAGGTCGACGAGTTCCCCTGCGAGGAGCTCCCCGAGCGCGATTCGGCGCCCGTCGCCGACCCCGCCGAGCAGCAGGCCCTGCGCGACGCGATGTGGCGCGCGGTGCACCGGCTGCCCGACCGCCAGCGGGCCATGGTCGTCCTCAGGTATTACGAGGACATGACCGAGGTCCAGACCGCCGAGCTCCTCGGGGTGTCCGTCGGCACGGTCAAGAGCGCGGTCTCCCGCGCGCTCGGGAAGCTTCGCGAGGACCCGGAGCTGTCGTACGCGGCGTAGGCGGCCGCGTACGACGGAGAAGCGGCTCCGGGCCGCCTCAGCTGAGCGTCGTGACGATCAGCTCGCCGTCCGCGTACTGCTTGCGCAGCACCTTCTTGTCGAACTTCCCCACCGACGTCTTCGGCACCGACTGGAGCAGCGCCCAGCGCTCGGGCAGCTGCCAGCGGGCGACGCGCTCGCCGAGGAAGGCGCGCAGCCCCTCGTAGTCGACGGCCGCGCCGTCCCGCAGGACGACGGCGGCCAGCGGACGCTCGCCCCACTTGTCGTCGGGGACGGCCACGACGGCCGCCTCCGCGATCTCGGGGTGGGCCATCAGGTGGTTCTCCAGCTCGACCGAGGAGATCCACTCGCCACCGGACTTGATCACGTCCTTGGCCCGGTCGGTGAGGTTGAGGAAGCCGTCCGGGGTGATCGTGCCGACGTCGCCCGTGCGCAGCCAGCCGTCGGGGCTGAACTTGTCCTCGGGGCGGTACGGTTCGCCGTCCGCGCCCCCGTGGTACGCGCCCGCGATCCACGGGCCGCGCACCTCCAGCTCACCGGCCGACTCGCCGTCCCACGGCAGCTCCTGCCCGCCGGGGCCGATCAGCCGTGCCTCGACCGACGCGGGCATCCGGCCCTGGGTGACGCGGTACGGCCACGCCTCCTCGGCGTCCAGCCCGGCGGGCGGGAAGGCGACGGAGCCCAGCGGCGACGTCTCCGTCATGCCCCACGCCTGCACGAGCGTCAGGCCGTGCCGCTCCTCGAACGCCTTCATCAGCGCGGGCGGACAGGCGCTGCCGCCGCTGATCACGGTGCGCAGGGAGGACATGTCGCGGGGGCGCGCGTCGAGTTCGCCCAGCAGGCCCTGCCAGATCGTCGGGACGCCGGCCGACACGGTCGGGCGCTCCTTCTCGATCATCTCGGCGAGCGGCGCGGGCTGGAGGAAGCGGTCGGGCATCAGCAGCGAGGTGCCGGCCATGAACGCGGCGTGCGGCAGGCCCCAGGCGTTGACGTGGAACATCGGTACGACGGGGAGGCAGGTCTCGGCCGGGGTCAGCCCGAAGGAGGCCGCGGCGTTGACCTCCATGGCGTGGAGATAGACCGAACGGTGGCTGTACACCACGCCCTTGGGGTCGCCGGTGGTGCCGGAGGTGTAGCAGAGGGCCGCGGCCTGACGCTCGTCGATCTCGGGCCAGGGGTAGTGGTCGCCGGGCTGCCCGGCGATGAGCTCCTCGTAGAGGTGCACCCGGGGCTTCACGCCCTCCAGGACGGAGCGGTCGCCGGGGCCGGAGACGATCACGTGCTCGACGCTGTCGAGGTACGGGAGGAGGGGCGCGAGCAGCGGCAGCAGGGAGCCGTTGACGATCACGACGCGGTCGGCGGCGTGCCGCACGATCCAGGCGAGCTGCTCGGGAGGCAGCCGCAGATTGAGGGTGTGGAGCACGGCGCCCATGGAGGGGATCGCGAGGTACGCCTCGACGTGGTCGGCGTTGTTCCACATCAGCGTCGCGACGGGATCCCCCTCGGCGACGCCCAGGGCGCGCAGGGCGTGCGCGAGCCGGGTGGCACGGGTCCCGATCTCGGCGAAGGTGCGCCGCTCGGGCTCGCCTTCTCCCGTCCACGTCGTGACGCGGGCGCTGCCGTGGATCCGCGCCCCGTGGGCCAGGATCCGAGTAACGGTCAGCGGTACGTCCTGCATCGTGCTCTGCACCGGGAGCCTCCCCATTCTGCGCGCGCGTCGTTACGCGAGGGTCGTTCCCGGCGATTCTGCTGGCGTATCCGCCGGTAAGTCACTACTCGGAGGAAACGAGTCCGCCACACTCGGGGAACCGGGCGCCCTTCAGGTCACCGTCAGGCCACCGTCTGGTGGCGCCGTCGGACTATTCCTGCCCCTTTCGGGCGACCAGCAGCCCGCCCAGCCAGCCCGCCACGACCCACGCCGCCGCGATCGCGCAGACGCCCGGCCAGCCCCAGTGGTCGTGGGCCGGGCCCGCGAGGGCGGAGGCGGTGGCGCCGCCGATGAAGGCGGCGACGACGTAGGTGGTGTTGGCGACGGCCGGCTTGTCCGTCGCGGCCAGGGCGCGGGTCTGGTTGGCGACCTGGCCCGCCATGAGGCCCGCGTGGATGAGGACCGCGCCCGTGCACAGCGCCCACAGGGCGTGCCCGCCGAGCAGGAACAGCGGGACGGAGAGGGCCGTGAGCGCATAGGCGGCCGTGACGAGTCGCGGGGCGCCGAAACGGTCGACGAACGCGCCGGTGACCGGGCCGGCGACGGTCGAGACGAGCCCGAAGAGGCCGAACAGCCCGGCCGCGCCCAGGGACAGGCCGTACGGGCCGTCCGCGTCGGTCAGCAGCAGCGTCAGCGTCGTCCACAGCGCGCTCCACGCGCCGAACAGGCCCGCCTGGCGCATGCACGCGGCCCGCAGCCCGGCGGAGGAGGCGAAGAGGCCCGGCATCCCGGCGATCGCCTTGAAGGGGTTGGCCGCCGTACGCGGCCGGGTCTCGGCCGGGAGCATGACGGCGGTCAACAAGCCGACGGCCACGGTCAGTCCCGCCGCGCCGAAGAACACCGCGCGCCAGCCGAACGCCTGCGCGGCGAGCCCGCCGAGCACCCGCGCCGCGACGATGCCGGTGAACAGCCCCGCCACGACCGTCGACACATGCCGCGCGCGCCGGTCGGCGGGCGCGCGCTCGGCGACGAGCGGGACGAGCAGCTGCGGTACGACCGTGGCGGCGCAGGCCACCAGGACGGCCGCGGCCAGCGCCGGCAGCCCCGGGGCCAGCCCGGCGGCGACCAGCGCGACACCGGCCACGGCCGACAGGACGCCGACGAGCCGGCGCCGGTCGGCCGTGTCGCCGAGCGGGGCGAAGAGCAGCAGGCCGGCGGCGTAGCCGAGCTGGGCGATGGAGGCGATCCAGCCGGCCCCGGAGGGGGAGGCGCCGAAGTCCCGGGCGATGAGGCCGAGGAGCGGGGCGGCGAGGTAGATGTTCGCGGCGGTGACCGCCGTGCAGAGCGCGATCACGGCGAGCAGCAGGCCGCCGCCGGACGGGCGGGTGAGGGGTGGGGCGGTGTCGGTGGTGTCGGTGGTGTCCGTGGTGGGTGACTGCGACTGGGTGATGGTCGTCATCGGTGCGGCTGCTCCCCCGGGGCGTTTGTAACCAACTGGTTGGTTGAGGTGCGGGACGCACTGTCTCAAGCGCCTCCCGGCGCTGTCAACCAAATAGTTGGTTACTCTGTTCCCCATGGCAGGAGTCAGGGATCCCGAGGCCACCAAGGCCCGTATCTTCGAGGCGGCCACCGCCGAGTTCGCCGCGCACGGCATCGCCGGTGCCCGCATCGACCGCATCGCCCGCGAGGCGCGGGCGAACAAGCAGCTGATCTATGCCTACTTCGGCAACAAGGCCGAGCTCTTCTCCCAGGTGCTGGAGCGGCGGCTGATCGAGCTCGCCGCCGCCAACCCCGTCGACACCGAGGACCTCGACGGCTGGATCGACCGGCAGATGGCGTACCACGCCGAACACCCCGAGCTGATCAGGCTGGTCTTCTGGGAAGGGCTGGAGTACGGCACCGGCGGCATCCCGCACGAGCAGGAGCGCTCCGACCACTACAACCGCAAGGCCGCCGCCTTCGTGGAGGCCCAGGCCCGGGGCGAGATCGACGCGACGATCCCCGCGCCCGACCTGTTCTTCATGCTGATCGCCCTCGTCTCGTGGCCGACCGTCCAGCCGCAGATGCGGCGGATCCTGATCGGCGACACGGACGAGGACAGGGAGCGGCTGCGCGCGTCCGTCCGCACGGCCGCGCGCCGCCTCATCGGCCGGGAGACCCCGCCCGCCGGCTGAGCGCCCCGCGCGGCTGAGCGCACCGCTGGATCGCGATCCGGTCGCTGCGGGCCGGTGGGGGCTGGTCGCGCAGTTCCCCGCGCCCCTTACGGGGCTTCCGGCTAGTTCGTCCCGATCTTCGCCAGCAGGTCCACGATCCGTCCCTGTACCTCCGCGCTCGTCGAGCGCTCGGCGAGGAAGAGGACCGTCTCGCCCGAGGCGAGGCGCGGCAGCTGGGCCGGGTCGATGTCCGCCGAGGTGTAGACGACCAACGGCGTGCGGTTGAGCGCGCCGTTGCCGCGCAGCCAGTCGACGATGCCCGCGCGGCGGCGCCGCACCTGCATCAGGTCCATCACGACCAGGTTCGGCCGGGTCTGCGCGGCGAGCGTCACCGCCTCCGAGTCCGTCGCCCCGCACACCACGTGCATGCCGCGCCGCTCCAGCGTCGCGGTCAGCGCGTTGGCGATGGGCTCGTGCTCCTCGATCAGCAGCACCCGAGGCGGGTGCATCTCGCTGTCGCGCGGCGCGAGCGCTTTGAGCAGCACGGCGGGGTCGGCCCCGTAGGCGGCCTCCCGCGTCGCGTGCCCCAGCCCCGCCGTCACCAGCACCGGCACCTCGGCCGCGACCGCCGCCTCGCGCAGCGACTGGAGCGCGGTACGGGTGATCGGGCCGGTCAGCGGGTCGACGAACAGCGCCGCCGGGTAAGCGCTTATCTGCGCGTCCACCTCTTCGCGCGAGTGCACGATGACGGGGCGGTAGCCGCGCTCGGTCAGCGCCGCCTCCGTGGACTCGTCCGGGGCGGGCCACACCAGCAGCCGGCGCGGGTTGTCCAGCGGCTCCGGCGGCAGCTCGTCGTCCATCGGCGGCCGCACGGCCTCCACGACCTGCACGACCTCGACCGCGCCATTGGGACCGTCGAGCGGCTCGGGGCCCTCGGCGCCGTCGTCCGGCGCCCCTATGGCGAACGCGCGGCCTTCGGGCAGCCCGAGCGACTGCGGGCGGGCGGCGCCCTTCGGCGCGGGTGCGGGTGCGGGTGCCTGGGCGGGTGCCTGTGGCTGTGCGGCCTGCGCCTGCGCCTCGCGCTCGTTCTCGGCCGGGTTCGCCAGCTTGCGGCGGCGCCCGGAACCGACGGAGGGCGTCCCGGCGGCCGGGGTGTCCCCCGCGCCCGGGCCCTGCCCCAGCCTCCGCACGCTGATCGGCCGCGCGCCGGGCGCCCCGCCCGGCTCGCGCCCGGCCGCGCCGTGCTCCTCCGCGAGCGCGCGCCGCGCCCGGCGGCGCCCGGTGGGCGCCGGGGCCTCGCCGCCCTGCTCGGCGTCGTGCGCTTCGCGCGGCGCGGGCGCGCCCGCGAGGGCGAAGGGGCCGGAAACCGGGCCGGCCGGTGCCGCCGGCCCGCCGGGAGCCTGCTGGCTTTGATTTGTGCCGGACGCGTCCTGCGCTTGCTCGCCCGCCGGACCGGTCCGGACCCCGTCCGGCCCGTCGGCCCCCGGGACCCCGTGCCGGGCGCGGCCGCCGCCGGGCGTGCCGCCCTGACCGTCGTACGGGCCGGGGGCACCGGGTACGCCGTCGGTCACGCCGCCGCCGTCCTGCCGGACACCGCCGGGTCCACCGGCCTGACCGGCCTGACCGGGCCGGGCGTCGTGACCGTACGGGCCGCTGCCGGGGCCGCCGTGCGGCGCGTCGCCCTGGCCGGAGCCGTGGCCGGGCCGCCCGCCCGGAGCCGCGTTGCTGCCGCCGCCGTACGGGCCGGGGGCGTCGGGTGTGCCGGGGCCACTGTGCTGCGCGGCGCTGTTGGGCGTGCCGCCGCCCTGGCCGTCGGGGTGGCCGGGTGCAGCCTGCGCGCCGGGGGACCCGGGGCCGTTGGGGCGTGCGGTGCCGTCGGACGCGTCGCCCTGGGGGTTGGGGTAGCCGGGCATGGCGTGCGGGCCGGGGGTGCCGGGCCGCGCGTCGCCCTGCCGGGCGCTGTCGGGCGTGCCGGGGGTGCCGGGCCGCGCAACGCCGTTGGGCGTGCCGCCCATGCCGTCGGCGAAGCCGGGTACGGCCTGTCGGCCGCCGGGCCGTGCGGGGGCGTCCGGCGTGCCGCCGTGGTTGTCGGGATAGCCGGGCATGGCCGGCGTGCCGGGGCCGCCGTGCGGCGCGTCGCCCGGGCGGGCGCTGTTCGGGCCGCTGATCTGCCCGTCGGGGAAGCCGGGTGCGGTCTGCGCGCCCGCCGCCCCAGGGCCGCTGTGGCTCTGCCGGGCGTTGTCGGGGCTGCCGACCTGCCCGTCGGGAAAGCCGGGTGCGCCCTGTCGGCCGGGGACCCCCGGGCCGCTGTGGCGTGCGGGGCCGTCCGGTGTGCCGACCTGCCCGTCGAGGAACCCGGCTACGGCCTGCGCGCCCGGCGCCCCAGAGGCGTCGGGGTGTGCGGGGCCATCCGGTGCGCCGACCTGGCCGTCAGGGAAGCCGGGTGCGGTCTGTCGGCCGGGGGACCCGGGGCCGTCCGGTGCGCCTACCTGTCCGTTGGGGAAGCCGAGGGCCCCCGGGCCGTTGTGGCGCGCAACGTTGTCGGGCGCGTCGCCCTGTCCGTCGGCGAAGTCGGGTACGGCCTGCGTGTCTGCCGCCCCCGGGCTGCCGGGGCGTGCGGTGCCTTGTCCGCCGGGGAACCCAGGGATGGCCTGCCCGCCAGGGCCGCCGTCGCCGGGCGAGCCGTCCGTCGGGCCGGGGCGGTCTTCGGGGGCCGGGGGCTTGCGGTCGGCGTCGGCCGGGGGGAGGGCGAAGGCCGTGCGGGGGACGGACGGTTCGGTGGTGGTCTGGACGGGGATCTGGCCCTCCGGTGTCGCCTCCGCCACGGCGCGGCGGGCGCGGCGGCCCGTGGGCGCGGCGGCGGGGGCGCGGTCGGCCTCCGCCGGCGGCAGCGCGAAGACCGCGCGCGGCGCCTCGCCCGGCTCCGCCGGCGCGGCGGTCGCCTCGCGGCGCGCCCGGCGGCCGGTCGGCGTGCCCGTGGCCTGCGGCGGGACGAGTGCGGTGCCGGAACGCTCCGCCGACTCCTCCTCGGCGCGCGCCGGCCCCCGGCGGCGTCCCGTCGGCGCGGGCGCGGGAACGGGCACCGGAACGGCTCCGGCGGCCGCGCCGCCATCGCCGGGCGCCCTCTTGGCCGTGGCCTCGGCGGCACCCGGACCGCCCTCTGCCGCCCCGGCCTCCGGCTCCGCCGCGCCCCGCCGAGCCCGCCTGCCGTTGCCGCCGCCCTGTGGCCCGGTTTCATCCGCCGGCTCAGGCGGAGAAGACGGCGCCGCCGGGGCCTCGTCCGGGCTTGTGCCCCGGCCCCGCTGCGTCGGCATCGGCATGACCGTCGTCAGATTCTCCGTGTCCGGCCCGCGCCGCTCCGCGCCCGGCGGGACCGGGCCCGCGTCGGCCGCGACCGGCACCTCCAGGACGTACGCCTTGCCGCCCGACGACCCCGGCACGTCGTGCGTCTGGAGCACTCCGCCGTGGCGCCGGACGATGCCCCGCACCAGGGGGCCGTGGACCGGGTCGCCGCCGGGGAAGGGGCCGCGCACCTCGATGCGGACGACCTCCCCGCGCTGTGCCGCCGCGACGACGATCGTCGAGTCGCCGGAGCCCGTGCTGGAGGCCGTCGTGGCGCCCGTGGAGTCCACGCCCGCCACGTCCGCGATCAGATGGGCCAGCGCCTGCGCGAACCGTTCCGCGTCCACCTCGGCCTCGATGGCCGGCGCGTGCACGGCGAACTGCGCGCGGCCCGGGCCGATCAGCTCGATCGCACCGTCGACGCCCGCCGTGACGACCTCGTCGAGCGCGACCTTCTCCCGGACGAGCTTGTCCGTTCCCGAGTCGAGCCGCTGGTAGGCGAGGACGTTGTCGACGAGGGTCCGCATCCGGGCGTATCCGGCGGCGAGATGGTGGAGGATCTGGTTGGCCTCGGGCCACAGCTGGCCCGCCGGGTCGTCGGCCAGGGTGCCGAGTTCGGCGCGGAGCCGGCCGAGCGGGCCGCGCAGCGAGCCGTCGACCAGGTTCAGCAGCTGGGCGTGGCGCGCGGCCAGCGCGTCGTAGGGGCGGCGGTCGGTGAAGGTCATCACCGCGCCCACGAGTTGATCGCCGTCGCGCACCGGCGCGGTGGTGAGGTCGACGGGCACCGCGCGCCCGTCCTTCGCCCACAGCACCTGCCCGCGCACCCGGTGCTTGCGCCCGGAGCGCAGGGTGTCGGCGATGGGCGACTCGTCGTAAGGGAAGGGGGTGCCGTCCGGGCGCGAGTGGTGGATCAGGGAGTGGAGCTCACGGCCGCCGAGGTCGCTCGCGCGATAGCCGAGGATCTGCGCGGCGGACGGGTTGACGAGGACGACCTTGCCGGCGGTGTCGACGCCTACGACGCCCTCCGACGCCGCGCGCAGGATCATCTCGGTCTGGCGCTGCGAACGGGCCAGCTCGGCCTCGGTGTCCATGGTGCCCGTCAGGTCGCGGACGACCAGCATGAGGAGCTCGTCCTCATAGGAGGCGGAGGCGCTCGGCTCGGCGTACGGGGTGCGTCCGTCGAGATTGGCGCTGGTCACCTCGACGGGGAACTGGGTGCCGTCGGTGCGCCGGGCGATCATGCGGGTGGGCCTGGTGCGGCCGCCGTCCGGTTCGTTCCGGGGGGCCCGCAGGCCGCCGGGGATGCGCCGGGAGTCGAACTCCGGCAGAAGGTCGAGCAGACCGCGCCCGACGAGCCCGGTGCCGGGCACCTCGAAGGTCTCCAGCGCGATGTGGTTGGCGTTGACGACCGTGCCGTTGCAGTTGACGAGCAACAGCGCGTCGGGGAGGGCGTCGAGTATGGCTGCGAGGCGAGCAGCGCCTCGGGATGGCCTGCTGCTCACGACGACGCTTCCTCCCTGGTTACCGCACCTTGCCGACCGCTCCGGGCGGTTTTGCACCGCCTGCGGGGCCTGTCATCGAGGGGAAGTCTACGGGCTGCCGTGGTGGGCGCTACTGCGGATGACGGGTGTGCCGGGAGGTTCCGGTAAGCCTCTCCGGGGCGTCTCGGGCAGGCCGGACATGCCCCTCGTGTCCCTCTTCGTGGGGACGTTCCGGTCAGGCCGGAGAACTCCTCACGGGTGCTTTCTTCGGCGAGCCCTTCGACTCACCGAACACAGTGGAGAATCGGTTCCAGCGGGCCATCTCGCAGCCGTTCGCCTTGCTGAAGTCCGCGTTCACCGGCCGTCCGGCCCACGTTCCGCTTACGTGCGCGTGGTCCGGCCCGCCGTAGACCATCGTGCAGTCCGAGCCCTTGGGTACGGGTGCGAAGAGGTCCTTCCCCCAGGTCGTCTGTCCGTCCAGCTGGTCGCAGGCCTCCTTGGCGTGCGGATGGGTGCCGCCGGCCGGGTGGCAGTAGAGCTCGTATCTGCCGTCGTGGCCGCCGGTGTCGGTCATGGTGACCGTGAGGTGGTCGGCGGAGCGGTCCAGACCGTCCAGCGGGATCGGGGCGGCCGAGGCGGCCGGCGCGAGGAGCACGGGCGCCAGGGCGGCGGCGAGGGCGAGGCGGCGGAGCGGCATTCGGGGGACTCCCGGGGTGTGAGCGAACGCGGGGCCGGGCGGCCGGATCGCCCGGCCGGACCCCTCACCCGCACTAACGCTCCGGAGCGCCCCGCGTTGCGCGCCGCGAACGCCTTTGCTCCGGACACCTGTCGCCCGGTACCGTAGGGGTGCGATTGGTGACCGGCCGCAAGGTTGTGTCATCATCTGCAAGCACCCCTGGCGCACGCGCGAGGGGGGAGGAGGCGTCGCCTAGTCCGGTCTATGGCGCCGCACTGCTAATGCGGTTTGGGACTTAAATCCCATCGAGGGTTCAAATCCCTCCGCCTCCGCAGTAACCGTGAGCCCCGGTCGTCCCAGGACGGCCGGGGCTTTCGCGTATCCGCCGTGAATCGGCCGGGTATCCGCCGGCCGATCTTCCCGGGCCCCGCCCAACGACCTTGAAAAACGTCGTTTCCGCAGGTCAGAGGGGTCGCGGGCAATGGATTTCGTCTGGCGGCGAGGTTCATGTAATGTTGTCCACGCAACGCCGACCGGCAAGAAAACGCCGGGAAGCCGAGCGCTCGTAGCTTAACGGATAGAGCACTTGACTACGGATCAAGAGGTTGCAGGTTCGAATCCTGCCGAGCGCACTGTCGGAAGATTCGTCTTCCGTCCGTCGCGGGGTGGAGCAGCTCGGTAGCTCGCTGGGCTCATAACCCAGAGGTCGCAGGTTCAAATCCTGTCCCCGCTACTAAGTCCGAAGGCCCGGTACGTTCTCGTACCGGGCCTTCGGCGTTCCCTCAGCCCTTCAGCGGCAGGGCCTCGGCCAGCGTGCGCCACTCCGCGAGCGCGAGAGTGTCGCGCCGGGGGTCCCGCTCCGGGTCGAGGACGACCTGGACGGCCAGGTGGTCGGCGCCCGACGCCAGGAACTCGTCGACCCGGGCCCTGATCGCCTCCGCGTCGCCGAGGGCGAAGAGCGCGTCGACGAGCCGGTCGCTGCCGCCTCCTCCGAAGTCCTCCTCAGTGAAGCCGAGCCGCAGCAGGTTGTTGGCGTAGTTGGGCATCGGCAGATAGAAGGACAGATATGCGCGGGCGGTCTCCCGGGCCCGGGCCACGTCCGGGTCGAGGACGACCTTCAGCTCGGGCGCCAGGACCGCGCCCTCGCCCAGCCGCTCCCGTGCCTGGGCGGTGTGCCCGGCGGTGACGAGATAGGGGATGGCGCCCGCCGCGCGTTCCGCCGCCAGCGCCACCATCTTCGGGCCGAGCGCGGCCAGCATCCGCTGCTCGGCGGGGAGCGGGACGGGGGCGGTGTCGAGGGCGGTCAGATACTCCTTCATCGCGGAGTACGGGCGGGCGTAGGCGTCGGACTTATGGGCGTGGCTGGCACCCAGGCCCAGCCGGAAGCGCTCGCGCCGGCCCGGCTCCAGCGCGGCGTACGCGGCGGCGACCTCGGTGGCGGTGTGGTCCCAGATGCTGAGGATGCTGGTGCCGACGGTGATGCGCTCGGTCGCGGCCAGCAGATGCCCGGCCTGGTCCACGGACGGGTTGCCGCCGATCCAGAGCGTGCCGTAGCCCAGCTCGTCCAATTCGGCCGCCGCCTCCTGGACTTCGCCGAGCCGGGCGGGGTCGTCCACGCGCAGGCCGACGCTCCAGATGCCGATGGTGCCGAGCGACTCGGCCGCGCCATTGGTGCAATGATCATTAAGGGGTGCCATGGCGACGGCAACCGGAGGTTCCTTCCGGATATTCCCGGCCGATTCTCAGACGATTCACAGAGTCCCGAAAGAGCGCTCTCACGCGCCCGTTCCACCATCGGCGCATGACCATCGCCTCGCCCTACGGGCGTACTCAGTCGCAGCACGCCGACGGAAGCGCCGTACGCGTCCTGGTCGTCGACGCCGAGTCCTCGCTCGCCGACCTCCTCTCCCTCGCGCTGCGCTACGAGGGCTGGGAGGTCCGGGCCGCCGCCGACGGCGCCGAAGCGGTCCGCTGTGCCCGGGAGTTCCGGCCGGACGCCGTGGTCCTGGACATGGCGCTCCCCGACATGGACGCGCTGACGGCACTGGGCCTGCTGCGGCGCGAACGGCCCGGTGTGCCGGTGCTGTTCCTCACCGGCGGGGACACCGCCGAGGACCGCGTCGCGGGGCTCACCGCCGGCGGTGACGACCATGTGACCAAGCCGTTCGGCCTGGAGGACGCCGTCGCCCGGCTGCGCGGACTGCTGCGCCGCTCGCGCGCCGCCGCGCCGCGCGGGGAGTCCGTGCTGATCGTGGGGGACCTGGTTCTCGACGAGGACAGCCGAGAGGTCTCCCGGGGCGGTACGGAGATCCACCTCACCGCCACCGAGTTCGAGCTGCTGCGCTTCCTGATGCGCAACCCCCGGCGGGTGCTCAGCAAGCCGCAGATCCTCGACCGCGTCTGGTCGTACGACTTCGGTGGGCAGGCCAACGTCGTCGAGCTCTACATCTCCTATCTGCGCCGCAAGATCGACGCCGGCCGGCCGCCGATGATCCACACCCGGCGGGGCGCGGGCTACCTCATCAAGCCGGGGACGGCGGCCGCGTAAGGCTCTCGAAGCGGGACTCTCGAGGCAGGGCTCTCAAAAAACCGCCTTGTACGGCGTATAGCTCCTCCTGTACGGTGTACGACGAAAGCCAGTCGTACACCGTACAAGGCCATACGCCGTACAGGGGGGAATCCATATGACCGCGACCGCGGCGGAAACGCCATCGCCCAGCACCGCAGCCGACGGGAAGCCGCAGCGCCATCCCACGCGCTGGTTGGTGCTCGGCGTCATCTGTCTCGCCCAGCTCACCGTGCTCCTGGACAACACCGTCCTCACGGTCGCGATCCCCTCCCTCACCGAGGAGATGGGCGCCTCGACCGCCGACATCCAGTGGATGATCAACGCCTATTCGCTGGTCCAGGCGGGCCTGCTGCTCACCGCGGGCAGCGCCGCCGACCGCTACGGGCGCAAGAAGCTCCTCGCCGCCGGACTCGCCCTCTTCGGCCTCGGCTCGCTCTTCG
The DNA here is from genome assembly GCF_031845785.1 of Streptomyces hesseae. NCBI lineage: Bacteria > Bacillati > Actinomycetota > Actinomycetes > Kitasatosporales > Streptomycetaceae > Streptomyces > Streptomyces hesseae. The sequence goes on from NZ_JAVRFI010000016.1 coordinate 148,174, forward strand.
CGTCGCTGTCCGAGACCACGGGCCAGCTGATCGCCGCCCGCGCGGGCATGGGCATAGGCGGCGCGCTGCTGATGACGACCACCCTGGCCGTCGTCGTGCAGGTCTTCGCCGAGGACGAGCGCCCCAAGGCCATCGGCCTGTGGGGAGCGGTGAGCTCGCTCGGCTTCGCCGGCGGTCCGATCGTCGGCGGTGCCCTGCTCAACCACTTCTGGTGGGGCTCGATCTTCCTGATCAACCTGCCGGTCGCCGCGCTCGGCCTGGTGGCCGTGCTCAAGTGGGTGCCCGAGTCCAAGAACCCCTCGGGTGACCGGCCCGACCTGCTCGGCGCGCTGCTGTCCACGATCGGCATGACCGGCGTCGTCTTCGCCATCATCTCCGGTCCCGCCCACGGCTGGACCTCCGCCCGGGTGCTCGTCGCGGCCTTCGTCGGCCTGGTCACGCTGGCCTTCTTCGCTGTGTGGGAGCGCCGCTGCCCGTCCCCGATGCTCGACATGCACTTCTTCCGCAACAGCCGCTTTGTCGGCGCGGTCTCGGGCGGCATCCTCGTCGCCTTCGGCATGGGCGGTTCGTTCTTCCTGCTCGGCCAGCACCTCCAGCTGGTCCTCCACTACGACCCGCTGGAGACCGGTCTGCGGATGACGCCGCTGGCCCTGGTCATCGTCGTCCTCAACTTCACCGGCGTCGGCGCCCGGCTGCTGCCGAGGATCGGCACCCCGGCCGCCATCGGCGGCGGCATGGGCCTGCTGGCCGCCGGTCTGGCCTCCATCGCCGTCCTGGGCGCGCACGGCTACGGCGGGATGCTGCTGGGCCTGATCCTCATGGGCGTCGGCATCGCGATCTCCATGCCCGCGATGGCCAACGCCGTCATGTCCGCCATCCCGCCGGAGAAGGCGGGCATCGGCGCCGGCGTCAACGGCACGCTCCAGGAGACGGGCAACGGTCTCGGCGTCGCCGTGCTCGGCGCGGTGCTCAACTCCCGCTTCGCCGCACTCGTCCCGGCCGTCGCCGCCGGTGCGGGCTCGCTGCCCGAGGCGCTCGGCCACGCCCGTACGGCGGCGGACCGCACCGCCGTCGAGGACGCCTTCGCCTCCGGTGTGCAGGCCAGCCAGCTCGTCGGCGCGGCCGCCGTGCTCGCGGGCGGCATCGTGGCGGCGGTCCTGCTCCGCCGGGCGGAACGGCAGCAGGCGTAGCCGTAACCGGAATGGCGTGGACGTAGCATGCGAGGTGTACTGACCAGTGGAAAGAGGGGGAGCCGGGATGGCTAGCGGAGGCCGCGCGAACGATTCCCGGCTCAGTGTGTGGCTGACCGACAAGCCCCGTCGCAAGGCCGACGGCCAGACCGGCGAGGGCGCGCTCGACCTGGAGCGGATCGTCACCACGACCGTGCGGATGCTCGACACCGACGGGATGGCGAAGTTCTCGATGCGCCGCCTCGCCGCGGAGCTGGGCGTGACCGCCATGTCGGTCTACTGGTACGTCGACACCAAGGACGGACTGCTGGAGCTCGCCGTCGACCACGTCAGCGGCGAGCTGGACCTGCCCGACCTGGCCGACGAGACGGCCGACTGGCGCGCCCAGCTCCGCGACCTGGCCGTCCAGTACCGGCGCGTCCTCGTCGCCCACCCCTGGATGCCGCGGCTGCTCGGCCAGTACCTCAACGTGGGGCCGAGCGCGCTGGCCTTCTCCGAGGCCACGCTGACCGTCATGCGCCGCAGCGGGGTGGCCCCGCACGCGATGACCGGCGCGATCTCGGCCCTCTTCCAGTTCGTCTACGGATTCGCGGCCGTCGAGGGCATGTACAAGGAGCGCTGCCGAGAGCAGGGGCTCACCGAGGACGAGTACTACCAGCGGGTCGTCGAGGCGTTCGCGCAGCGCAGGGAGACCACGGAGCCGTACGAGGAGGTGACGGAGGTCGTGGAGAAGCGGACGGCCCAGCACGAGGGGGGTACGGCGGGGATGTGGGAGCACGATTTTTCGTTCGCGCTCGACACGGTTATCGCCGGGATCGAGGTCATGCGGGACCGCTCGCGCGGGGCGACCCAGTCCTGAGGGGGTGCGCCCCGACCCACGACGCACTCCGCGGAAAAAGTTGCGGCCCCGGTCGGGGGCGCGTGCTCAGGCCGTCCCCTGCCTGTGTGAGCACGCGCCCCCGCCGGGGCCGTGTGCCCGGGGACCGTTCATGCCGTTCCGGTCCGTCCGGGCGACCGGCCTCCGGGGGCGACGCACTCCGCTCATGGCGCGCGCCCCCGTCGGCCGGGGTTCGTCAGCCGGCCTTCCCGGCCGGCTCGGAGGCGGCGGTCGCCGCCCCGGGGGTGCCCTTCAGCGCGACCTCCTTGATGAAGAGCGTCACGATGAAGGCGATCAGCGCACACGGCGCCGCGTAGAGGAAGACATCCGCGATGCCGTGCCCGTACGCGCTCTCCATGACCGTGCGGAGCGGCGCCGGCAGGGACTTGAGGTCCGGGATGCCACCGCCGCCCGTACCGCCGTGGCCCATGGCCGCCGCGGCCTTCGGGCCGAGCGCGGTGAGGCCGTCCTTCACATAGTCCGGCACCCGGCTGGCGAGCACCGCGCCCAGCGCGGAGACACCCACCGCACCGCCCAGGGAGCGGAAGAAGGTGACGACGGAGCTGGCGGCGCCGAGGTCCTTCGGCTCGACCTGGTTCTGCGAGGCGAGCACGAGGTTCTGCATCATCATGCCGATGCCGAGGCCCATGAGCACCATGTAGATGGCGAGGTGCCAGTACGGGGTGTCGTAGCGCATCGTGCCGAGCAGGCCCAGACCGGCGGTGAGCAGGACGCCACCGCTGAGCAGCCAGGCCTTCCAGCGACCGGTCTTGGTGATGATCTGACCGGAGACCGTCGACGAAACGAAGAGACCGGCGATCATCGGGATCGTCAGCACACCGGACATCGTCGGCGACTCGCCGCGCGCCAGCTGGAAGTACTGCGAGAAGAAGACCGTGCCGGCGAACATCGCCACACCCACGAAGAGGCTCGCGAGCGAGGACAGGGCGATGGTCTTGTTGCGGAAGAGCCGCAGCGGAATGATCGGTTCGGCGGCCTTCGACTCCGTCAGGAGGAAGAGCGCGGCGAGCACGATCGAGCCGCCGACCATCGCGGCGGTCTGCCAGGAGATCCAGTCGTAGTCCTTGCCCTTGCCGGCCCGGGTGACCCAGATCAGCAGCAGGGTGACGGAGGCGGTGATGAAGAGGGCGCCCAGCCAGTCGACCTTGACGTCACGCTTGACGACGGGCAGCTTCAGCGTCTTCTGAAGGACGATCAGCGCGATGACCGCGAACGGTACGCCGACGTAGAAGCACCAGCGCCAGCCGAGCCAGCTGGTGTCGGTGATGACACCGCCGAGCAGCGGGCCGCCGACGGTCGCCACGGCGAAGGTCGCGCCGAGGTAGCCGCTGTAACGGCCGCGCTCACGCGGGGAGATCATCGCGGCCATGACGATCTGGGCCAGGGCGGACAGACCGCCCACGCCTATGCCCTGGACGACACGGCAGGCGATGAGCATGCCGGTGTTCTGCGACAGACCGGCCACGACCGAGCCGGCCACATAGACGACCAGCGCCAGCTGCACCAGCAGCTTCTTGCTGAAGAGGTCGGAGAGCTTGCCCCAGAGCGGGGTGGACGCGGTCATCGCCAGGAGCGAGGCCGTGACGACCCAGGTGTAGGAGGACTGGCTGCCGTGGAGGTCGTGGATGATCTCGGGCAGGGCGTTGGAGACGATCGTCGAGGAGAGGATCGCGACGAACATGCCGAGCAGCAGCCCGGAGAGCGCTTCCATGATCTGGCGGTGCGTCATGGGCGCCGCGTCGGTGGGGGCTCCGACGGTCGCCGGGGCTCCAGAGGCGTCCCGCACACCTGCCGGTGAGGACTTGGCCATGGACTTCCTTTCTCGCTTGGTGGTCAGACGGGTGTACGGGTGGTGGATTCGGCGCCGGACGGGCCGCCGGAGTGGTGGTACTGCCGCGACCGGCAGTCGCCGAAGCTGTCGCGGAGTCGCGTCATCAGGCCGATGAGGTGGCCGACGTCGTCGTCGGACCAGTCCTGGAGGGCGTGGGCGAGCGCGTCCGTGTACCGCGCGGAGACCTCGTCCAGCAGCTCCTGGCCGCTGGCGGTGAGGCTCAGCAGCCGGGACCGCTTGTCGAGCGGGTCCGGCTGCCGTTCGAGCCAGCCGCGCTCGGCGGCGTAGGCGACATGCCGGCTGGTCACCGAGGCGTCGATGGACAGCAGCTCGCCGAGGCGGCTCATCCGCATCTCCCCGTGCTGCTTCAGCAGGGTGAGCATGATGGCCGTGGCCGGGGAACAGTCCGGCGGCAGGACGCGGCTCAGACCGCGCTTCACCGCGCCGATGGCGCTCAGCTGGCGCGCCAGCTCCTCGTACTGCTCCTGTGCGGCCATGGGCCTCGGCTCCCGGGTGCCATTCGCTCGACGGTTTAGGTTGCTCTGGGCAACCATAGGGAAGATTGGTTGCTGAAGGCAAATGAAAAATGGGATTATCGGGTAAAAGGAGACCCAAGGGTTCTTCGGGCGGGCGTAAAGGGGCGGCCCGGCGGGCGCGGCGGCACGGGCTTTCGCTAGGGTCCCGCCCATGGCCAACCCTCAGCAGAACCCCGGTGGCGAGTACGACCCCGCGGGTAGCACGCAGATGTTCCGAGCGTTCGTGGCCGAGGACGGCGCCGACGTGGCGCCCGTGGCCGCCCCCGGCGGGGGGCGCGCGGCGGCGCGGCGGGCGAAGTCCTCTTCCGGGCCGAGTGCCGGGCTGATCGTCGGGGTGATCGTCGCGATCGTGCTCGTCGCCGGGGCGGCCTGGCTAGCGCTGGGCTGAGTTCTCCCCGGCCCCGCCCTTTCACCGTTTCCCGGGGCTCCGCCCCCGGACCCCCGCTCCTCAAACGCCGGAGGGGCTGATTCGGTCCGCGTCTATGTCCATGTCGCCCTGACCTCGCGGGTTTCGATCCGCATCCCCGGCAGGACCCGCCGTGCGTCGACGCACACCTTCCAGGTGTCCTCCGCCCGGCCGCCCGGGGCTATCGGGGACGGGAGGGCTTGGATGGAGGGGATCGTCGCCCGGTCGATGCCGGTTTTCCCCAGGATGTGGACGGTCAGGGTGACCGTGCCGGAGGCGATCGCCGTGCCGCCGGTGTTGGCGAAGGCGAGGGTGACGCGCTCGCACCAGCGCTCGTCGGCCGGTTCGCGGCGCGGTTCGCTCATGATGAGTGCGGGGGCCGGCCGTCGTGGCGATCGTGAAGGGGACGCGCCGGCCGTGGGACTCGGGCGTGGGCTCGGGGCGGGGAGCGGGATGAGCTCCACGCCGCCCTTGGGCGGTACGGCGTGACCGGCCGCTCCTGTGGTGCCGGGTCCGGCGGCCCCCGTGGCGACGCGGCCCTCGCGATCGCCGCCGCCGCAGCCCGCCGTGGCGAGCGTGCCCACCGCAACCAGGCAGACGAGCGTCTTCCGTCGCATCGGCCCAGTTTCGCTGACGATTCGTCAGCTTGTATACGCCCGGGGCGTCAGTCGGCGATGAGGCCTTCCCGTAGCTGGGCCAGCGTGCGGGTCAGCAGCCGGGAGACGTGCATCTGGGAGATGCCGACCTCCTCGCCGATCTGCGACTGCGTCATATTGGCGAAGAACCGCAGCATGATGATCTGACGTTCGCGCTGGGGCAGCTTCGCCAACAGGGGCTTGAGTGACTCGCGGTACTCCACGCCCTCGAGCGCCGTGTCCTCGTAGCCCAGTCGGTCGGCCAGGGAGCCCTCGCCGCCGTCGTCCTCGGGGGAGGGGGAGTCCAGCGAGCTCGCCGTGTAGGCGTTGCCCACGGCCAGGCCGTCGACGACGTCCTCCTCGGAGACGCCGAGGCACACCGCCAACTCCGGGACGGTGGGCGAGCGGTCGAGCTTCTGGGCGAGCTCGTCGCTGGCCTTGGTGAGGGCGAGGCGCAGCTCCTGGAGGCGGCGCGGGACGCGCACGGACCAGCTGGTGTCCCGGAAGAAGCGTTTGATCTCACCGACCACCGTGGGCATCGCGAACGTCGGGAATTCGACACCCCGTTCGCAGTCGAAGCGGTCGATCGCCTTGATCAGCCCGATGGTGCCGACCTGGACGATGTCCTCCATGGGTTCGTTGCGGCTGCGGAAGCGGGCCGCGGCGTACCGCACGAGGGGGAGGTTGAGCTCGATCAGGGTGTCGCGGACGTAGGTGCGCTCGGCACTGTCCCGGTCGAGCGCGGCCAGCCGCAGGAAGAGGGAGCGGGAGAGGGTGCGGGTGTCGATGGCTTCACAGTCGTCGAGCACGGCGTGCGGTGCGTCGTTGGCGAGCACCTTCGCGCTGCCCAGGTCTACGGACATGCCACCCCCTTGAGGTCGCGGACGGATCACAGCGGCACCCTCGTGCGAGGGGCCTTCAGCCTCCACCTGAATACCGGAGGCTGCGCTGTGGCAAACGCAGTTCCAGCAGAATGTCACATGTCGGCAACACGCTGTAGCGTCAAGTCGATTTATCTTCCCCATGACCTCGGGGGAGGGGTCACCCGCGAGGGTTAGGCGTCGATTCGATTTGCGGAACGCAGCCTGGCGAAGCTTCGTGAGAGTAGCCGGGACACATGCATCTGTGACACCCCCAGCTCCGCGCTGATCTGCGACTGCGTCAAATTGCTGTAGTAGCGCAGCAGGAGGATCCGCTGTTCCCGCTCAGGAAGCTGTACGAGCAGATGGCGTACGAGATCACGGTGTTCGACCCCGGCGAGGGCGGGGTCCTCGTAGCCGAGGCGATCCAGCAGGCCGGGCAGGCCGTCGCCCTCCTGGGCGGCCTCCAGGGAGGTGGCGTGATACGAACGGCCGGCCTCGATGCAGGCCAGCACCTCCTCCTCGGCGATCTTCAGCCGGTCGGCGATCTCGGCGGTGGTGGGGGACCGGCCGTGGAGCACCGTCAGGTCCTCGGTGGCGCCGTTGACCTGCACCCACAGCTCGTGGAGGCGGCGCGGGACGTGCACGGTGCGGACGTTGTCGCGGAAGTACCGCTTGATCTCGCCGACGACGGTCGGCATCGCGAAGGTGGGGAACTGGACACCGCGGTCGGGGTCGAAGCGGTCGATGGCGTTGATGAGACCGATGGTGCCGACCTGGACCACGTCCTCCATGGGCTCGTTGCGGCTGCGAAAACGCGCCGCGGCGTACCGCACGAGGGGGAGGTTGGCTTCGATCAGGGCGGCGCGCACGCGGGCGTGCTCGGGAGTGCCGGGTTCCAGGGTGACGAACTCCTTGAAGAGCACCTGGGTCAGGGCCCTGGCGTCGGCTCCCCGGCCCTCCCGGGTACGGGGGCCGCGTACGGCGCCGGGCTCGCCGGGCCGGCCGTCCTCGTCGGCGTCGTGGGCCCCGGCGGGCCCGAGGTCGTCGGGGAGGCTGTCGGGGATGTCGCGGACGTCTGTGACGGCGTCCGTGACGGCGTCCGTAACGGCGTCGGTGACGCGGTCGGCGGCAGGGGCGGTGACGCGGTCGGTTTCGTCGGTGGACTTGTCGCGTCGGAGGGGGGCTTCGGGCGCTGTACGGGCCGGCATGGTCACCACCCCTTCGCGGTCAAAATCGATCAACTCATCCGGCAAAAGCGGTCATAGCATCACAAGACATGTCCGTAGTGTGCAAGCACCGCATAGCGCCGTGTTGGCGACAAAAAACACCCCTCGCCTGGGAGGCGAGGGGTGTCGGAGGGGGTGTCAGAACGAGTAGTCGGCGATCACCCAGGTCGCGAATTCGCGCCACTGGGCGACGCCCGCCTGGTGGGCGGGGTGCTCCAGATACCGCTGGAGCGCGTCGGTGTCCTCGACCGAGCAGTTGATGGCGTAGTCGTAGGCGATCGGCCGGTCGGAGATGTTCCAGGCGCACTCCCAGGAGCGCAGCTCGGGAATGGCGCCTTCCAGCTCCTCGAACGCCTGCACACCGGCGGCGACGCGCGGGTCGTCGCGATCGACGCCCTCGTTGAGCTTGAACAGGACGAGATGACGGATCACTGGTGCCTTCTTCGCCGGTCGGGTCGGTAGCGGGTCAGCTGACGAGCTGGGTCATGAACTCGCCGATGTTCATGGCGGCGTCCGAGATCCCCTGGAACCCTATCTGGACCAGCTCGGCCGACCGGGCGGGGGAATGGATGATCGTGTACGCCACGAAGATGCCGAGACCCCAGAGCACGACCTTCTTTGTCTGCACGATGACGCCCTGCCTCCCCTGTGGCCCGCCTTGATCGCGAGAGTCTATCCGCGCAAACGTACGAGGGAATGAATGGCCGAAAATCATGGCGCGGTGTGGACCGTTTCACACCCCTCACACGGACTTTAAGGACTTTGGACCCTGCAAGCCGGGCCCTTCGGCCGACTCCGGCGCTCGCGCCGGGGCGGAGGATGGAGGGGCGGTTCACGGATCTGGCAGGAATCTCGTGGACCAGGGATACGGACCTCACTGCGGGGTCCGGGCCGTGCGAATCCCCCCGACCGCGGCCCGTACTTGGAGGCCGTGTCCTCGTCGGGGGAAGCGGCTGTCCCCCCGATGCCGCTTCCCCCGTCCCAGCTTTGCCGGAAGCCCCGGCTCCGGACCATCGCGCACACAGCGGTCCGGGGCCGGGGCTTCCGTGCTGTCGCCGCTGTCGCCCTGGGAAACGCCGGATCACGGCTGGGCCTCAGAGGTGAAATCGGCCCACGGCCGGGGCACCAGAAAGGCACACGATGTGCCCGATGAGGGAGGGCGGTGAGGTTCGCCATGGGCGTGTACGAGCTCGCCTTCACCATGCGGGAACGCGTGGCCGGGGGAACGGTCGTCATGGAACTGACCGGTGAGATCGACATCCTGGCCGAGCAGACGCTGGGGCAGCGGATGGAGGCCGTCGCGGCGCGCTGCCGCGGTGAGCTGGTCCTCGATCTGCGCGGGGTGACCTTTCTGGACGCCAGCGGGGTGCGGCTGTTGTTGCGGGTCCGCGCGCGTGCGGTGCGGTGCGGGGCGGGGTTGCGGGTTGTGCGGGGTGGGGCGATGGTGTCGAAGGTGATCCGGATCGCCGGGGTCGAGCCGGCGTTCGCGTGGCTGGAGGAGTTTCCGCCGGCGGCGGTTGGCAGTGTGCCGGCGTGACCGCACCCCGCGGGGGGTTCCGTGGACTTTCCGGCGCCCGCCGGTGGGGGTTTCCCGCGCCTTCGGCGCGGGTTTCGCCCACCCGCCCGCCCGATTGCCCGGCACGGATTGCCCGGCCAAAGACGGCCTGGGGGTAGTGACGTGAGGGGGCGGGGTGGGGTGGACGGGCCCTGGTA